>JABMPE010000487.1 GCA_013203845.1 Rhodopirellula sp. | reverse complement strand
GGCCAGACCACCCAGGTGTGAAGCAGATTCAAGCAACGTCACGTCGTGACCCGCTTGAGCGAGACGATGCGCCATCGTCATGCCAAGCACACCGCCGCCGACGATTCCCCAGCGTTGTGATTCTGCAGTGCTCATAGAGATTCCCGTCGAAAACCTGACGCTCTGAAGACAGACCACGGACAATGGCTGTCAAAGTCGATTTGTTGAGAACGTTTCAGTCGGTTGTCTGAATCTATCATTCGTGCCTGCAGAGACAGAAGCCTTCAAGTGACGGATACATTTCGTGGACTGACGGCGCAACACAACGTGTCAAATATAGAACGGAAACCTGAAACGAGTCTGAGGGACATATGATTGCCGTCAGGCAGACGTCGCTGATTTTCAGGGCGTATCGATTAGAACTATTTGCCAGCAACATCTCGTGCGGATGTTGCCAGAACACGACACGATGATGACTGAGGCAACGCTCGCTGACTGGTTGAGAAACAGCGCAACGTTTGAAGGCATTCAAATATGCGACTGGCCAGATCCCCCAATGATTTCAGGCATGAACTACGACAGGGCGAGAAGGCTGACCGAGCAGTTTGTCGATGTGTCTGTCAAAGCAATCCAGATGCTGATCCCAGGTGTAGTGCTCTCGAACCTGAGCTTGCGCGTTGGCAGACAGGTCGCTCAGCTGCACCGGACTCGCGATCACATCGGCCAGCCGTTTACTGAAATCCTCTTCGTTGTCGGCGATCAGCCCCGTGACGTTGTCTTCGATGACTTCCGAAAACGGGACACGGTACTGGTCGCCGTCTTCCCGAATGACGAGCGCGGGCGTGCCGTGAGCCATCGACTCCAGCAGCACCAGCGGCATGTTTTCTAACTTCGAGGGAAACAACAGCAGATCGGCATTTTCGTACCATTGGGAAGTATTTGTCTGGTGCCCTTGCAGAGTGACCTGCGAGCAAAGCTGTAACTGCTTCACCAGTTGCCGACAGTCTTCGAGTTCCGGGCCATCGCCAACGACATCGAGTGTCCAGTTTGTCGCGCGAAGGTCCGCCAGTGAATGCAGAACGAACTTCAGATTCTTAGAAGCGACGAGCCGTCCGACAAACAATAGCCGCAGAGGATCCTCTGGATTGTGGTACCGCTCACGGCTCGGCGTTTCAGGAGAGTCGATACCCGTCGGGTTGATCAGAACGGGAGCCCGCAACGCCTCTGCACCATAGAATTCCATCAACGCGTTGGTCGCCGACTGATTAAATCGGACGATCGTTGATGAGTGACGCAACGCCCACTGCTGTTGCTTGATGTAGAAGTTTCGGGCAAGACGATGCTGGAGGCCGGTCATTCCGTAGCTGTCGATCTCGTGCGCGATCACCAGCGAATGAGCCAGATACAGCCATGGCGTGCGAGGAAAACGTCTGGCATGAGCTTTCAGAAACAGGTGCTCTGTTCCGATGACAACATCCGGCTCGTCGAGTGTCGCGGACGTAATGTCGCGACGGGACTGCAAACCTTGCAGTGTCGAAGCGAATCGCCACGCAGCAGGAATCGCGTTCCAGTCACGGCGAGGGAGGCAGGTCAGCTCAACGTCGCCCCAGTGCTGATCACGCCAGTCTGCGTTCCCGCCACTTTCGCTGCCATCATCGAAGCTGACGACCGATACACGATTGCCTCGCGCAGCCAGCCGGCGGATCAGCTCTCGATTATAGATGTGGCTGCCGGCCGTTGGCTTTAGTGAGCCAGCCAGGACGCGAATGTGGCGACGCATATTTCACGGTCTACGCAAGAGAAACGAGTTCGTTGTCGTTGACTGAAAGAACGTGGAGCAGCGACTCGCTCACCTCGCCATCGTGAATTGAGTATTCACGAGCACACACCGGGCAGCTGAGGTACGCAAAGTTGGCAGGACGATCGTTCGGAAACCTCGCAATCATCTGACCACAGCGGCAAACAGCACCGATGGAACGCGCGGGCGAACCAAGTACCAGGTGAAAGTCCGAAACAGACTTCGTGACGACCGAACCCATCCCCACCATCGCAAACCTTCCGATCGTGAGATCATTTCCGATGGTCGCGGCGGCTCCGATGGTTGCTCCCTCGCGGACCAGAGTCGGCAGCGTGTGCTCGTCCGGTTCTGAATCACGCAGCTGCTTCAGGTCGGGCGTTGTGGCCCGCGGGAATCGATCGTTGGTAAAGATCGCTCCGGCGCTGATCATGACTCCGTCTTCAATCGTCACGGCATTACACACGTAGACCATCGCATTGATTTTCACTCGGTCGCCGATTTTGACTCCGTAAGCAATGTACGTCTTCTCGCCGACGATACATTCTTCGCCAATCTCCGTGTCATGGCGAATGTGAACGTTGTCCCAGACCGAAGTCCTGTCACCGATGCGGACGTTGTCTTCGACAATCGCAGTGGTATGAATTCGAGCGGCCATTGATACTTTCTCCACAAGCGAAGCAGATAAATCTCGCGGTAAAGCCCGCCACTACGAAACCTGACCGGCTGCGGCGAGGGTGCCTTCTGAATTAACAGATGGCGGATTCCATTCCGTTTGTTTGACGGGTTGCCAGACACTGTTGTGGAGTGAATCGTAGGCTGTTTCGATAACTTCCACGGATGCCAGCGCGTCTTCCGGACTGACCAGCAGCTTGTCTTCACCGCGAATGGCTCGCGTGAAGTTCTCAATCTGGCCGCGGAACGCCTGAAACTTGTTGTAGCCCTCGCCGAACTGAACCCATTCCGTGTCACTGGACCGGCGATACTTTGATTCCTTCCAGCCGACCAGAACTGTGCCGTGGGATCCGTAAATGCTCAGATAGTACGGCTGTTCTTTATTCATACTCCATGACAGGTCGATGCTGCCCATCACGCCTTCGTTTGTTCGGACGAACATTCTGACCGTGTCTTCAACGTCCAGTTGCTGAATTCGGCGACCTTCGACCACCTGAACTTCAGCAACCGGCCCCAGGAAATAGCGGATGATGTCGACTGAGTGCGTTCCGTTGTCGATCAGAACTCCGCCACCACTGATTGCCGGATTCGAATTCCAGCGTTGCGACATGTCGACATGTCCGGTGAAGCAGTTTTCGAACAGGATAACGTCGCCCAGAATTCCGGAACTGACGATTGACTTGGCTCGAATCACGTCTGTCGCATAACGAAACTTCGTCGCCATTGTCAGCTTGACGTGGTTCTGCGCGGCGGCATCGAACATCTCAATCGCACTTTTCGAGTCGATGGCCAGCGGCTTTTCGCACAACACGTGCAAACCGCGATTTGCCAGGTCGGCGCAGATATTTCGATGCGTCACTGGGGGCGTGCAGACAACAACGGCGTCGAGATTTTCGGCGGCGGCCATTTCGTCGTGAGTTGCGTAAGCCCTGGCACCGATCGACTGCGCAATGGCTTCAGCCGATTCCGTTCGCACGTCGGCGACAGCAACAAGGTTGGCGATGTCAGTGTCACGAAAAGACTGAGCGTATGCCTGAGCAATCCCTCCGGCTCCTACCATTCCAAATCGAAGACTGGAACTTGCAATCATGACGCTGGTCCCGCGCTAAAAGTCTTACTGACATTGATGCTCGCCCAATGCGATTGCCAGAAAGATAGCGCAGAATTGTCATTAGAGCGGCAGCTGGGTGTCTTGTTTTTTACCGGAACAGACTTCAATTGACGGAGAACATTGTTATCGGGAGTTGGGGCGCCATCAGAGTTCGTCCGATTCTTCGGAATACTCCGTGTGTGACTGCTCGCGAAAACGAACGTCGCCTGGCTGCGTCAGTTACTATTCCGTGCTAACAACGTCGATCGTCACGCCCGACAGCATATTCATCAGCGGAATAAACGACGTGACGGGAGCCGGGCCGTCGTCGGACAGGCTCGAATCCGCCAGCTTGATATGCCCTGGCCCGATTCCACCTTTACCCAGTGTGGCATCCAGCGGGACCCACTTGCCGTCAAGCCACGCTTCGGTCCACATGTGCCCGCCAAATGCTCCGAGACTTTCTGCATAGACCAGTCCAACGGCGACTCGTGACGGGATGTTTTCGACGCGGAGCATCGCCGCCAGCAGACAGGCATGTTCGGTACAGTCTCCTTCGAGACTTCTGGCGACTTCCGCGGCCGAGGCCAGAGCGGTGGAAAAGTTCTTCTTCTTCAGCTCCTTATAAACGTACTGTTCCATGCGAACAGCGATCGTACCTGGATCGGTCGAACCGGCTGCTGCTCGACGAGCATGCTCCTGCACTCGCGCATCTTTAGCCTGAAGAAACTGCGTTTCGCCCAGGTAGTCGAGCTGCTCGTTTCTCGATGGCCTGATGTTCTGTGGAGGGCGAATGGCTGAAACAGTCAGTGTCGCCGTTTCATCATCGATCGCGGCGACGGTCTGAGTCTCGCCCGTCGGCAGGAACTCAGATGGATTTCGTCCCTTTGTCTGAATTCGATAGACAGCTTTTGTGCGATCATGCAGGCCAACCGGAAGACTGGCGACCCTGATCAGCGTGTTCGTCGCCACATCGAGTTCCGCGCCGGCGATCTGCTGCAAAGCGACTTCACGAGGAACGCTGTACGTCACCATTCCGAGCAGGTCCGCTTCGGTTCGCAGCGCTTCGCCGTTGCTGTCCAGGTACACCCGCATTCCAATCCCAGGCAGAATTGACTGCGTCACATTCACTTTCAACAGTGATTTTTCCGTTCCATCATGCAGCTTCACGACGCGGTAATCCTGGGCGCTCATCTTAACCGTAACAACCTTGGTGAATTCGGGCATGAACGTTTTGAAAGATCGAGACTCACCGGGCTTCAGCGGAGAATCGCTGAGAGAACGCTCCTGCCAGGCCGGCGATTTGATGGTCGAATCCCACTCCAGCTTTTTCGTCTGAACTTGTCCTCCGACAGTTGTTTCGATCACCAGATTCCGACCTTCCACTCGTCCGGAACTGCTTGTGGACTGTGCTGGCGGATTCTTCATCTCGAAACTGAACGACAACAGTTGCCCGTCTTCTGTCTCTTCCGTGTGAGTCTTCGACTGAATCCTCAGCTGCTGCCCAAACCGACGGATTGAAACGTGTTCTTCTGCGTCAGTGATGAAAATCGTATCCCGCTCTCGCGAGACCTTTCGAATCACAACACGACCGTAGCCGATTCTCTTCCCCGCCAGATGAATGACCTGCCAACTTTCGTCCGAATCGTTGGCATCTGCCGCAAACGCCTCCGGGCTGGAGGAAAGCAACAGCCCGGCGATTGCCAAAGCGACCGCGCGACCCGAGTGGCGGAGATCCAGGCGGAACATATCAAAACTCTCCAGAAATGCATGAGTTAGTTGAACGGTGAGCGGGATTGTCTTCGTCGAAGGCACCGGTTCACAAGCGAGAGTACGAACCATTTCAACCATGCGTTGAATGATACCTGCGGAGAATTGTAGCGATCCTGGTTACTGACTCCGCCGTGTCGTGCCATTTGTAGCGTCTGGGTCGTCGCATCGAAGCACGTCAGGCATGAATGGCAACAGCAGAACCGTTGCAGGCGGATTGTCTCGCCTTCTTGCCGGCTTATCCCAGACCGCGTCAGTGCGTCGGTCCTCAAAGTCGACTGCCGAAAAAGTGGCGCACCTCTGCAGCGTGAGAACGCCGTCCGCATTCGCGTGCTAGGTTCACGTAGTGTTTCGCAGAAAGCGGCTACATCGACTCCGCGCCCTGAGTCCGTCAGTTGGACGGCAGCTCAGTTTGCTGGGACGGCATAGCTGATCTGGTTCGCCACTCAGAATGGGAACACTGAGTTGTGGATCGGCGAAGCTGGTATCGCAGTCTGGGCTGCTGTTACCGGGCCTTTCCCGAAACGAAAGAACCCTGCTGACGCGTTTGCTGGAAGCAGACTAATCGGAAAGCAGCAGCGTCGCGGAGCAGAGATTGAAACAGTCGGTTGATCCGACGCAGAGGGGATTCTGGCCTGATGAGTTTTATTCAGAAGTTTGTCAGAAATACATTTCGAGACGGGCAAACAAGTGGCTCCAGCAGCTTTGAGAATCTGACGGAAGATCAGCTGGAAACTCACCTGCGGATTGCCCGTTATGGTAGCTTCACGCTGACGGACGCCATTCGTCCATCGTACGATCTTCAGGTCGTCCCGCAGGCCGGGTTCCGACACGACTCGTATAAAGATGCCGACACAGGCGTCGAGATTCCCGTCGTGATGGCCGCCGCGTCGCGCGAGAGAATACTCGATCTGTTCTTTGATCTTCTGGACCCGATGGGTAATGAAGTCGACGTCGTGCTGGAGTCGAGTCACGACACTGATCATGGTTCGCACCACGATCTGGTCCGTGAATCAATCGATCTGCCGGTCCTGAAAAGTATCCTGATGGATTATGAAGACCTGCTGCTCGACGACGGTTGCATGGGCATCGCCGTGTTGAATCCCAACATTCCGATGGAAGTTCAGTTCGACGAGCACAAACTTCTGATCGCCTACGGCCAGAATCTGAATGCCATCGAAGGCATGCTGATCGATCACTACGTCGATTGTCACGAAGATATTCGCTTCATCACCGAAGCCGAGCACGTCCACTCGTCGAGCGAAGAGTTCATCGAACGGTTTCGTGAACTGAAGTACGACCTCGGCATTGATGTCTGATCAAACACGAAACTGCTGAATGACAAAACCGGATGACGCGTTCGATGATCGCTTCATCCGGTTTTTGTGTGCTGAATGTTTCGTCTGCGATCAATGCGCTGGCGGAGGGCTGTTCTGGAAGGCTCTGGCCCGATACAGGAAGTCGATAATGTTGCCTTCGTGTGGCTGCAGCCAGTTAAGTTGCAGCGTCTTGACTTCGCCAATGTTGAGCCGGTCGATGTTCGTCGCGTCGAGAAGCTGTCGCGAGAACGCTGCGTCGCTGGTCAGACAGGTGCCGACCAGCGTGTAGCCAATCTTCTTAATCATCTGATCCTGAGGGCATTCGACGACCGAGCAGAACGGGAACATGAATTCAGTGTTCGCCATGACGTCATCGGGATCTGAGACGTGCAGCACTGTTGGCCGCAGGAAGTCGCAACGCTCCTTCTCGACGAGTCGATCACCATCGCGGTATCTCGCCGTGACTTCGGTGACGGCGCCCGATTCGCAACCATCATCGATCTGACCGTTCATCGCCTTCGCCGCGCCGGCCATGGTAAAGGCTGCCAGACCGGCTTTGGGATCGTTCATCGGCAAAGGAGCAATCGGCCCCAGACGCTGAGCCATCGCGTCGGCGATGGCTTCAGTATGCCGTGACGCCCAGATGCCCGAGGCGCTGATACAGCTTCGACCGCTGTTGAGGTAGACCGAGTCGACCATCAGGTCGAGGTACTTTTCCCAGTCGTCGACAACGTCGTCGCCCAGGATGATCTTCGAAAATCCCGGACCGTGCGCTGAGATCCGGGGATTCCCGTGGTACTTCTCGACCGTTGCCTGGCCGCCAAAGATGACGGATCGTTCGCAACACTCAAGTACCGCACCGCCGAGTTCGGCGCCACTGTCGCCCGCTCCTGGATAGAGACAGAATGCCTCACGAGGAATTCCCGCCTGAGCCATCGCTTCGTAGACGCGATAGGGTGTCCACGGCTCCGACTTACCGGGTTTCAGAACCAGACCAATCTGCAGTGGAATCACCGGCAGCCAGAGCGTATGCACGCCCGGGCTGTTTGAAGGAAGCACCCACCCCGAGGCGTCACAGTTCGCCTGGTAGCTGACCATCACTCCGCGATCTTCCATCCCGTAGCCGTTTGACAGAATCTCGTACGGCAGACCTCGCGTGAGCGCATTCAGGATGTCACCCATGTTCTTCATGACGAACGCATTCTTCGTCATGTTGAATTTGCACATGTGCTCAGGCAGGCCAGTCGTTGCCGACTGCAGCATGCAGAAGTCTTCAGGAGTCTGCTGACCGTTGCCCAACGGCAATGTGGCATGCTCAAACAGATCCGCTGCCGCGGCACACTTATCGACCAGCTCCTGAATGCTGAACTGCCGAAGAACTTCGCGAGCCTTCTTCGCCTTCCGCATATCCATTTTGATCAGACCGCCGTTGGCCTCATTCACCTGAGCCAGCGTCTCGCCGGTCTCAAAATGGACGACGTCCGTCTTGCTCATCGATTGATATTCTTTACCCCAACGGATGACAGGGATCTCAAGCATCTGAATATTCCTAACGTAACTCGCGTTCTACTTCAGGAGTTGAAACAGTGACCGAATTGTTTCCTTAGTAGACGCCGACCGTTGTTGTTTTGAGCAGTTCGTGGAAGGGACGGGTTCCGCTGATACCGTGCCAGGGGTAAACATCGATGGCTGGCTCGCGTTCTCCTTCGTCTCGTTCCATGAAACCGGGAATGAACAGTTCTTTGGTGAAGGTGTAAAGCTTCACTCGACCGGTTTCGCCGACTTCGACAACTTTGTTGTAATCACTGAACTGGACGACTTCGATGACCGCTCGTGGCTGCGGAGCAAAGTAAGTGATCTTGTACTCGTCGGCCGGGTCAAACGGTTTTCCACAGGCGAGGCCCATCAGCGTGTTGCCGTATGTCGGCGTGATGAAAACGTTCGGGCCGAGCAGTTCTTCTTTGCAGAACCGGTACCACTGAGGCGTAAATTCCGTGCCGCCAGCGAAGATGCCTTTGATGCCGGCTTCTTCGATGCTGCCGCCATCATCCATTAACCGCAGAGCCAGCGCTTCCAGCAGTTTGGGCGTGGCGAACATGCACTGCACGTTGTGATTGGCTCGAAGAATGGTGACTGCCTGGTCGATCACATGCGCCGCGTAGGCCTTCGCTTCTTCGGTCTTGCCTTTCTTCAACAGCTTGACAACCCAGCGAGGATCCAGGTCGACGCAGAAACAAATGCCGCCTCGGTGCTGAGCAAGATGCTCAACAGCAAGTCGCAAACGACGAGGACCGGAAGGCCCCAGCATCAGCCAGTTGGCTCCGCGCGGGAAGTATTCGTCGGGAAGAGTCTCACTGAAGTTCTCGTAATCAATCCAGTGGTCCTCAATGACGACGCGAGACTTCGGAATCCCCGTCGTTCCACCGGTTTCAAACACGTAGGTCGGTTTGCCAGCGAGCCCTTTCGGCACCCATTTACAGAGCGGGCCGCCTCGCAGGTCCTCGTCCTCGAACAAGGGAAACTTCTTGACATCCTCGAAGCACTGAATGTCTTTTCGAGGATCGAAGTCGAGCGTTTTGGCTTTTTCCAGCCAGTAGTCGCAACCGGTTTCCGGATTGAAGTGCCATTCGACGCTGTCACGAACATGGGCGTCGAGTTGCTCTTGTGCCTGGGCAATCTTCTGGTCGAGAGAGTTGTCGCTCACTGGAGTGCTCCGTCGGAAATTCAAGTATGAAGAATCGGCGAGGTGAGCGGGCTTGCACACCGGTTGCTCGATCAGTTCAAAGGTGGGAAACGCAGGGGGATTACCGTCCTGTTCGGACAGAGTTGGCCATAATTACCGGACTCTTCCGGCAATTCAATCCTCGGGACGAAATACGAGGCACACAGTTCATTTTCAGGTAAACGACTGTGTTGTCGGAATCATGACGAGTTCTGGTACGCGGGCGCGCGCCGGCAGACTGACGACCATCAGAACTGCGGCGGCGAGATCTTCCGGCTGTAGAATCCTCAAGCGATGCTCAGCCGAAACTGGCACGGGACGCTCGTCGAGAATCGGCGTTTCCACTTCGCCCGGATAGATCGACGTCAGGCGAATTCCGTTTCTGCTTTCTTCTTCTCCAACGGTCAGGCTGAGCGCAGACATCGCAAACTTGGAAGCGTTGTAGGCAACGCCGCCGAGCAGGCCAGCTCGAATTCCGGCCACAGAGCTGATGTTGACGATGATTCCGTCTCGCTTTTCTCTCATCGCAGGCAGCACTTCACGGATGCAGTTGTAAGCTCCCGTTGCGTTGATCTGAAGCAGCTTGTCCCAGTCAGCTGGATCGAGATCGGCCATCGAACGCTTTGCGATGTTGATACCGGCACTGTTCACGAGGATGTCGACAGAGCCAAGACTCTCTCGTACCCAGTCAAACAACGCAGCCACGTCAGAACGATCGGCGACGTCGCACACGCGGAAGAGAATTTCCTGATCGGAACTGTTTGCGACTTCCTGTAACCGAGATTCCCGGCGTCCGGCAATCGCCACTCGACAGCCATGACTGGCCAGTGTTCTGGCGATTTCTGCACCAATTCCGCTGCCGCCTCCTGTTACCAGAACCGTTTTTCCTGCGAGTGTGCTCACCGGATGCATCTCCCTGTTGTGCATTGAAATAAACAAAAGCCCGGCCTTTCAGGAAAGCCGGGCTTCGAGGTTACGTCGTTTCCTGCCGCTTAATGTTGAAAGAGAAACTCTTTGGAATTCAGAATTGCCCAGCCAACGTCTTCCAGAGCCAGCATGCGATCGGCGCTGCCAGCGATGTGCTTCCGAGCGGCGGACAGTTCCGCTTCAACCGGATTACGAGCCAGCGCCGTCAGGTAGAGAGTCGTGACGATCTCGTCGTCGCTCTTACCGGCTTTGTTCATCTGATGAATGCGACCGTTTTCGGCTCGCAGCTTGTTATGCACTGTCGGGCCGTTGATCATCTGCAACGCCTGCGAAAGGTTTGACTCGCTGGACCGTTCGCACTGACACGCCATCTCCCGTTGAGGCTGACCGAAGACTTTCAGGAAGTAGTGGTCAGTCGGAGGGTCGGGAAGTGCGACGGCACGAGTCCCCGCTGGAAGACCGCTGAAGTTTTCCACCACGTCGGTCACCTGACAGATGGCGTCGAGAAGCTGTTCTGCGGAAAGCAAACGAGGAGTCGCGTGCGAGGCGTAGATCTCGTCGTCCGCGTTGAAGTCGTTTTTCTTCGAACTGAGCTGATAAACGCGGCTGTTCATGATCGTGCGGATGGCCCACTTTCGACTGAAGCCGTTTTTCGCAAACTGCTCCGCCAGCGCGTCGAGCAGCGCCGCATTTGAAGGCGGGTTTGAGTCACGGAAGTCATCAACCGGCTCAACAATCCCTCGGCCCATCAGGTGACCCCAGATTCGATTAACAGCCGCTTTGGCAAAGAAAGGATTGTCTGCCGAAACCAGCCAGTCGGCGAAAACTTTCCGTCGATCCTGGTCCGCGGGCACGTCAACATCGCCTTTCAGCAGCAGATGAACTTTCATCGTCTGCCCGGTACGCGGCTGCTTGATTTCTCCGGAACGCGTGATGTGAATAATCTCCTCGTCCGGCTTGGCCCCTTTTTCACGGCCGATCCGAGTGAAGGCCGCTGCGATTCCGTAGTAGTTGTCCTGCGACCATTTTTCGAAGGGATGGTTATGACACTTTGCGCACTGAATTCGAATTCCCAGGAACAGCTGCGCCGTGGTTTCGGTCGCGTCGTTTGGATCGCGACTCGCTCGCCAGTAACTCGCCGCGGGATTTTCGAAAACGCTGCCGCTGGCCGTCAGCAGCTCATAAGCCAGCTCGTCGAGTCCCTTGTCATTGCGAATACCGTCGTAAATCCATCGCTGGAATTTGTGAACTCCGGTGGTCGTCAGTTTCTTGCTGTTTGAACGAAGAATGTCGCTCCATTTGAGTGTCCAGAACTCAGCAAAGTCGTCGGTTTCCAGCAGCGTATCGACGAGTTTCGATCGGCGTTCTGTACTTTTGTCAGCGAGGAATGCCTGAGTTTCTTCCATGCGAGGCAGTCGGCCCGTCAGGTCGAGAAACGCTCGCCGCAGGAATTCTTCGTCAGTACAGACATCCGACGGCAGGATCTGCAACTGCTTCAACTTGCTGAAACTGTGAGTGTCGACAAAGTTGTTTTCGGGAGGGTTACTCCACTTGAAGCCAGGCACCTCTTCCAGAAACGTGACGTCGGCAGTGGCCATTCTGTCCAGATAACGAGCCAGTATCGCGGTTTCTCCGCGTCCGGTTTTCTCAACCAGACCATTGTCATCGACGCTGGCGACGGACTCGTTTGATGAGGTAAACACGGTCAACGCCGTCATATCACGGACGGTTCCGTCGCTGAAATAACCGTTAACGGAAAGCTGTTGCCGATCAGACGCATCACGCAAGACTCGCTTACTCGGCAGGATTTCAATTCTCGACAGCGTCGGCGTCTCCGGTTTGTCGATCTGCAGACCTTCGCCAATCCAGTTGTGAAGAACCTGCCAGGCCGCATCACCTTTAGTCAGACGCCGCCCACCTCCATGCGCCACTTCCATCAGCGGTTTCTGCAGCAGCAGACTTTCGTCAGGTTTCAATGAGTTGGTGCGTCTTCCGAAAAATTCTGAACGCAGCGTCAGGATGTCCAGCGGCGGATCGAACGCTCTCAGCGACAGACGAAAGCCGCCCTTGCCTGACGGTGACCCGTGACACGCGCCCATGTTACATCCGGCTTTACTGAGAGCTGCCAGTGTTTCGTTATTAAAGCTGACCGGATGTGGCGAGGTGGTCCCTTTAACAACGACGTCAATCGCGATCGATTGCGCACCAAGCTGGCAGGTGATCTTTGCGGTTCCGTCTCCAACCGGTCGGGCAATCGAGCCGTCCACCGTCACAACCTTCGGATCGGACGACGTCAACTTGGCGAGATGCGTGACGTCGCGAACCTCTTCGCCAAACTGGCCGGTAACAACCAGCTGCTTCTGAGACCGGAGCCCCATCAGTTCGAACTGAGCCGACTCTGTCGTGAGTTTGGATGGTTCGTCCGCCGCAGACACATCACCGGGCTGAGTGGCAAAACTCAGGCTCAGCAGAACGGCGGTCAGTTTCAGAATGTTCGAGTGACGCATCGGAATGCCTCTCCGAAAAATGAATCGTCTGAATTCAGGAAAGTTCAATGTTTGACGAGGTCGCTTGTTTCATAAAGCGTGTTGCGGCGACGGGCCGCGAATTGACTCTTATTCAACAGTGAGTTTCACGTTGGGGGAGACGGCCGAAACCTTCACTTTGCCAACGGTTACCTCAGCTTTTACGCTGAGATTCGCAATCGCTCCTTTGACTGCATCAGCCGCTGCCACGAGTGTTACTTCCGTTTCATTGCTGTCGGCAGGGATCTTTGCCGCCGCGACAGTCACTCCCTTGGGAAGGTTCTGGAATGTCAGTTCGACTTCCCCCTTCAATGCCGGGTTTCGTTCGACAGTCACTTTGGCTTTCAGTTCGGTTCCGACATTCAGTTTGTCGCCTGCTGGAACCAGGGTCAGAGCCATCGGGGCCTGCAACCGCAGCGTGACTCCTGGGACGGTTTGCACGACGGTCACTTTTCCCTGCTTGATAGTTCCGGTCAGCACGGCGGTGAAATCGCCAAGCGGAGCTTTATCAGTCGCTGTGAAAGTCACGACTGCTTCATTCATTCCTTTGGCGATGGGCGTGACCGCCGCAGTGACGTTACCTGGCAGGCCACCCTTGGCAGCTTCCGGTGTAACCGCCAGCGTCACGGCCTCATCGAACCCCGCGTCGCGGTCAACGATGACTTTAAGTGTGGCTGACAGGCTTTGGCCAAAAGTCACTTCGCCGACTTCTGGACGAAGTCGTATCTGCGGCTTCGGCGAAACGGCAACCGCAACATTCCCATCGAGATTCTGAGGTCCCCAGGGCAGGGCACTGAACTGAGCTTTCTGAGCTTCTTCTGTCCCGGCGACAACTTCAAAGTCTTCTTCGCCGTTTTTTCCGCGACCGACAATGGTTACCGACACGAATGTGCCGGGAGCGATTTCCGCTCCACTGCTGATCGTCAGTACGACCGATTTCATGCCGGGACCGATCACCGTCGGATTGCTCGCCACACCGGCGGGCAGATTTGTTGCCGCCACTTGAATCGGACCGTTGTAGCCGCGTCGAGCAACATTCACCGTAATCATCGCCGTCGATCCCGCGCCAATGTTGACGGTATCGGCAGTCGCACTCAGATCGAACGTCGGAATGATTGGTTGAGCTTCGATTCGGTACGCAAACGCGGCACCACCACGCCGATGAAGCTCTTCGACGGCCAGCGTGTAATCGCCATCGTCCGGAAAGGTGTAATCGAAAAAGGCGTCACCAACTCCGAAATCTTCTTTCGCAGCAACCTGGCCGCCGTCGGATTTCAGCAGTCGGAAGTAAGCCGACGTCGGCACGCCCTGACGCCGAGTCACCGCGTTGAACCGGTATTTCTGGCCTTTCTTCGCCGCAAACACAAAGTGGTCAACATCGCCGGACGCATCGATCCGTCCATTCACGGAGTTTCCAAGCTCAACACGAGTGGCCTTCGCCAGTTCGTTGTTGGGTTCGGCTTCGACCGCAACCTTTGCATCTTCCACTCGCAGCATCGCAAAACCGCTGCTCTTTCCGTCGCCGCGTCGAGCCGCAACATTCACCCAGTTCACGTTGGCTTCTGAGGGCGCCCGGACTTCAACTTCGCCGACACCGTCCGCGTCCTGTCCGACAAACGACACCTTTGCAACCGAACCTCTCGTCACACCCAGCGGGTAAGGACTCGACAGACTCGGAAAGTCACCGACTCGCAGCCGATAGAAATGTCCGGCACCGCCCTGATAGCGGATGTCTCGAACTTCGATCAGGTAGTCGCCAGCTTCGGCAAAGGTGTAGTGCAGTCGTGCATCGCCGCGCAGACCGGGTTCGTCGTCGCTGTAAATCAGCTCGCGGCCTTTGGCATCGAGTAACCGAACGAGCGGATCCAGTGCCGAACCCAGTCGCCGAGCCACCGCCTCAATCGATAACTTCTGCCCGGCCTCGACTTTAATCCGGTAGTAGTTGCGAGAGAGGTTCGCGACAGCACCATCAACAGCCATGGGCAGGGCGAGTTCCTGGGCCTTGTCGATGGCGGTGTTTCCGGCGACTTGCGCGACCGACGGCAGATCGTCGACCATGAGCAACTTCAGCGACGAAACTCCCGTCGGGCCAGCCACTCGCAAGCCGTGAATGCCGACCGGAATCTCCGCTGGCACGTTCAATCGCCAGGTGACTTCGGCGGCATTCTTACCGTTGTCTTTGACATCGGGACTCAGCGCTGCTTTTCCAGAAAAACTGGTCCAAAGCTGAGCTGCTCCGACGAGTTCACTGCCTCGCAGCTTGATGTCGGTCTGACCTCCCGGCGCGACTGCTTGAGGAGCGGTCGTCGTCACAGCAGGAGCCGCCAAGGTCTCGTGCGAGACGAAACAAAGTCCAACGGCAAGACAAACAGTGGCAAGGCAGGTTCCGAGCCTCGAATAAACCATCGAGAAACTCCACAGGTGGGACAGTCATGCGGTAGACGGTGAACCAGGAAGTTCACCACGGGCGGGAAAGCACTACTTATTCAGATTCGTTGATGAGTCATCATACGCATCCCAGGAAGAGACCGTCAAAGCCAAAGGCGGATTCGTAAAGTTCGCGGGCGTGTTCCAGTGTGAGCTAGTCTGCCAGGCCGTACCGAACAATGCACCACAGCGCAGAGAAACCGTCACGCCAGCCGATCTTTTTTCCCTGCTCATAAGTCCGCCCAGAGTAGCTGCATGACATCTCGAAAACTCGATATCGTCGTCGCGCAATGCGGGATGTGAATTCGGGCTCGAAGCCAAAACGGTTCTGCTTCAACAGCGGAGCGATCTCGTCAATGACTTCGCGACTACAAACTTTGTAGCAGGTCTCCATGTCAGTCAGGTTGAGGTTCGTGAAGCAGTTCGACATCGTCGTCAGAAAGCGGTTGCCCAGGTAGTGCCAGAAGTAGAGCACCCGGTGAGGCTGGTCGCCCAGGAAGCGGCTTCCGAAGACAACGTCCGCTTTGCCTTCAACGATCGGATGCAGCAACCGTGGGTATTCGGACGGGTCGTACTCAAGGTCCGCGTCCTGAATGATGATGAAATCCCCCTGAACCGCTCCGAAGCCGGTGCGCACTGCTGCGCCTTTGCCCTGATTCTTCTCGTGATAAACGAACGTCATTCGATTGTTGGGTAACGCATCGCTGCCTCCGCCGGCTCCTTCCTGTTCACGCTGCTCGTCTTCCAGTCGCTTGAGCAGGTCGCGAGTTCCATCCTGGCTGCAGTCATCCACCAGAACGATCTCTTTGCGGATTGGCACCTGCTTCACTCGGTCGAGCAGTCCCTGCAAAGTCGCTCGCTCGTTGTAAACGGGAATGACCACAGAAAGCAGCAGCTCGTTCGGAATCATGTACAAGCCGAGCTGGCGACACGCAGCCTCACCGAGAATCTTACGCAGCGCGTCGAACCATTCCTGAGAATGCGGCAGTGGCTCCCTGGGTAAGCTTTCGCCCGGTTTTGAATCGCGATCCGACATCGGTTCCTCGGGAATGCAACGACTTATCAAAGTCAGCGAGTGTACCGTGGTTGGAGTCTCCGCAGAAGCACCGGCTGAGCGTACAAACTCGATTCGATTGAGCGTCTCTCGTTTCCGGAAGGCAAAGCGAGGCAGACAGAAAATCACGAAAAGTCAGCCAAATCGGCATTTTCGGATTGATCCACAATACGTTGCCGACCAACATATCGCCTCGCAATCTATTGGGAGTCTATGAGTATGGATGGTCTGAATCCGGAACTGATGCGAGGCAGCCTCGAACTGATGGTGTTGTCCGTGCTGGCGGACGGTTCGAAGTATGGATACCTCATTCAGCAGCGACTGCGTGACGCCAGCGATGATCGCGTGGAGCTGAAGGCGGGCACGCTCTACCCGATTCTTCACAAGCTGGAAACAAAGAAACTCGTTCGCAGCCGCTGGGACGATTCCACCGGTCGACGGCGTAAGTGGTACGAATTAACGGCCGCCGGAAAGAAACAGCTCAAAGTCCGAGTCGACGAGTGGCAGGCCTACGTCGAATGTCTGCGTCGCGTGCTCGGTCCACTGGCTGATCCGGCTCCGCTGCCTGCGTAGCTGGCGAGCGGCCTGCCTGCGTGAAAACGACAACTTCGACGACAACCACATCGACTGCACGTTCTGTGCAATTTGCGGGAAGGGAACGACATCATGCCCGAACACGAATTTGAGATTTACCTGTCGGTGCTCAGCAGGCTGATGAAACTGGACGCGCAGCAGAAAGCCGCAATTGCTGACGAGCTGAGTGATCATCTCGAAGAGCGTTTTGAAGAACTGGTTCGATCGGGGCTCGGTCGCGACGAAGCGATTCGCCAGGCACTGGATGAATTCGGCGATGCGTCCGGTCTGGCCGTCGATCTGACACGTGTCTCTCAGAAACGAATCCGGAGAATCCTCATGCGATCAAGCCTCGCCACCGCCACACTTGTGACTGTTGGTTTCGGCTGGATGTTTCTCTTCCCGCCTGCAAACGCTGAGGTCGAGACCGAAACCAGACTGGTCGCTCAGGACAGCCCGGCAACGCCCAATGTCCCAGCAGCATCCCGCAAGGCACCAACCACGGCTGTGAAGATTTCGCTCGATCAGGACTCTTCGGATTTCGACGCACCATTCCTGAAGAACCAGATCTCTGTCAACTTCGCAGAAACCCCACTCAATGACGCGTTGCAGTACATCTCCGGTGAAGTAGATGTTCCCGTGCTGCTCGACACGGTTGCAGTCAAAGAAGCAGGTTTGATGGTTGATGAGTTGATCGACTTCTCTACAGCGACAGGAGAGGACGACGACCACGGCATGCGAGTCGATCAGCTCCTTGACCTGATGCTTGCCCCCCTGGAAATGAGCTGGTACGTCGACGATGGAATTCTTCGAGCCACGACCATCGAGGTGTGTAACGAACGTCTAATGAACCGATCCTATGATCTCGCACCGTTCCTGGAAGCCGGGATTGAACCCGGCACGCTGATGGAAATTGTGATGCAGGAATCGAGCGGTTTATGGGAAACTGTCGATGGTAGTTCTGACTCATTCATTTTTGTCATCGGTAACGTGATGACAATCCGACAGACCTACTATTGTCACCGGGAGTCGTCGAAGCTGCTGGAAGGATTACTCAAGCCTGACAAGCCGTCATATGGGATTTACCATTCCGAATACATAGCCTGTCAGCAAGCTCTGCAGAAAGCAGTTTCAGTGAACTTTGTTGAAACCCCTCTTGTTGACGTCGCCCAGTTTCTGGCTGAGGCAACGGGCACCCGAATTTACATTGACGCATTCAGCCTCGAAGAAGCTGGCCTGAGCACCGACGAACCGGTCAGTCTCACCATGAATGATCGGTCACTGGCAACAATTCTTCGGTTAGTCCTCAGAGATCTTCAGCTGACCACGTCGATCCGTTCGGGAGAACTCTTTATCACCCCAGTTGAGGTAGCCGATGAGAATCTCCACGTCGTTGTGTATGACGTTCGAAATGTACCGAACGAAGAACAGCTCACGACAGCATTACCTACACTGGCGTCCGGCTTGTGGCGATATACACACGGATCTGGTGGAACGCTTTCCTTAACAGGAAACGGAATGTTGGTTGTTCGGCAGACCGATCAGGTTCATGCAGAGATTGCTGATCTCCTGAAGATGTTTGCAGCCAGGGGAACGATTCCAGCTTCTCCGCCACCGAAGAGAACGCTGGAAACCCGCTACTACCGCGTTCCGTCTGAAACGGCAGAAGACCTGATGTCGGCACTCCCGGCCACAATCGCTCCGGAAACCTGGCAGGGCACCAGTACACCGGGAATCGCTCCAGACAATAACCCCTTGAGCGTTGGAACGATTCTCAAAGTCGCCGTTGGACAGAAGGTTGTTGAACTTCCAGGGCCAAAGAAAACGCCGCAGAACACAACGTCGAAACCGACGGCTGACGGTGAGAAAAAGAGCGACGAGAAACCAGGTCCGACTCCGCCACCGGAAGTGATGCTTGTCTCCGAATCCGTTCTGATCATCAAACAGACGGCGGCTGTTCACAACGAGATTGACAGCTTTATGCAGTCACTGAATCTTGGGATGGAAGCTTTCGGACAAAAATCAATGCCACATGGCGGCGGATTAGGTGGCGGCGGCTTCTTCTAACCGCAGCTTCGGCTATTCAGTCCGGTCATCAGAATCCGAGTGGTTGCTCGACAGCGACCGTACCGGCAGAATTCGTCGCTCGCGGTGGGCCGTGCTGAACGGCTCGCGAGATTTGCGAACGACACCCTGAAAGATTCCTGATGACCGATCCGACTGAGCAGTCTGGCAATTCCTCAACCGAAAGCGGCCGAGCGGCGATTGAGCCGATGGATCCGCAAATCCTCGACATCCAGCCTGGCGGCGGAGTCGTCATCGAGCTGGAACAGAAATGGGGCGGCCTTCGCCGCTGGTGGCTGAGGAATTTCCGCAAGGGATATGTTGCGAAGATGGCCGCCTGTCGAAAAGGTGATCCGACATTAGTCCCTCACGAAGTCCTCGACCCGCGTGATCTGAAGTTCTACCAGAACCAGACCGACTGTCACTGGGACAAAGCCGACGACCCGTTCGCCTGGCGGGATAATCTGCCGTTCGCACGCGTCGGCCTGGCCGAGCTGCTGGTTTTTTCCGTTCTCTCGTGGGGACCGGCCATCGCTGCTCTGGCGGCATCGCTGACGCTGGATGTGTCGGACGCGGTGCGATACGTGCTGTGGTTCGTCGCCTTCGGGCTGTCGCTGTGCGGCATCGAGTTCGCCTGGTTCTTCCGCGATCCCAGGCGAGTCGTGCCGACAGAATCCGGCCTGGTCGTCGCGCCGGCTGACGGCAAAGTCGTGCATATCGAAGAAGTTGAGCACGATGAATTCATCGGCGGCCCGGCGATCGAGATCGGCATTTTCCTGTCAATCTTCAACGTCCACATCAACCGCGTTCCAGTCGCGTGCCGCGTGATCGGTATCCATTACCAGCCGGGCAAAATGCTGAACGCGCTGCGCCCGGAATCCGCTCGCGAAAACGAACGTCTGACGTTGAACCTGGAAGAATCGACTTCGCCACACCGCCGCATGGTCGTGCGACAAATCACGGGAGCTCTCGCTCGCCGCATCGTCTGCTGGCTGAAGCCCGGCGACGAACTCGAACGCGGCGAGCAACTGGGCATGATCAAACTCGGTTCCCGCACCGAGCTACTGCTTCCCAAAGAAGAAGGCCTGGAGATCGTCACAAAGCTCGGAGACAACATCGTCGCGGGGGAAACGATTATGGCGAGGTATGGCAAGGCGTAAAAACCACTTGCCAGGCCTGTAGGTAAAATCGATGCAAACTTCCAAAAGAATGCCGTCGACTTACGCGACCCTGCGAAGTGAGCGGGCGGCAAGGACATCAGATTCAGAATTCGGGGTCAACTCAGGCAACCGTTCATAGCCGTATTGTCGAAGTTTGTAGCCAGCCAGCAGCCATGCGAGACGTTTCTGATTCGGTGTTAGTCTTTCGGTCCAGGCCATGTCACTGCGGAGCGTGATGGGGCCTGCGGTGCGGACTCGGTTGCCCGCATAGAGATGGCCGGGAATCATTGCGTCTCCTGCGAGCAGTCGATTGGCGACGGACGAGTAATCCAGGCCGGCGACTTTTCCGATTTCTTTCAGCGTTTGCGCCGGCGCTGAGACAAAGTCTTCGTAATGAATGCGAGTCGAAGGCCGGTCGGGGAAAGATCGGCGAACCTGTTCGCTCAGGAAATTCATGAACAGCCAGTAGCCGACGGAAATGTGAATCGGTTTCGGTCGGATGTCCTGCGGAACGCCTCCCTCTTTGGATTTGGCAAAAGGCTTCATCCTGGACCAGGCCACTCCGCGAACATCACGCACCAAGTGAACCAGTCGCACGTCCAGTCCAGGCGTCAGACTGAGCAGTTTCGCTCGCAGCGGACTTTTCGACGACTCGATGATGACTCGTTTGCCGGTGGCGTCAGCAATTGCCTGGTAGGTCGCGTGGGTCTGCTTGAGACATTCCGCGAAGTCGGGATCGGGGTTGCCGGCGCGAAGACGATGCCACTCGGGAATTGCCAGCCGCTGGACCCGGGTGAATTTTGTCATCAATCGTTCGTGTGCGGTAATCGACGAAATGCCGGTCAACTCGGACCAGCGTTCGCGTACCGAGTGCCAGACTTCGCAGGTATCGCGAGCTGCTCCGCAGGAACAGTTCTCCTTCTGAGCCGACCCTTCGATATAAAGATGCACCAGTTCGCCGACGCCGATGACGTCTTCGTGATTGTTGAGAATCGTGTCGAGCACCGTCGAACCGCTGCGCCCAGCACCCATGACATAAACGACACGAATGGGCTCATTCGGTCCCGGCGTAGCCGTTCCTGCGGCAAGTTTCAGATCTGTCAGTTCCGCCACACTCGGACTCCATTCCGTCGATGTCGAATTCCGCTCAGATTTCAATCGATTTGATGGTGAAGAATAAAGTCATCCACCGAATCAGAACAACGCGAGGTTTTCGGTTCGGCAACATTTGAATTATTCATCAGTTGACTGTCGCAGGGCCGATTCCCACCGGCGGAAAATGCCTCGACGGGAAATACATGGGCCAGCTGGAACCGGCCCTGCGACCAAAGCTCGACAACCTCGGCTCTCACTTTCAAAAGCTTTCCCGCAAAGTCGCGGCTGGAAGACTCGACAGAATTCGAAGATTTCAGCAGAATCCCGCTTCCCGTGTCGAAATCGTCGTCCACAATTAAACGACCTTCCCTATAGCGATCCGCTCAGAAATTACCGTGTTTAAGAGGCTTTCCGATGTCCGAAGTTGCTCACGAAACTGCCGTCCCTGCAAAAACCCCGGAACCACTCTTCAGTAACGCTGATCTCCGTGGTTTCGAGTCAGACGACGTTGCAGCTGGCCGCGTCATCTGCAAAATGCTTTCAATCCTG
The DNA here is from genome assembly GCA_013203845.1 of Rhodopirellula sp. Lineage (GTDB taxonomy): Bacteria > Planctomycetota > Planctomycetia > Planctomycetales > Planctomycetaceae > JABMPE01. Next base: position 3,246 of record JABMPE010000487.1, on the reverse strand, counting down.
TTCATTTACACCTTAATTGCCATGTCGATCGTCTCATATTGGACGGCGGCTCAGTAATTTACGACCGGATTAGATCCAGTTGAGCTGCCATGGGGCTCTGGCCGCCTCTTAGATCACAGCCAACGGGCTGGATCAGTGACATCAGATATCAGCACGAATCGCCAAACGGGCTCGGAGAATTTGAATTCTCCGAGCCCGTTCTTATTTGATGACAAGATTTCGTCGTCGGTCGTCCGTTTATTTTGCTCCGTCGGATTCCCAGTCGAGTCGCACGATTCTTCCTGATGCGAAGCCAATGACCAGCCACTCACCCAGCGGGTCGCAGACCAGACTGGCGACGTCGTCCGGAGTTTCTGCCGCCCACAAAAGCGCTCCGTCCGCGTCGAGCCAGTAGAGATGCCGCTCGACGGTCGAGACGACCAGTCGCTCGCCGAAATAACTCGCCGAGACTTTCGACGGTGTGCCTTCGACGACGAACGATGTTCGCGTTTGGCCACGATGATCGAAGCACTGAACTCCGTGCGCGAAACCGGCCATGTAGATGGACCGGACTCCCTCAGTGATGCTCAGATCGCCGACGGTCGACAAGATCTTCTCGCTCCAGACTTCCGAACCGTCAAATCGGTGAACGCAAAGATGCCCGTACTCGGCGGCGCCACAGAGTCGTTTCTTGTCGACACAGAACTCAATGAATTTGAGCGGCTTCGCTGACGGGAACTGCCCCAGCTTTTTGCGGTCGATGCTCAGCAGCACGTTGTCGCTGTTGTCGAGTCCCAGAACGATGTTGTGCCCGTACGGGTCGATGGCCGCCGTCAGCACTTCAGTTGGAGACTCGCTCGACCACGCCACTTTCATGCGTTCGTCAAGCGCGCAGAATTCGTGAGTTCCGCAGACGGCGATCCCCACGTCACCCGTGTCCGACCAGCGCAGCAGCCGAGCGTTCTTCAGGCCACGACTCAGTGTCTGGATGCGTCCCTGCTGATTCAGTCGGTACATGCCGCCGGACGAATCCACGGCGAACAGATCGCCGGACTCGCGAGCCTGACACAGACTGGACAGCTCCGCATCCGTGTTGAACGCCCACGCGACGCGAGGAGCCAGCCCCGGTCCGGAGTGCAGCCAGTCTGTTGAGTTGGGCATCGCTGTTTCATTTCCCGCTTCGTGTCGAATTCGTATCGAGGACCTCGCAGGTTTCAAAGCCTGAGGACAGTAACTTCTGAAACAGGCATTCGCGACCGGATTTCTGCCGCAACCGACAAGGCAAACCCGTCGAGTTCTGTCAGCGGACGACTCGCCGCGTGGCGAACTCAGTAGAAAAGCGGCGGAACGCAGTTCACACTTCATCGCGTCCGGGCATCCGCAATTCTGCACCCGGCTTGTGATTCTTGTAATCGAGACGGGAAGTTTTCCGTGCATCCATCCAGCTCGCGGCTTTGCCGGCTGACCGTTCTGCTCTTGTTCACAGGACTTGTGATGACCGATCCGATGGCAGCTCCGACGGTGGAACACGCAGTTCAGGCAGCTGGCTTTGATCGACCGGTTGGCGATCCGGGCCAAAGCCGTTCCGTCGTGATTTCAACCAGCGGCATGGTGGCGACGAGTCATCCGTTGGCCGCTCAAGTCGGACTCGACATTCTCAAGGCCGGAGGCAACGCGGCTGATGCGGCCATCGCCACCAGCGCGATGATGGGTCTTGTCGAACCGATGAGTTGCGGCATCGGCGGCGATCTCTTCGTGATCTACTGGGATGCAAAGACCGAGAAGCTGTACGGCCTGAACGCCAGCGGTCGCAGCCCGTACGCGATCAATCGGCAGGTCTTCCAGGAAAAGGGGCTTTCCGAAATTCCGCTGCACGGAGTGCTGCCCTGGTCAGTCCCCGGCTGCGTCGACGGCTGGGAAGAACTGCGAAGCAAATTCGGCACGATGAAGTTCGACAAACTTCTGCAACCATCAATTGCTTATGCCGAGGCCGGCTTTCCGGTGACGCAGATTATCGCTGGTTACTGGCGCAGCGGCGAAGAGCGGTTTCGAGAATGGCCGGACTCGGCAAAGACATTTCTGAACGACGGAAAAGCTCCGCGTGAGGGCGAAGTCTTCAGGAATCCGTACCTTGCCCACAGCTACCGGGCGATCGCGAAAAATGGCCGCGACGCGTTTTACAAAGGCGAGATCGCCAGACAGATCATCGACTTCAGCGAGAACAACGGCGGCTACTTCTCGATGCAGGATTTTGCCGACCACACATCGCAATGGGTCGAACCTGTTTCGACAAACTACCGCGGCTACGATGTCTGGGAATTACCGCCGAACGGACAGGGCATCGCCGCGCTGGAAATGCTGAACGTCATCGAAGGCTTCGACGTCCGGACAATGGGCCACAACTCGGCTGACCTGATTCATCTGTTTGTCGAAGCCAAAAAGCTGGCCTTCGCGGACCGCGCGAAATTCTATGCCGATCCAGACTTTAATAAACTGCCGATCGCCGGACTGATTTCCAAAGAGTACGGCAATCGCCAGCGAGCACGCATCGACATGCAGAAAGCGGCGACGGACGTCGATGCCGGCGACCCCGTGCTCAGCCGAGGCGATACGATCTACCTGACGGTCGTCGATAAGGATCGCAATTGCTGCTCGTTCATCCAGAGCAACTACCACGGCTTCGGTTCTCAGGTTGTGCCCGGCGACGTTGGTTTTGTGATTCAGAACCGCGGACAGCTCTTCAATCTGGATCCCGAACATCTCAATACGCTGGAGCCTCACAAGCGACCGTTCCACACGATCATCCCGGCCTTCGTCACAAAGGATGACAAACCGTACTTCTGCTTCGGCGTGATGGGCGGAGACATGCAGCCGCAGGGCCACGTGCAGATTCTGATGAACCTCATCGACTTCGGCATGAACGTGCAGGCCGCTGGCGATGCCTCACGCGTCAACCACGTCGGATCGCAGACACCAACCGGAACGCCCATGTGGAAAAGCGGTGGCGAAGTCGGCATCGAATCCGGCGTCACTCCGGAAGTCAAAGCCGAGCTGCAGCGGCGAGGCCACATCCTGCGCGAAGCGCCCGGTTCGTTCGGCGGCTACCAGGGCATCCTGATCGACTGGAAAAACGGAACGCTCCAAGGAGCGACAGAAGCCCGCAAAGACGGCGTCGCTGTTGGTTACTGAACCGTCTTGGCCACTGAAACTAAAGATCGTGTCCGAAAGCTTTCTAATGTCGATCAGAAGGCTGGAACAAGCTCCGCG
>JABMPE010000486.1 GCA_013203845.1 Rhodopirellula sp. | reverse complement strand
TGGCAGGACTGTTACAAATTAAACACTAAGGAAATCAGCAATCATGGGAATAGCCAACGATTGTTACAATCCCAATACCTTTAAGCCTGGAAACACCTCCTTGCTCTCCCTCGGCCAGTGGCAAATGTTGCAGCTCTACCTGGTAGATGCGTCGAACCTGAACCTTACGAGCGCACAAATGCCTTATCCCGACGTGCTGGCGATCTACAAAAAGCTGCACTGTCAGGCGGTCGCATTTCATGGCAACACTTTGCCGCAGGCTCATTCCATGGGAAACAAACTCTACAACTACGGCACGACCGCGAGCCTGAGCTTCAAAGCAGTGGTGGAACTGATGGCCGATCCCACTCCGGACAAAACTGCCATCGTACAACTGCTGGGCAGCTTGCAGTCAACGGCAGCGACCTACCAGGCAGATTCGCTAAAGATCTTTAACGCAATCAGCACCTACATCTCGGACACCAACGGTGACGTCACCGCGCTCCAGGCGGCAGTGAAGCGTGAAACTGCCAAAGCGGGGGCGGACCAATCGACAATCGAGGAACTGCAAACGCAGTACCAGGCGAAATTTGCCGACAAGCAGATCGCTCAGTCGAAGATCGTCAGTGATCAGCATGCCATCAACGACACGAAGTATTACAGCTGGATCCCGTTCGTGGGGACAGGCGTGGCGGTGGGTGAGATCATCGCCAAGGAGAAGGATATCAAAACCCAGCTGGAACGGATCAATGCCGACGTTGCGGCTATGCAGAGCATCCAGGGGCGGATCCAGGGTTTGCGGAAAGAGATCGCTCAGCTAACCTACACCGCGCAGTACAACACGCACATGGCGAACGAAGTCAGCAACGCGATGACGGGACTGAATCTGATTAAGGGCGCTTGGGGAACCATCGTCTCTGAACTCGGCGACGTGATCGAAAATGCCAACCTGGCCTCCGCATCGGCGCTCAAAAATCAGAAATGTCTGGCAGGCGTCTATCTGACAACTGCTGCCGACGAATGGGAGCAGGTGGCCAGCGATGCGAACAGTTTCCAATTGAATTTCTATATCCAGCCGAAATCGCAAGCGGCCTGATAGCAGAGAGAGGTATTTCACCAAAATGAGCGATACAGAGATTGACCTGAGTCCCGGCCCCATCACCGATTCCTACAACATCCCGTCTACTGATTGGGAGATCGCCAACAAGCGGGTTTCGATCATTCTTGATCCCTCGCGCGGACCTGCCGCACTCCAGAAAAAGCTGAAAGCGTTGCCAAACTACCAGCAGCTGGTGGCAGTTTCCCAGGCGTGGAAGGCTTCGACCTTCGATAACCTGGTCAATTTTGCGTCGAATCTGGGGGAGTTCTCCGGCACCACCGTTCAAAGCTACCTAACCGTGTTGGGAATGATCGTGGACCAACTCGTCAACGGCGAAAAATCGATGAAAGACCGGTTCGACAACACCGTTGATGGGTTCGCTCAGGCGACCGCCGATTTCAGTTCGCAGGCGTCAACCCTGGCGGCACCGCTCAAGAAGTTCGACATCCAGATGACTCAGTCGGATGTGAGCGGTGACGGAGTTGATGACCCGATTTGGAACACTTTTTCGTTGAACGCAGGCATGGCCTTTGATGTCCTCGAAGGACGGTTCCAGACGATGACGAGCGACCTGACTGGCATGCAAACGGACGTCGATCAGAAGCTGAAAAAGGACGATCCCATCGTGGTCCAGCTGGTGGATCTGCCCGTTGCGAAGCAGAGGTGGCAGTCGATCAGCGGGCTGGCATCGGGATTCGTCGCCAACGCGCCAGCACAACGGAAGTACCTCAACGGCGATTGGTAGCTTGCACGTACGTCAGTCAGAATTGGACTGAAGGATGGTAAATAACTTGCTGAAGGAGGAGATATAAATGGCCAGCGTCAATGTCCTCGTAGCTGTCGACGTCGAAGGTGCGCTGACAAGCGGCAATCTGGAAGCGAATACTTACATGGTCGACACAAACAAGTATGCGGGCTCTGGCTTTGAAGGTACAGCCGAACTCATGACGACTCTAGGCACAGGTGATGTAATTATCTGGTCGGTCGCACCAATTGATCCGGGTACCAACATAAAAATCACCGGCTTTTCGGGTCAGGCTGTCACCGACAATTACATCAACCCGGTGCCAGACCCCTTGTCCGCAGGTGTCTGGGAATCAAGGTTCCAGCCGCCCGGTGGAGCTGGTTCAGGAGCAACATATCAATACACACTTTCCTTTTCATTGGAAGGCAAAGCGATGACGTTCGATCCTTTCCTCGTTGTCAAGTAAACGACACGCAAGAAACTACTTTACTTAAGGAGAAAAAAATGGCCACGGTTAATGTTCTTGTCGCGGTTGACGTTGAAGGCGCCCTCAGTAGCGGCAGTCTGGGAGCGAATACCTACATGGTTGACACAAACAAATATATGGGCTCGGGAGCAGAAGGTACTGACGAACTCAAGACGAGTCTAAACATTGGTGA
>JABMPE010000485.1 GCA_013203845.1 Rhodopirellula sp. | reverse complement strand
TATTGCGAAAGGACATTGAAACACTGGAACAGGAAACCCCATCGTCCTGATTGCGACGGGATGGACAATGGTGTTACCCTACATGGATCTGTCAACAATCTACGACGCGTACGATTCAAACCAGACCGCTGGCCACTACACCGCAGGAGCACTTGCGGGCACTGTGGTCGGCGATGCCGTGACGAGTGGGAATGCCGCCTTGGTTTCACAGCCACTCAAAGTTTTCACATGCCCATCTGAAACCGGTAACCCATTTCACCCTTCGAATGGGCTCCATTATGTCATCAAAAATGGCAGTGGTATGGCTGGAGCAAAGACGAACTATGACTTCTCCGTAATCAACGATTACTACGGATGCAATCAGTGGCCAGTGAGATCACGAACAACTCGCCGAATGTTTGAAGACAACAGCTACTGCCGATTTCGCGACGTTACAGATGGAACGTCCAATACCGTCGCTGTCGCCGAAACCCGTTTCGACGTCTACAACGGTGAAGCACCCGCGTGGGGTTATCGAGGATGGGTAATGATTGGGATCGACTTCGGAACTTACGGGATTAACGAAACGGCCTACTCGAATGTTGATCGAGCTCCAGCGCTTGGAAGCTGGGCGTACTCGGGCAGCTATCATGTTGGTGGATGTCACATTCTACTGGCGGACGGTGCGACTCGGTTCGTGAGTGAGAATATGGATACAACAACTCGTCGAAATCTCGCAACGATGGCGGACAATGAAGTTATTGGTGAATTCTGACTGACGAAGTGGCCCTATCCTGGAGTTGCAAAATACTCCGGCTGTCACGCTGTAATTGGACAATATGGTGATCACTGGGCTGGTCAGCATGGCAGCGGTTTTTGCGTTGCACTCCTGCAGCAAAATCACTCTTTTATTTGTGAAATGGTTATGAACCATGTCTGGATCTGGAATTAATCGTCTCGCTTCCAATTCGTTACGGCTGAGGTTACGAATCGCATCGGCTGGATGTGTGGTGACTGGGTTGGTGATAACTGGCCTGATAGGCGGATGTGGAAAATCGCCACCAGGATATGTAGCCGATCTGGTTGCTGTCTCGGGGACAGTGACGCTCAACAAGCAACCGCTGGAAGGAGCTATCATTACTTTTGTTGCTCAAACTGGTCCCAGTAGATCGAGTGCTGCGACGACCGACGAGCTGGGTAACTATTCAATGACGACTTCTTCAGCTGGTGAGGGAGTTCTGCCGGGCTCGTATGCAGTTGTCATCAGTAAGCACGTGATGCCTGACGGTTCTCCGGTACCAGCAGACGTTCCACCGATGGATGTGGGAGCCGAGGAACAGCTTGCAGATCGCTATAGCTCGTTCGCGGCACCAACTCTGTCAGCTGAGGTTGGAGATGGTGGCGGCACGTTTGCTTTTGATCTGCAGGCCGCCCGTTGATGTCGTCATTGAAATTCTGACATCCCCGGAAAAACAGAAATCACGATCGAGCGTCATTGCTGGTATCTGCGTCTGGTTGCGATCGACAAATCAGAAATGGCTGCTGGAAAGCAGCAAGCTCGCAATGCTTCGTTAGGCCGATTTCCACTGACAGTGGGAATCGGCCCGTTCGCCTGAATCAGAATTTCCATCGCATCGGGAAAGTATTGCTTCGCAGTTTCTCAGTGCTGAAACAGGAACTCGTTCGAGTTCAGCAACGCCCAGTTGAAATCCTCAAATCTCGACTCGATGGAACGCTCGGCGGGCCTCTCGATGAAACCTGCCGCCGTGGCAGATTCGGATTTTGTTGGGGGGCGACAGAACGCGGCGAGGTAGCATTCGGTAATGATGTCTTCGGTGGATTTCTTTTCACGCAGCAAACGGCGAATTCGACTTTCGCCGTTGGTTAATTTTCCATCCACGAATGAGCCGTTCGCGATCTGCAGTGCCTGCGACAGATTCAGGTCGTCGGAGCGTTCGCATTGACAGACCGAAGTTCTTTCTGGCTGACCGAAGACTTTCAGAAACTCTTTGCCGAAGTCGGGGCTTGGCAGCTGCGTGGCTCGCGTCCCGGCTGGCAGGCCGTTGAAGGACTCCGGGACTTCGGTCACGTCACAGACCGCATCGAGTAGTTGTTCGGCAGTCAGAAGGCGGCGGGTGTACTTTGAAAAGTAGCGGTCATCGCCCTCGTTCTGCGCGTTCACTGTCGAACCACGCTGGTACGTCTGGCTGTTCAGGATGACTCTTAACATGTGCCGTCGGTCAAACTGGTGTTTGACGAAGTCGGCGGCGAGTTCATCGAGCAGTTCCGCATTCGATGGTGGGTTCGAGGCGCGAAAGTCGTCAGCCGGCTCGACGATGCCTTTGCCCATGACGCTGCGCCAGATCCGGTTCACTTCGACTTTCGCAAACAGGTCGTTCTGCGGAGACGTCAACCAGTCTGCCAGCATGAATCGTCGATCCGTGTCGTCGTTGATGTTGATCTCTCCGACACCTGGCAACCAGGGTTTCATCTGCTGGCCCGTTCGCGGCTGAGACATCTCTCCTTTGGCGGCGACGGAAATAAACATCTCGTCTTTCCGTAGCGTCGTGTCACGCTGAATTCGATGGAAGAACGCCGCCAGTCCGTAGTAGTTGTCCTGAGTCCACTTTTCATGCGGATGATTGTGACACTTCGCACATTCGAGACGGGCTCCCAGAAAAATCTGAGCCGTCGATTCCGTGCAGTCGTTGGTGTTGCTCGCTGTACGGAAATAGTTGGCCGGCGGGTTCTCGAACGAGCTTCCGCTGGCCGTGAGCAGTTCGCGAGCGAACTGGTCATACGGCATGTTCTGCTCGAACGATCGAATGAGCCAGCGGTGGAACTTGAAGACACCCGGCGAGGAAACGCTGGCATTTCGAATGCGCAACGTGTCTCCCCACTGAAGCGTCTGGAACCTGGCGTGTTCAGAAGAGGCCAGCAGTTCGTCGACCAGAAGGGCTCGCTTGTCGGTCGCCGCATCGGCAAGAAACTTCTGAGCCACTTCGACCGAAGGCAGCAGTCCAGTCACGTCGAGATACACACGGCGCAGAAACTCGCCGTCCGAAGTCTTCTCCGCCGGAATGTACTCCAGCTGCTTCAGCCGAGCGTGAACCAGTTTGTCGATGTAGTTCGTTTCACGCAGAGCTGGCCAGTTGAAACCGTCCGTTTCCGGCACGGCTGTCAGAAAGCTGGTTTCCATTTGCTCAAGATAACGCACGGTGACTGCCGCCTGGCCGCGAGCCTTTTCGTCGGCGCGTGAAACAAGCCCGTCTGCCGACACGGTGGCGACAGCCTCATCGGAAACGGTGAAGACGGCGAGGTCGGTCACGTCTTTGGTTGACCCATCGGAGAACTCGGCGATAGCGACAAACTGCTGCTGCGGAGCCTGTCGCGTCAGTTGTCGATCGGACGGTGGATAGAGAGTCAATTTGATGCATTGAGGAGCGGTTGCCGAATCGGTCCGCCGCCCCTGCGCGATCCAGTTTCGAAGGAGGTGATGACTGACTGAGTTCGTGTGAAGTCGCTGACCACCGGCGTGAGGAATCTTCATCAGCGGTTTTCGCAACAGCAGGCTGGTATCCGGATCGAGGACACTGATACGCCTGGCGAAAAATTCGCCGCGCAAAGTCGTTTCATCCAGCGATAGATCGAAGCCGCGTAACGAAAGTCGGAAGCCGCCTTTGCCTTTGGGCGAACCGTGACACGCTCCCGAACTGCAGCCCTGTCGGGACAGAATGGGAATGACTTCGTTCTTCAGCGAGACCGGCGCTTCGGCGTCACCTGAAACAGTGACGTGAAGCGTCGCTGACTTGCCAGCAACGGTCACTCGGATATCGGCTTTTCCCGGCGCGACGGCGATGATCAGCCCTCGGTTGGCCGTGGCGATGTCGGGATTCGACGACTCAAACGTGGCCAGTCGCGTGGCATCGACCACTCGCCCCGATTCGTCGCTTGCCGAAACCAGGACGTGAGAACGGCGTCCAGTTGAATGCAGCTCAATTCGTGCCGGGAAGAATTCAAGTCGGTCGATGGTGGCTGGCAGTTGGTTTGTATCCGCCATTGCCGCAGTGCCTGACATCGAAAAGGCGACAGCAGAAGCGATAAGCAGAAGACGTTTCAACAGACGGAAACCTGTCATAAGTACCGCTCAACTTTCGTGATAACGTCGCCCGCCGCCGGAACGGGTCAGGTCCGAGCTGAACAATAAGTCGAATAACTGATCTATTTAAGGGCTTGCGATGGTCAACTGAAAAGGTGCGCTTAACACGCTGAACTTGTGGCCTGTCACTTCGGTCGTGGCTTCCAGTGTCAGGCTGTAGGTGCCGGGGCGAACATTCTCGGCCACCTGAATTTCCAGCGGAGTTTCTTTTCTGGCGGCGGCGATGATTCCGCTTTCGGAAAGTGTGAATCCCGCCGGTCCGTCAGCCAGTTTCAAAGTAATGGCCTTCATGTCGCCGCCAGCTCGCGGCACAAAACGGCGAGCTTTCACGTTGATCTTCTGCTTCGCTCCAGGACGAGTCTCGCCTTCCACCGCCACCGTGACGATCAACGGTTCGATGATGCGTAGCGGAAGTTTCGCCAGCGTGACTTCTTTTGTCTGCCCTTTGAACGACGCCTCGCCGATGATCTGAATTTCGCGGGTTCCAAGAGCCATCTCCGTCGGGCCAGACAGCAGAAATCGATACTCGTTATTGTCGCTGCGACTGACGGCTCGTTCGCCGCCGTTCGCCTTGAAACCGTCGGGAAGTCCTTCGACTCGCAGAGCAACCTCATCCTTGAAACCATCAGTGCGATCTTTGACTCGAACGGTGAAGTACACCTCGCCGACGTAGCGAGGGAAAAATATCGCTCCGTCGTCCAGACTGAGCGCAAAGAAATCAGGAATGGCCCTGCCGACGACTCCCGCCAGTTCATGCTGCAATTCTGTCGGAGGGTGTGGCGTCTGCGGCTTTTCTTTTCGCAGGACGGACAGCGTCGATGCGACTTTTCGCAGCGGTTGATTATCCGGGCTGGGATCAGAAACCTCTGACGTGCCGAAGATCTGCAGCGTCATGGGCTGTCCCGCCTGCAGGTTTTTCGGCACGTAGACTTTCAGTCGCGTGTCGTTTTTCTTTTCGGCAATCACGTTGCTGGCGACTGTCAGTTCGCCGCCAGAGCCAGCAACGCTCAGCCGAATCGGGCCGTTGTAGCCGTTGCGGATAGCTGTCACTTTGACAATCGCGTAACCGTCCTGCGGAAGGATGACGCTGGCGGCATCGAGCGTCAGTTCGAAGTCGGGAACGCTGCGACGCAGTTCGGCACAGTAGAAGTAATCGGGACCGCTGCGCTGTGTCAGTTCTGAAAGCTCCGCGTCGTAAAATCCATCCGCGGGAATCCCCACCGTGAGACTTCCGCCCGACGTGCCCGCTCGCCGATTTTCTCCGACCAGCTTTCCCGTGGCGTCTCGAATGGCCAGCCCCAGCATCGCCGCCGCTCCCAGTTCCCGCGACCGATCAGTCAGCAAGATGCGATCACCCTTTTGAGCAGCAAAACGAAATCGATGGAGATCTCGTGCGTCTGCAAAAACTCCACTGAGGCTGCCGGGAAATTCAACCGGTGTGAATGACTGCTTGTCCGTCCCCGTGATGTGATGAGTTGCCGACGCCATGACGTTGGTCAACTCTCGACCGGGCAGAAGTGGAAAGTCACCGATTCTCAAGTGATACTCGTGACCAGAACTTCCCCCCAGCGCCGAGTCTTCGATGGTAACGAAACAGGTTCCTGTTTCTGGAAGTTGAATCCGCAGACGGCAGTCACCGGCCAGTGCAGGGGAGTCGTCGACAAAGGCTAGTTCCCTGCCTGCTGCGTCGAGCAGCCGAATCACGGGATCGAGTTTCGTGCCCAGTCGAGTCGCAACGGCTTCGATAGAAATCCACTGACCGGCTGTTCCGGAAAACTGAAAGAAGTCGGCATGGCCGGATTCGGTGACGCCGTCAATCGCCGTTGGTAATTCAACGGCCTGCGCGGAATCCATCGAGTGGTTGTCTCGCGGAGAGATCTGCGTCGGAAGGTCGTCAACCATGAAGAGCAGCGGATCGGAAACACCTTCAGCGGTGGCGATTCGCAAACCGTAGATTCCGATCGGGCAGGAGTTACTGATCAACGCCTGTAAGGGAGCGACTCGATCAGACGGTTTCGTCGCGGAAAACTGACTGACTGGTTGAGCGGTCGGCACGAGTGCCAGCTTGTCGAAGTGAGGTGTGCCTCCGGCCCGCTCCAGTCGCAATACGTTCTTACCGGATTGCAGTTCGATGACGCCTTCAACCATCCACTTTGCATCTGTGTCACTGAAGCCGCCAGTGACGCCAGCTGCCGCCTGGTCAGTCACGAGCCGCCCATTCAGGAACAGTTTAACGGGACGCGAACTGCCAGCGGCGTATTTCAGTTCGAGCTGATAGTTGCCCGGTGCGGCGACCTCAACATCGTACTCGGCGTAGTTTGGTGAGAAGTCTCCGTTGAGGATAAAGATGCCTGCCCGACGGTACTTTCCGCGTGAGTAATCTTCGGCCTCGATAACGATTGCTCCGGTCGGCTGCTGGCTATTGGCGAGTTTCGATTCAGGAAGCGGCGTTGAACTATCGGTCTGGTTCAGTAGTTGGAAGGAAGACTGCGGACTGGTAATACCGATCGACGGCAGCAGGCCGGTCGCATTCGCAAGGTTCGTTCCGTGAATGATGACTTCCATCTTTTGGCCCGGCGCGATACCCAGCGGTTCCATTCGAATGGCAGTCGGGGGCGCAGCCCGCAGCGCCGCGTTGCCGAGCAACGCGACCGTGAGCAGGGCGCATCGAGCACCGAAATAAGGTGTGTTTTCAAACATGGAATTAATACAGCGGCGGGAAAGCGGAGGCGGGCGAGTCGTGCGATGTCGTCGTTGAAAGTTTTCAGAAGACTTCTTCGATCGGGGTTCCGTTGTGAGCCAGGAAAACGGGCCGGTTGGACGGAGTGTAAACGGGTTTGGTTCGGTCCAGTCCGAGCTTTTCGTAAATCGTGGCCGCGTAGTCATCGGGCAGGGTGGGACGGCTCGTGACATAGCCGCCTTCGTTGTCGCTGGAACCGACGACCTGTCCGCCGGGAACTCCGCCGCCAGCCAGCGCGATCGAATAAGCATTGGTCCAATGGTCTCGTCCCTGGAAACGGTTGAGGCGAGGTGTTCGACCAAACTCCGACACGAAGGCGACGAGTGTGTCTGCGAGCAGTCCGCGATCTTCGAGGTCGGCGATCAGCGCCGCGAAAGCCTGATCGGTGCTACCCATCATGACCCAGTGAGCGATTCCGTAGCGACCTTCGCCGCCGGCTCCGTTTCGAACCGTGCCGCACGAGCCCTTGTTGTAAATGTAGTCGTGGTGGTCCCAGTTCATGTTGAAGCCGCCGGGAGTCTTGTCGGTCATCGGTTCCCGGACGTCGACTGTCACAAAGCGGACACCTCGCTCGATCAATCGTCGGCCCATCAGGTAACACTGCCCGCGATGGCCACGTCCGTAAGCGTCACGAGTCGCCTCCTGCTCTTCTGAGAGGTTGAAAGCACTCTGCGTCAGCGGGTTGGTCAACAGGTCAGCCGCCTGATTCGAAAGATCAGCGAAGGTTCGCACTGGGTCGTTCGAGGCGGGAGCGACTCCGACGTTCAGATTACTGAGCAGGTCACGCCGGTCCGTGAATCGTCCGCGATCGACTCCTGTCAGCAGGCCGAGGTCGTTGACTTTCCAGGCAGGATCGGACAGGTCGCGACCGCCGGTTTTGAAGACCTTCGCCGAGGCCGGCAGAAAACCGACTCGGGTCTGTTTTGCCTGTTCATGATTTCCCGGCACCATGATGTACGGTGGCAGGTAGTCGCAGTCACTGCCCATTCTCTGCGACACGATGGAGCCGATGTCTGGCATTTCGAGCGGTCCGCCGGGCATTTCTCCCGACAGAGCATACTGTGTTCCCAGGGGGTGTCCGTTCGCTCCCGAACGGTCGTGATACATCGATCGAATGACTGTCAGCCGGTCGGCGATTCGAGCCGTTCTGGACAGCAACGACGTAAACTGTAATCCCGGAACGGACGTGGAAACGGGCTTGAACGGGCTGCGATGCTCGGCGACAGCTTCCGGTTTTGGATCCCACGTATCCATGTGCGATAAGCCGCCCTGCTCAAGAATGACCAGAACGTTTTTCGCCTGAGCCTTGCGGCCTTCGGAAGCGGCTTCGGCGAGCGACGCGACACGCGCAGTCATAGCGCCGGCGATTCCCAAACCAAGGAAACTTCTTCGTTGCAGTCGTCCGTTTTGAATTGGTCCGCGCAGACTCATCGAAACCTGTGCTTTCTCGAATCCAGTCGTCGTTGCAGTCAGCGTCAGTCTTCAACGCATAAACACGGCGTCATGCTACCGGTAATTCGTAAAGAGACTCAACCGGACGTCCCGGATATCGGCGAATGCGCGTCATCTGATGCCGATTTTGCCGGCAAGGCAGCAGCAAACATCGTGGAGTTGCTTCGTGCGATTTCACTTCGTTTGCCGCGTCCTGAATCCTGAGGGCCGACGATCTACCAGTGCATGAC
>JABMPE010000484.1 GCA_013203845.1 Rhodopirellula sp. | reverse complement strand
TGAAACGTCAGGCTTATGGATACCGCGATCAGGAATACTTCAAACTCCGAATTCTGGCCATCCACGAAAGCAGCTATCAACTGATCGGATAACCGGATTACCACCCGCGCACACGATTCCTCGAAGAACCAAAAAAGAAGAAAGCCAGACCGCTCGGATTCCGACCAACGACAACGAAAGGTCCGAATTGCTCGACCCGCAGAGCGACCGTTTCAAGTGCGGTATTTCTGTCAGAAAGAGAATCGCGAGATCAGAGTCTCGGTGGGGAGCCGAGATGAATCGGATGCCCAAAAACTCTTGGCTGAAATCAAAGCCAAGTTGCTGCTTGGTTTTGCGGCAGAAAAGTCAGTCACCATCGGCCACAATCAGACTGGGTCGCGAGAGTGATCTCCAGAATCGGCAACGCTGCCGGGATCGTGGTCAAGGAAGCCGACGCCCGGACTGAACGCCCGGAAAAATATGCCTCGGCTTACGATTTGCGGCGTTCTTGTGCCCAACGACTCGAAAATGAGGGTGTCCCACCATTGTTGATCTGTCGCGTGATGCGTCACTCTTCGTGGGAGACGACGCGTCGACATTACGCTTCGGGCGACATCCAGATTGAAGCAGCGAAACTTCGACAGATTCTGGGGAACAAAGGCGATACGGAGTAGCGATGAAAAAAGCCGGTCGCTATGTGCCTGGGTACATAGCGACCGGCGAATCGACGTAAGTCCAATACCCCCGACAGGATTCGAACCTGTGACCCCAGCTTTAGGAAAGCTGTGCTCTATCCAGCTGAGCTACGGGGGCGGGCGGTGGTTGCTACCGCGGGCGGATTCTGTCAGACAGACACGCGGCTCGCAAGAACGGCTCGGATTTTGGTTGGACGGGGTTCGAACCGGGCATCCGACTGCTCGTTTCAGGCAAAGTTCAAGGGCAATCCGGCGTCGAGATCTCTGACGGTCAACGCTTGTGTTTGGTCGAGGCTACCTTCGTGGCGATGCGGTTCAGCACCTGCTGGGCTCGGACTTCGCCTTCCTGCCGCGCATGGTGGTAGGCTGACTGCATGCGAGTGACCAGGTTCTGCATCGTCGACCGGTAGACTTCAAATTCCTGCCGGGCGGATCCCATTCCGTCGAACGTAATTCTGGGGATGATATACGATTTTCGGATGTTGACGAACCAGCGTTTCTTGCCCGCGTAGACCGTTTCGCCCGCATCCATTTCTTTGATGTATCTGGCGAGTCGCGTGGCCGCATCCCGCAGAGCTCGCCGCGCTTCCTGCCAGTCGTCCTGATCTGATCGGTCGGAGTAGAGCCGCTCGTCCGATCCCAGATCCCGGTTCATGGTGCCGAGTCGAACCTGCAGGTCCAGCAGCTGTTTCTGCAGGCTCTGCAGTTGTCGTTCCGACTGCAGGCTGCCTTTCCAGTCACGTTCCATGCTGTCGAAGA
The DNA here is from genome assembly GCA_013203845.1 of Rhodopirellula sp. Lineage (GTDB taxonomy): Bacteria > Planctomycetota > Planctomycetia > Planctomycetales > Planctomycetaceae > JABMPE01. Next base: position 4,038 of record JABMPE010000484.1, on the reverse strand, counting down.
TTTCTTCGATCTGATCTGCAGTAAACTCGCTGTCGTGCTCGTCACAGTCGGACGGTTCAACATACGCGGTCGTCGCCTGCATCGGTGGCGGATCGACGTAGAATACGATATTCGGATCGGCTCCGGCTGGGGGGCCAGTGATCGCGTGATCGAAGTATGGAGCTGTCCCCCCTTGCCCCGGAAACGAAAAACCAAACAGCGAGCACATCGGCACGCAGGCGGGGTCCAGCCCCAGTATCTGGGCGAGGTGCCGCGGAGTTACTGGTACGGCTGATGAACCATCACCCGGCGGGAACTGCAGAACGATCGCGGTTGGCAAATGCTGCGGCTTGAACCACGCCCAGAATGCCCGCGGCGGATTCGTTGGCAACTGGACTGTTTCCCAGTTGGCTGATGGAGGGCGAAGGGCAAATGCGACGCGGCAGTCGCTCATCGCCGAGTTGGGAAAGCTGCCGTCGCTCATTCGTCTTCTCTCGCCGGAGCCCTTACTGACGCCTGGCCTCTTACTTCTCAACTGCGTTCTTCTCAGCGGCGTTGCTGAATTCTCAATGCTGAAACAGAAACTCGCTTTTGTTTACGATCGCCCAGCAGATGTCTTCCAGGGCTCTCGCTTTGTCGGCATGAGATTCTGCGTAGGCCAGACTGTTGTTCAACTCGGATTCACTCGGGTAACGACTCAGCGCCAGCCGGTAAAGTTCGACAATAATGTCCTTCGCCGGCCTTCCAAGTCTGATGTTGTGATGCAGGCGGTTGTTTCCGTCCGTCAGCAGCAGGTTGATGAAACTTCCGTTGAGCAGCTCAAGAGCCTGGCCGAGACTGGAATCATCTCCGCGATCGCACTCACAAACGGATTGACGTTCCGGCTGACCGAAGACTTTCAGAAAGTCGACTTCGCCAAGCTTCGACCGATCGTGCGGTCGGAGGTCCGGAGCGGGTAACCAGGTAGCCTTCGCGTCAGTCGCAACCAGTTCGAACTGCTTTGGCTTTCCCGCAACCTGCCCGAGCGCATCGACCAGCTGCTCGGCAGTCAGTTGCCGCGGCATGTAATGTGAGAAGTATTTGAGGTCGTCTCGATTGAATTGACTCGGTCGTGAGTCGGCCTGGTAGGTTCGGCTGTTGAGAATCGTTCTGAGAATGTGGTTCCGGTCGAAGCCATGATCGACGAAGTCCTGAGCCAGCGCATCGAGAAGCGGAGCATTGGCTGGCGGATTCGAATCTCGAAAATCATCAAACGGTTCGACGATGCCGCGTCCCATCACCTGCGCCCAGATACGGTTGACCTCGACTCGTGCGAAGAAAGGATTTTCGGGCGACGTCAGCCAATCCGCGAGTGCTAACCGGCGGTCCGCCGCCGCAGCAATCTCCAGTTCACCGGAGACCGGCACCCAGGGTTTCATCACTCGTCCGTCTGCCGGGTGGTGGACTTCGCCGGTGCTTCCTGACCAGAGAATGACTTCTTCAGGTCGATCCGTTTTGCGCCGCTGAACCTGGCTAAAGAATGACGCCAGACCGTAGTAGTTACTCTGAGTCCAGCGTTCGAACGGATGATTGTGGCACTTCGCACATTGAATTCGCGTCCCCATAAACAGCTGAGCGGTCGATTCCATCGCGTCCAGTGTATCGGCAGCGGTGCGATAGTAATTACCAGCGGGCGACGTGATGGTGCTGCCCGACGCTGTCAGTAATTCGCGAGCGAACTGGTCGTACGGCATGTTGCTGCTGATCGCTGCCTGCAGCCACTGACTGTACTTGAAGACGCTGTCGAGTCCGATCTGCTGGCGCGAAACCCGCAGCAGGTCTCCCCATTTCTGAGACCAGAACAACGCAAACTCCGGCCGACGGAGTAGTTCGTCGATCAGTCGCTGTCGTTTTTCTGGCAACGCGTCCGCCAGAAATCGGTCGGCTTCTTCGATCGTGGGCGGCGTCCCCAGCACGTCGAGATAAACTCGCCGCACGAATGTTTCGTCAGAACAGACATCGGCCGGCTGATACTGAAGCTGCTTGAGTTTCTGATCAACATTCCTGTCGATGTAATTGAAGGTTGGCGGGCTGTTCCACACGAAGTCATCGACGTCGCGAACGAACGTCAGCAGCGGCGTTTCGATGAATTCGAGATACCGGACAATGACCGCTGTTTCTCCGCGATTCACGCCGTTGATCAGGCCACTCGCCGAAGCGTTGGCGATATTGGGATCGGACAATGAAAACTGCGAAAGGTGTGTCACGTCGCGGGTCGTGCCGTCAGCAAATCGAGCCTGCACGCTGAACTGCTGGCTGTTGGCCGGAAAACGCAGAACTCGATTTACCGCAGGGTGAACCTCGATGCCGACACACGCGGCCCCGGGCGGATCGACCGGACAACCGTCACCAATCCAGTCGTGCAGCAGCGAGTACAATTCGTCGCCGGATCTCAGTCGTCGGCCTCCCGCGTGAGGAATCTGCATGGTGGGCTTGCGCAACAGCAGACTTTGAGCGGGCCTGATCGTATTGACGCGTCGACTTTGCAATTCTCGAACCAGCGACATGCGATCAAAGGCGGGTTCGAAGCCGAACAGCGACAGACGAAACTCCCCCTTGCCGCGAGGAGACCCGTGGCAGGCTCCGCCACTGCAGCCGGCCTTGGCCAGAGCTGGTAATGTTTCATACTCGAAGGAAACGGATTGAGCCGTATTCTGGCCGAAAACGCTCGCTTTCAACGTCTGCGAAACTCCTCCGAACGTCACCTGAATCTGAGTCACACCGTCAGATTCTGGAGTCGCTCGCCCGCTCGTTGAAACGTCCAGGATTTCAGGTTTCACGACAACAAACGAGGCATCCGACGAGACGTCTATAACTTCACCGTTGGTAAGGTATCCGGTGACCACCAGCTGAGCGGAAGATCGAGATCCTGTCAGTTCAATCTGTCCAGGAAAAACTTCGAGTCGTACGACGTTGCCATTGGGTATTTCGTCATCAGCTTCCGCTGCCGTACCTAGTGTCAGACAGCCGGCCATCAGCAGGAGCCGAATGATGAGTGCGAATTTCCGTACAGAATGTTGCGGCATTTGATTCATGGTATTCAGCTAAGCAATCTCGATCAGTTCAGAGCAGCAGGCTCGATCTCATCAACCGGCTTCATAAGCCTGACGAATCGTCACTTACCCAGCGCCAGCTGAGCTGGTTCGACATCGAAAAGATACAGATCGAACTCGCCTTCGCGTTCAGAAACGGTGACCAACTGCTTTCCGTTCGGGTGCCAGGCGGGATAGTCATCGCGTTCGTCCGAGTGTGTAATGCGTTGAACTCGCGAACCGTCCAGGTTCATGACATACACTTCGTAGTTGCCATCGCGAGTGCTGACAAATGCGATTCGCTTTCCGTCAGGTGACACTCTCGGCCGAATGTCCATGATCGTATTCTCCGTGAGTCGACGCTCGTTGGAGTCGTCGGCGGAAACGGAATAGATCTCATAGTTGTTCTCGCGACTGTTCGCGAAAACGATAGTTTTCCCGTCCGGAGTGAACGTTGGCCAGTTGGAGATGCCCGAGCACTCGGTCAGCTGCTTCTTGTTCTCGCCAGCAAGATCGACCGACCACAACTGCTGCGGACCGGTTTCAGCGAAGGCATACACAACCGTTTTGCTATCGGGTGAAAACGCCGGACTGCGAGTTCCGCCTCGACCAGCGTGATTGATAAACGCGTCGGTGTTTTCCACTCGGTTATGAATCACCAGTCGAGCCGTCAGGTTGCCGGTGCATTGCGTGTAAGCAATCCATTTGCCATCAAGCGACCAGGCGGGCTCCAGATGGTGTCGGTTGCCCGCATCTTCAAAGACGGGAGTGACCGACCGATCATCCATTTTCATCTGCAGCATGCGAATCAGGTCGGGACCTTCGTCACAGCAATAGACCAGCCTGGCACCGTTTTCGACAAAGCGAGGGTCGCGTTTGAGGGTTCCATCGGTCGTCAGACGCACTGGTTCTGCCGCGAGTGTATCGGCCATCGCGGATGACCAAACGGCAAGAAACACGATGCCGATGCAAACATTGAACGTTAAAC
>JABMPE010000483.1 GCA_013203845.1 Rhodopirellula sp. | reverse complement strand
GGATGTATCGCTGCAGAATTCTCATGCCGGAAAATACCCATCGGCCGATGAGCCGAATTCTCAAAACATTTACGCAAAATTCGACTCTCGGATCAGCCACCTGAGAGCCATCCATCGATGACGCTGTAACAGCCTGCAGACATCAGCCGTGATCACATTCCGAGCCGGCAGCCCGAATCGCTAATTAGGGAAAATGCGGCTCATCGGTCAAGGCGAGTTAACGCTCGGAGGCGGCTGCAACGATGCCAGCCCCGTTGCGTAAGCTCTTCCAACTGAACTGGATGCATTGCAGAACAGATCCTCTCCACCAGTGAATCAGGGCGGCGAAATCGACAATCCCGAAATAGTCAACCCGAGACGTCGGAACCGGCACCAATGGATCAGGCCGGGCCAGAGTTGGATCAGCTGGACGAAGTACCCGGCTTAGTTGCAGCGGCGCTGGGGATCTGTCCGAAACCACTTCCGTTGACGCCACACGACACTCATCCCTGCCGAGTCAAATTTGCTCACTCGGTTCTGACGGCGAAACGGACCACTCGACATTTTTCAGCGAGGCCTATTATGGAATTGTTCAACAACGCCTCCGACGATCAGATCGCACTCATGGGATGTGCCGTGGCACTCCTGTTTTCAGGCGGGCTGATGTATGTCAGCTTTTTCGTCGGTAGACATGGACAAACTCAGGATACAACAAGCCGTTCCATTCCGATGGCACCGGTCCAGAAGACGGATTCCGATCCGTCTGAACGGAAAGCTGCCTGATATCGTCAGGAACGGTATGACCGCAGAGTCCACTCAGCCAACAGGGCTGAGTGGACTCTGTTCTTGCGCTGAAACCAGCTTCGCCAACCGTCAACGAGCCCACGTGGTCTGAATTTCCAACTGACAACTCCCTGTCAGAAACCAAACAGGAAACCCAAATCGGCACAGACGCTCAGAACTGACACTTCTGAATCGAGCGGCCCCTGTCGGCTGCCGGAAAGACTTTGGTTCTTGAATCTGGCTCGTCGTGCCGAGAACATAACGAAATTGCTGATCTGCCTTCTGTAATGTGTCGTTTGTCAATCCGCAGGAAGAATCCCATGCGAGTTTTCTGGAAAACCGCTTCCGTACTGAGCATCTTCGGGCTCGGCTATCTCGCAGGCACGATGCAATGGTCCGGCAATTTGTCGGCAGTCGCCCAGGTTGACAAAAAAGGTGCCAGCGAGGAGGTCACCAAGTCCATCACCGCGGCGTACGCCGCTCTGCAGACGGTTCGGAGCAATCTGAATCAGGAAGCCCGGTACAAGCCGGCGACGAAGATGATGAACATCACAGGTGTCATGGCTGGCGGGCTCGACGCGATGGCCGACCTGGAATCGGGACGTGGCGTCGACCCGGAAACATTCGGAGCCCTGTATGCCGACCAGGCCTCTGACGACGTTTCCATCGATCTGGGCACCGACGAGAACGGTCGACTGACCTATAAAGGGAAGATCGTCCGCATGTATTCCGTCGAAAAACTGAAGGCGTTTTACAAAGAACGTCTGAAATTCGTCGGAGACGAAGCGGAGTCTGCCGGCTTCTGATTCAAGCCGCTACACTCCCGCGCATGGCACTACTCAGCATTAAAGACGTGACCTTTACGTTCTCGCATCCAGTCCTGCTGGACGGCGTGACGGTCCATATTGAACGGGGCGAACGCGTCGGACTTGTCGGTCGCAACGGCGCTGGCAAATCGACGCTTCTGAAGCTTATCGGCGGCGAACTCAAGCCGGACGACGGCACGATCACGCTCGAAAGCGGAGCCCGGCTGGCGTCGCTGACCCAGCACGTTCCCGATGCCAAAGGCGGATCGATCTTCGCTCAAGTGGCTGACGGAGTCCCTGATATCGGGGCAGACATCGCCGAGTTCCGCAGACTCGATCTGAAGTCGCATGACGCAACGCTTACTGCCGATGAGCAGTCAAAACTCGACACCGCCATTGAGCGAATCGGAGCCGAGGAACGCGGCTGGGATGCTCTGCACTGTGTCGAACGCACTCTGCGGGAAATGTCGCTCGATCCGGACCAGACATTCGATTCCCTTTCTGCCGGAAAAAAACGCCGAGTGCTGCTGGCACGAGCGCTTGTCAACGAGCCAGACGTTCTGTTACTCGACGAACCGACAAACCACCTGGATATTGATTCGATTCTCTGGCTGCAGGATTACCTGTCTCGATTCTCCGGCACGCTGATTTTCGTAACGCATGACCGGGCGTTTCTGCAGGCTCTGGCCAATCGCATCATCGAAGTCGATCGCGGGCGACTCTTCGACTGGACCTGCGATTATGCGACCTTTCTCGAACGTCGCGACGCGATGCTTGAAGCCGAAGTTCAGCAGCAGGCACTCTTCGACAAGAAACTCGCCGAAGAAGAACGCTGGATTCGACAGGGCATCAAAGCCCGCCGAACTCGTAACGAAGGCCGCGTGCGAGCACTGAAGGAACTCCGCGAAGTCCGCAAACAACGCCGTGACAAAGTCGGCAAAGCGAAAATGCAGCTGCAGGAAGCCGAACGCTCCGGCATGCTCGTCAGTAAGGCCGACAAGGTTTCGTTCGCTTATGACAACGTGCCGATCATTCGCGATCTGTCGACGACGGTTTTTCGCGGCGACCGCATCGGCCTGATCGGCCCCAACGGCGTCGGCAAGACAACATTGCTGAAGGTGCTGCTCAACGAGCTGAAGCCTCAGAGTGGCACCATCCGGATCGGCACGAACGTGGCTGTCGCGTACTTTGATCAGCTGCGGGCACAGCTCGACGAAGACAAATCTGTCCGGGAAAACATCGGCGACGGCTCTGACTTCGTCGAGATTAACGGCCAGCGGAAGCACGTCGTCGGTTACCTGCAGGACTTTCTATTCTCTCCCGATCGAGTGCAAACCCGAGTCAGCTTTCTTTCCGGCGGAGAACGCAATCGCCTACTGCTGGCTCGCTTGTTTACAAAGCCGGCCAACGTGCTGGTTCTTGACGAGCCGACCAACGACCTCGACGCCGAGACGCTCGAACTACTCGAAGAG
>JABMPE010000056.1 GCA_013203845.1 Rhodopirellula sp. | reverse complement strand
TGTTTCCGTCGATCACACAGGCTTCGTTGACGAAGGTGCCGCCGCAGATTTCCAGATCGAATTTGCACTTCGCGACGGTCGCCATCTTCCGGCCTTTGACGCAGTCAGCGGCGGCGGGAATTTCGACGCCGTGACAGACGCTGGCGACCGGCTTGTTTTCGGCGAAGAAGTACTTCGTCACGCGCATCAGGTCTTCGTCGTACCGGATGTATTCGGGGGCTCGCCCACCTGAGAAGAAGATGCCGGCGTATTCCTCTTCTTTGATATCCGCGAACGCGATGTCGGCGTCGATGGTGTAGCCCTCCCACTCTTTGGTGATCGTCCAGCCGGGCTTCACTTCGTGCAGTACCATCTGGTACTTGCGTTTTTCGGGAGCGGCGACGACGGGCTGGAAACCGGCTTCGATCAGCCGGTAGTACGGGTACATCGTGTCGAGCGTTTCCGTTGCGTCGCCGACAATGATGAGAACTTTGTTACTGGGCATCGGATGGCTTTCTTCAGTGGTGCAGAGGTTCAAATGGTGCTGAGGCATTTCGTGATGTATTCGCGAGACCGATTGATTTCAGCGGTGACTTCGCCGGTGGTTTCGAGAATCGGAATTCCGCGCGGGACGGGATGCATGAAGATTTCCGTCCAGCCTTCGTACTTGATGTCCTGCAGAGCGGCAAAGACGGGCACGAAGTCCAGGTCGCCGCGACCAGGCATCTGCAGGAGTTCCTGCTCTTTCGGAAGCTTGACGTGACAGCCCATGCCGTGCTGCCACGCGTAGAACATGGCGATGCTGCTACCCAGCGTGCGGATCAGGTCCGACTGAAGTTTTTCGTCCTGCTCCAGGTGGTAAGGGGCGAAGGCGATGCCGAGGTTCTTTGACGTTCTCAGTTCGGCCAGCCATTTCAAAGAGTCAGGCGAGTCGATCAGGTTGTTACCGTGGTTCTCGATGGCGATCGTGACGCCGGTTTCTTCGGCGACTTCCAAGTGCGGTTTCAATTTCTCGATGAACGTGCCGACAGCGGCTTTCAGTTCCTTGCCCTTTAAGTTCCTGGGGCCGGAGCCACCGCAGACGATGGTCTTGCACCCCAGCCGTTTCGCGAGTCGCATTTCGTTCTGGAGTCCGAAGGGGCCGAGTTTGTACTGAGTAATGCAGCCAAGTGTGATGTCATGCTTCTTCAGTAGGGCCGCAAATTTCTCTTCGCCCATTTCGTCGAGTTGTTCTCGCTGGTTGCCGTGCACTTTCGGCCAGATGTCGAGTGCTGTTGCTCCGATCTTTGCGACTTCCGGAACGATCTCGGCGACGGCGGTGTAGCCGTACATGCACGAACCGAGAATGTACTTTGGTTTGAGCCTTGGTGCAGCCAGCGCGAAGTTCGGAGTCGCAAGCGAGGCGGCAGTCACTGCTGATGCGGCGAGAAAATTACGACGGTCGATGGGGTTGTTGCCGTGTGGCACTGGGCATTCCTTATTTTGTATGAGTGGGTGCCACTGGCTTTGCCAGTGCCAGAGATTGTTTGGTGCTGGAGCCGGTGTAGCACTGGCAGAGCCAGTGACACTCGGAATTTATGTGCTCCTTCGTTTCTCACCATCGGCGAGAAACGGGACGCCAAGGTGCATCAGCTCGTTCGAGTTCTGCGCGTAGATCAACTCGGGAGAATACTGGGTCACGTAGGCTCTCCGCATCTTATCGGTGGTGTTGGCGCCGCTGCGGTGAAAGGTCAACGAGCTGAAAACGACGAGACTTCCGGCGGGAACGACGGCGGGGATGCCGGGTTCTTTTCCGAAGTAGCCCGTCTTGTCGCCGGTTTCCGGATCGCGGATGTGTTCGACGAGAGTCTTGACTCCGATTGTGGAAAACGGCATGACAAAAGCCGTTCCATTTTCCAGCGTCATGTCATCGACGGCGGCCCAGACGGTGACATACGGTCGGTGGGGAAATCCGAGATAGCCACTGTCCTGATGCCACGAAAACGAAATTCCCTGCTCGGCGGCCTTCGCCACGTACTGGTCATAGAAGAGGAAGGCCGTGGCGCCGATCGTGGCCCGACAGACTTCGGCCATCAGGTCGCTGAAGACGTACTCGGAAAGCCGCGGAGCCTGCTCATACTTTTTCGCAATGTGGTACCGCTTGCCGCGATGGCTGATGTGAATGTGGTCCGTCCCGAGCCGATCCATTTCCTGGTGCATGAGATCAATCAGATAGTCGCACGAGTCCCGCAGGATCTGCAGGTGTTCGTCGGGAATGACGCTTTCGAGGATGAAGTAACCCTCGTCAACGTACTGCTGCTTTTGCTGGTCGGTGATCATGATCAAGCCAGAAGTGAAGGAAGAACAAATCGTAGAGTGCAGAAGACGCGGAGTTAAAACTTCCTGATCTTCTGTGTGCCTCGGTGGTTAGAACTGATCCCGGAACTCAATATCGTCGCGGTTCATTACGGATTCCAGTCGATCTCCACTTCCCGCCCGTCCGGCAGATCGCGGACCTGCTCGTGAATCTTTCCATAGCCGGCAAAGTGGTTCGCGATGTCCGTCACGGCGACGTTCTCTAATTCGTACTCACCCCCCGTGACTGGTGGATGCCGAAACGTGAAACACTGGCCTTCTTCGAGTGTTGTGCCTGCTTCCGCCATCGCATCGACCAGCGGAATCGCGAAGTAGTCGCTGAGGTTTTCGGGTTCCTCACAAAGATCGCAGAACTCGTTCTGGCTGGTGGCGACCTGTTCGACCTTCCCCATTCCCGAATCGAGCATCACGACGACACCGTCTTCGAG
>JABMPE010000482.1 GCA_013203845.1 Rhodopirellula sp. | reverse complement strand
GCTCAGATGGTCAGCTATGAAATCCCCATGTCGATCTGTGCTCTGGTTCCGATTGTTATGGCTGGAACGCTGAATCTGAACGAAGTGATTCACTATCAGTCAGCGGGCTGGGTTAACGGGATTCCGCCGTTTCTGCACTGGAATGTGTTTAATCCTGTTGCCGGTCTGGCTTTTGTCGTCTACTTCGTCTGTGCCACGGCCAGTTGTAAGCGGGCCCCGTTTGACCTCGCAGAAGCTGAGAGCGAACTGGTGGCGGGCTTTCTGACTGAATACAGCGGCATGCGATGGTCGTTCTTCTTCCTCGCGGAATATGCCAGCATGTTCCTGGTGAGTGCTGTGGCCGCGATTTTGTTTCTGGGCGGCTGGGACGATGGGTTTGGCATTGTTCGGTCACTCAAAGGCAGTTCGACAAACGTTCTGGATCCATCAGTGATTCTCGGAAACCTGATCGGTGCTGGGATACTGATGGCGAAGGCTTCCAAACTGGTTCTCCTGCAGATTTGGGTTCGCTGGACGCTGCCAAGACTTCGGATCGACCAGGTGATGACGACTTGCCTGAAGTATCTGCTGCCAATGTCCTGTGCGTTGTTTCTTGCAGCGGTCATTTATCCGATGGCGTTGGTGCTTCAGACGGGTCGGCCTCAGTTCCTTCCGCTGTCAAATAATGCACCAGTTCCAGCTGAAGTGTCGGCCAGCAGTCAGGTTGATGTTGAAATTGCTGCTGCTCATGGCGAGGTGACCGAGTGAACGTCGATCAGCTACTTTTTGCACTGTTCGCGCTGCTGACTTGCGGCGGAGCGATCTCGGTGGTGATCTGCCAGAACATCGTTCGCATGGCCTTTAGTCTGATTGTTTGTCTCGCTTCAGTGAGTGCTCTGTTCTTTCTTCTGAGTGCTGACTTTGTCGGTGCCACGCAGTTGATGGTTTATGTTGGTGGGACAGTTGTGCTGTTGATCTTCGGGGTCATGCTGACTTCCAGTTCCGCTCTGCTGCAGATTCGAACCTCGCCAGCGGAAGGTTTTCTGGCGGCTGGTATTGGTGTTTTGTTTCTGGCGGTCTTTTCCTTCACGGTGTGGAGTGTTGACTGGAACCAGAACGAGGAGAAGCTTGCTGGTGTGACGTCGATCGAAGGTGTCGCGCCGCAGGGTTATAACGAGGCTTCTTCGGGCAACACTGTGCGGCCGCTGGCGATGTCATTCGTTGGGTTGCGACCGGACAAAGCCGGGAAGGCTCCTGGTTATTTGTTGCCTTTCGAAATTGTCTCAGTGCATCTGCTGGTTGTTTTGATTGGTGCCGCCTACCTCGCTCGCACCAAGCGGCGGGTTTCTGCTGAATCGTCATCGTAGTTCTTCGTTGTGATTTGGGCGCGACTTCGGTCGCATTTTGATACTGGATTGTGAGTTCTAAATGGACGCAATTGGCTTGAACTATGTTCTTGCGATTGGTGCCGTGCTTTTCGTTTGCGGGGTCATCTGCATGACGACGAAAAGAAACGGTATTGGCGTTCTGATGGGCGTTGAACTGGTATTGAACGGTGCCAATCTGAATTTTGTTGCCTTCTCCAGATATTCGGCGATGGGGCTCGACGGTCAGGTGATCTCGTTGTTCGTTATCGTTCTGGCAGCGGCGGAAGCGGCGGTGGCTCTGGCGATCGCTCTTAACTTTTATAACAACCATCTGACCATCGACGTCGATCGCGGCGACGAGTTGCATGGTTAGTCTGATCAGCTTTTTCCGACTCCTTTTCGGTTAGCTCGTAGAGAATCTCATGGACACTCTCGGTTCCGAACTCTCCAAATACCTTCTGTGGGCCTGGATGCTGCCATTGCTTGGCTTTAGCATCGAGGTTCTATGGGGCTATACGTGGGGAAAGGGAAATCGTCAGGATAAGAGAGCTGCGTACCTGGCAATTGCCTGTATCGGCACCAGCTTCCTGCTGAGTTCGTTCGCCTTTTGTCGGTGGGGCGCGGAAACTCACTGGCAGGCGTTTGCCAGTGGTAGTACAGATTCCGGACACGCCAGTGTTGCATCGGCTGTAGAAGGTGATGGCCACGAAAAACCGGCTCACGAAGAGCACGGGCATGGCAAAGGTGAAGGTCAGGACGCTGGCCACGAGCACGTCACAGGCCACAAAGCGGACTCGCATGAAGTTGCTCACGCCCACGGTGAAACTTCGGAACATCATGCTGAAGATACACACCACGCTCCGGCACCGTCTTTCTCTGGCACGTTCTACACGCTGGCAACGTTCGGCGCGCTGAACCTGTCAATTGACTACTACATCGACAGCCTGACGCTTCTGATGTTCTGCATGGTGACGTTAATCGCTACCTGCATTCATATCTTTGCCGTTGGATATATGTCTGATGAGCTGACTGACGAGTATGTTGACCACAATGCCCACACCCGTGACGGACATCATGTTCATCGTCCTGGTCGCTTTCACCGCTTCTTCTCCTTCCTGTCGCTCTTTTGCTTCTCGATGCTCGGTATTGTGCTTGCGGGAAATATCTTTCAGGTATTTGTCTTCTGGGAACTGGTCGGTATCACCAGTTACCTGCTGATCGGTTTCTACACCGAACGTAAGTCGGCCAACGTGGCCGCAAACAAAGCGTTCATCGTCAACCGGGTCGGTGACTTTGGTTTCATTATCGGTTTGATGATCCTGTGGACTTACTGCGGGACGTTCAGCTTCGGCGACATGGAGATTGATGGACACGAACAGCCCGGTCTGTTCAGCATGATTCGAGGAGTCGACGGCCAAATTGAAACTGCTGGCGAAAATGTCGTGCTGAAGACATCCGGCCACGACGGTCATTACGCGGCACCAGAAGGCGGACAGCCGAGCCGGACGCTCCCCTATTTCCTGCTTGTTGTGGCGGGTCTGGGTGTGTTTGGCGGCTGTATCGGTAAGAGCGCTCAATTTCCCCTGCAGACGTGGTTGCCTGACGCGATGGAAGGACCGACGCCGGTTTCAGCACTGGTTCACTCGGCCACGATGGTCGCCGCTGGTGTTTACCTTGCGGCTCGATTCTATCCGGTCTTCACCACCGAAGTGCTTTTGACGATCGCCTACATTGGATGTATCACGGCGTTCATTGCCGCCACAATCGCAGTCGTCGCCACGGACATTAAGCGAGTTCTGGCCTACTCAACGATGAGCCAACTCGGGTACATGATGCTCGCCATCGGTTTGGGCGGATGGGCTGCGGGATTGTTCCATCTGATCACTCACGCATTCTTCAAGTCACTCATGTTCCTTTGCTCCGGAAGTGTCATCTATGGCTGCCACCATGAGCAGGAAATGCCAAAGATGGGCGGCCTTCGCCACAAAATGCCGATCACGGCTTATACGATGCTGGTTGGTGTCATTGCGATTTCCGGTTTGGCTATCCCCGGAACGTCTATCGCCTTTTCCGGTTTCCATTCCAAAGACGCGATCGTGGCAACGGCACTGGCTTACACAAAACTAAACCCGGTTCACTTCCTGCTCTTCCTGACTCCGCTGGTCACTGCAGGTATCACTGCCTTCTACATGTTCCGGCTCTGGTTCTACACCTTTACCGGTAAGCCGCGTGATCAGCATGTCTACGATCACTGCCATGAGAGCCCGGCTGTCATGTTCATGCCGCTGCTGGTGCTTTCACTCTTCGCAGCCGGGTGTGCTATCGGTGGCGAAGGCGGACCACTCTTCCAGATGATCGGCAACAGCGAACCACTGGGAGTGGCGACTGGGGTTGATTACAGCGGCGTGGCCAACATTGCGTTGCCTTCGCACCACGACATTCACGAAGTCCACGGTACGGCTGGTGTTGTCGCGCTGCTGGCAGCGGCTCTGGGAACCATTGTCGCGTTTCTGCTGTACTGCCGGCCGGTGGTCAATCCCGAAACCATTAAACAGCAGTTCTCAGGAGTTCACGGCTTCCTGGTTGAGAAATGGCAATTCGACAACCTGTATGACGCAGCGTTTGTTAGACCTGCTCACATCGTCGGTCGATGGTGTGCAGGTTTCGATAAGAACGTTCTCGATGGAATTCTCCACACTGCGGCACGGACCGCCGTCTGGATTGGAACGATCGACAGGAAATTTGACGAGCAGATTGTGGACGGGCTTGTGAATGTGGTGGGAAACGTGACTCGTTCCGTGGGAATGGGCCTGACTGTTTTCCAGACGGGACGAATTCGGCAGTACGTCATGTTTATCGCGGTGAGTGTTGTCGCCTTGTTTGCCCTGCTGTTTGCATTCATGCCTAAGGCGTAAGTAGTTCAATAAACGGAATCAACGGGTTTCGACTCCGAGGTCAGAACGGTCATCATGGATAACATCCTGTCCCTGTCAGCATTAATTTTTATGCCGACTATCGGCGCACTTGCTTTAGCTCTGCTGTTTAACAGCAAGGCTGTAGAAGCGATGCGGGTCTTTACCGTTGTCATTACAGCGATCACGTTTGTCATGACGCTGAGCCTCTGGTCGAACTTCGACCCGAGCGTTGCCGGTATTCAGCCAGTCGTTGACGGCCAGCATGGCGTTTCGGCGGAATGGATCGGTACCTGGAACATCCATTATCGGTTGGGCTATGACGGTATCAGTCTGCCGCTTGTCGTCCTGACAAGTTTCATCAGCATGCTGGCTGCGATGGCTTCATGGAGCATCAATAAGCTTCACAAGGGCTACTTTATTCTGTTCCTACTGCTGGAAACCGGCATGCTGGGCGTTTTTCTGGCCCTCGACTTCTTCCTGTTCTACGTCTTCTGGGAGGTCATGCTGCTGCCGATGTACTTCCTGATTGGCGTCTGGGGCGGTCCGCGCCGCGAATACGCCGCCATCAAGTTCTTCATCTACACGATGGCCGGCGGCGTGCTGATGC
>JABMPE010000481.1 GCA_013203845.1 Rhodopirellula sp. | reverse complement strand
GCTTGGATTGGCGATCGTTGCGGCTTTGTTCGCCCCGTGGCAGCAGTCGGTGACCGGCAGTGGCGACGTCGTGGCCTACGCGCCGCTGGAACGACAAATGGTCCTCGAAGCACCGATCAAAGGGCGGATCGTCAAATGGGGCGCAGACATTGTCGAGAACGCTCACGTCAAAAAGGGTCAGATGATCCTCGAAGTGCAGGACATCGACCCGGATTACCTGCAGAGACTCCAGGAACAGGCCGCGTCTGGACAGCGACAACTGATTGCAGCAAACGAAAGTCTTGCTGCGGGTCGGCGACACGTTGACGCGGCACTGGCGTCAATCATGCCCTACGAGGCACAGCTCAGGGCGTACCGTACGGTTCAGACTGAGATCGTGGCAGCGGCTGATCAATACGTGAAGTCCGGCGAGCAGAAAGTCCAGGCCGAAACTCGCGCACTCGAAGAAGCTGAAGCGGGGTTGTCACAGGCGCTGGCGGACTACCAGCGTCAGAAGACACTGTTCGAAAAGAATATCGCCTCTGAACTGAAGTTTCAGCAGGCCGAACAGAAGTATCTCGAAGGCAAAGCCAAAGTGGGGAAGGCTATGGCATATCTCGCTGCATCAGGGAACGAACTGGAAGCGAAGCGCCGCGAGCGGGCAGCGAAGGAACGCAAGGCACAGGTCGACATCGAGTACGCGCAGACCTCATTGAACAAGGCGAACGCCGACGTAGCAAAGTCGCAGAGCGAAGTCGCCAAGGCCGAGAGTGAAGTGGCCAAGGCGGAGCAAAGTCTGGCGAAATTGGACACTGCGGTGTCGCGTCAACAGAGGCAGGTAGTTACGGCTCCGCGAGACGGTTTCATCCTGAAACTACTTGTGAACCAGGGTGGTGAAATGGTGAAAGAAGGCGACCCGCTGTGCATTATTGTTCCGGACACGAAAGATCGAGCGGTGCAGGTCTGGCTGGACGGCAACGACGCACCGCTGGTCGAACCGGGCCGCCATGTTCGACTTCAATTCGAAGGTTGGCCCGCCGTGCAGTTTGCCGGCTGGCCATCAGTCGCTGTGGGAACGTTCGGAGGCGAAGTCATCTCTGTGGACTCAACGGACAATGGCAAAGGGAAGTTTCGAATCATGGTCAGTCCGGCGTCGGGCGACATTCCATGGCCATCGGGCAGGTATTTGCGTCAGGGCGTCCGAGCGAACGGATGGGTACTACTGGACGAGGTCGGACTGGGCTACGAGATGTGGCGGCGCCTGAATGGCTTCCCGCCAGTGGTCTCGATGGAAGAGCCGTCAGAGGGCAACGTTAAATCCGACAGCAAGAAGAAATAGGCAGATTGCCGCGAACTTGAGGGGAATTTGTACGCATTCTGGAAGTTCATAAACTCCATGCCATGCAAGTGCCGATGATAGTGATGAGGAAACCTGTTACTTCGACTGTGGGTCCGCCATGCGCCCGGCTATGGTCCATCGGTGTGTTCATGGTCCTGGTTAAGTGAAACATGCTGCGTACCTTCTGGCCTTTCATTCTGCTCCTGCCGGTTCTTCTTGCCGGGTGCCGGACACCGCTGCGCGGCCTGACTGGCGCGACAGCACGCGATACCGAATGCCCGTTGCTCTCCGAGAAGGCTGGCGCACAACAGTCTGTCGTCGAAGTGGCCAGCGGCACCAATGATTCGACATCACCCGAGTCCAGCTCAACGCCGCAACTGAAGCTGGCTTCGTGGCAGGCCACATCCAGTTCGAACCAGCCCGGTGGAGCACCTGGAGCTTCGGCATCTTCAAACGGCGGCGACGCTGAACCGCTCGCATTGCCGATTTCCGAGGAGCTGAGCGAAGCCAGGCGGCCTGCCAAAGAGGAGTCGCTTCAGCTCGGTGATGTGATCTCGTCGGTTCTGAATACCTTTCCGATGGTTCAGGCAGCGGCACTGCAGTTCGAGGTTGCTCAGGGACAGGTTCTTTCTGCAGAAGGAGCCTTCGACACCAAGCTGAAAGGGGCGACCGAAAACGGCGCACTCGGTTTCTACGAGACCTACCGTCACAGCGTCGGAGCCGTTCAGCCGTTGGCCTATGGTGGTGAAGTTTTTGGCGGATACCGCGTCGGCCGCGGCGTCTTTCAGCCGTGGTATCAGGAACGTCAGACCAACGAAGGCGGCGAATTCAAAGCCGGATTG
Organism: Rhodopirellula sp.; assembly: GCA_013203845.1. Classification (GTDB taxonomy): domain Bacteria; phylum Planctomycetota; class Planctomycetia; order Planctomycetales; family Planctomycetaceae; genus JABMPE01. The sequence goes on along the minus strand of JABMPE010000481.1, from coordinate 10,121 downwards.
TCAGTGCCGTTGTCACGAAACGTGGCCATCGACAACCGTCGTGCCGGAATGCAGAAAGCAGGGATCGACCTGTCGGCCGCCGATCCTCAGTTCCGTGGCGAGGTGATTTTTACGGTTAGAGCTGCGTCTGAAGCGTACTGGCAGTGGGTCGCGGCTGCGGCTCAGCGACGCATCGCCGAGCAGGTGCTCGCTCTGGCAACCACGCGTAATGACGGTCTTGAAGAAGAGGTTCGTACCGGAGCCAAAGCAATGCCGGTTCTGAAAGACAATCGCCGTTCGATCCTGTCTCGCGAAGCCAAGCTGATCGACACACAGCGAAAGGTCATACAGTCGGCAGCAAAACTCTCGATCTATCTTCGCACGCCGAGTGGCGAATCACGGATTCCTGCTCCTGAAGAAGTGCCCGAGCTGCCAACTCCTGATCAACCCGACGAGGCCTGGCAGAGCGTTCTCGTGCAACAGGCCATTCTGTCCCGACCTGAGCTGCGTGAACTTGACCTGACGATCGAGCGAATCGATGTGGAAGCCGCCGAGGCGGGCAACGATCTGCTTCCCAATGTGAGCGCAGTGCTTGTCGGGTCGCAGGACGTGGGCGAGCCAACCAGTAAGAAACGCGACAAGTCTGAGTTCGAACTCGAAGTCGCGTTGCTGGTGGACGTTCCACTGCAACGTCGCAAGGCACGAGGAAAGTTAACGTCACTCGAAGCCAAGCGGGCTCAACTTGCTCAGAAACGTCACCTGTCTGAGGACAAAATTCGAACTGACATCGCCGTCGCGTTTGCGGCAATCAAAGCAGCGTACGAACGCGTGCAACGAACCGCCGAGGCGCGAGAACTGGCCGATTACATGGCCGAAGTCGAACGCGAAAAGTTCAAAGCGGGCGAATCGAATCTCCTCAACGTCGCACTCCGTGAAGAGAGTGCTGCGGAATCCGCCGGCAAAGCCATCGAGGCTCTGCTCGAATATCAGCTCGGCCTCGCATTTCTCCGAGCAGCAGTGGGAATTGACGACGGATCAACCGTTGAATGGTCGCCCTAAACTCAGTCGGACATCCGACGCAGCAAATGCAACTACGCCCAAACCTTCAACTTTCGAATTATCGACAATGAATCTTTTTCAGTATCCTTATTCAGAATTAAGCCGCATCAATGAATGCCACTCTGGCTGACCGAACACTCGACCGTCTTATTGACCTGCTGGACCTGGTGGTTCGCGAACAGGTCGGAGAGTCACTCGCAGACACGATGCAATGAATTCGCCGCCTGGCGGTGGAGCGTCGAGCTGGGCTTCCGGAGGCTGAGTCGCGACTCGTCCATGAACTCTCTGAGTTGAAGCCGGATGAGTTGCGAGCGGTTATTCGTTGGCTCAGCCTGTTCTTCGATCTGGCGAACGTTGCCGAAGACCAACAGCGAATTGAAACGCTTCGCGAACGTGACGACGCAGCAAAGGCGAGTGGGAAGCCGCGTCGCGAATCGATTTCGTCAGCAATCGCCGAATTGATGCAGCAGGGCCTTGATGCGGCCGAGATGCAGCGTTGGGTCGATCGTCTCAGGAGTGAGCCTGTATTCACAGCTCATCCATCAGAAGCAAAACGCCGGACAACTCGGCAACTGCTTCGCCGGATTCGCGAATTGCTCACAGGTCAATCCGTCGCGGCTGCAGATATTGAGTCAGTCGAATCCGAGTTGCTGGCAGATCTAACCGTTCTCTGGCAGAGCGATCTTGTTCGACCAGATCGGCCGCCCGTGATGAGTGAGGTGAGTCGGGGCGTCTACTTCGCATCAACGCTTTGGGATGTCGTTCCACAGACGTATCGAGAACTGCGAACGGCTCTGAGAACTGCCTGGCCGCAACACCACTTTGAAGTACCGCAGTTTCTCTCGTTTGGTACATGGATTGGCGGCGATCGTGACGGCCACCCTTTCGTGACGACAGAGGTCACTCGCAAGACCTTCACCAGGCTGCGTCGCGCGGCCCTTGAAAGTCATCTTGCTGAGTGCCGCCGGATGCACAATCGCATGGTGATGTCGGACCAGCAGGTTGCATCCGACCAGGGGTTGCGGGATCGCGTTGATCACGCCGAAAGAAGCTGGCCGGAACTGACTGACCGACTTAGTCCGGTGTCATCACTGGAGACTTACAGACGGTTTCTGCGAATGCTGGACTTCCGATTGGGACGCACGCTCAATGCTGTTACTTCCGGAGCCAGTCAAGCAGGTGCCTACGGTTCAGCAGAAGAGTTTTCCGAAGACCTCGCTCTGCTTCACGACAGCGTGCTTGAGAATCGTGGCCAAAGAATCGTTGATCAGTTTCTCCAGCCCTGGATCGATCTTGCTGACACGTTTGGATTTCACTTTGCGTCGCTCGACATCAGACAGAACTCTGAGGTTCATCATCAGTGCCTGCAGGAAGTCGTCGCCCTGCAACAAAGTCAAGATTCATCGTTTGCGAAAATGGAGCTGAATAAGTTGATCGCGACAGTGACGGCTCCTGGGAAGATCGACCCGCTGAAGTTGACCGAAGGCTCCCGGGAAGTGTTCGACACACTTCTCCTGCTGACTGAAGAGTACGAGAGATGGGGTACGCAGTCCGTTGGTGGGTACATCATCAGCATGACACACTCAGCAACCGACGTATTGACGGTACTCTGGCTTTGGAGGACCGCGTGGGCTCAGAATCACGACGACGAGCAACACCTTCCTGCGATGCCAATCATTCCACTGTTTGAAACGATCGACGACCTCCGCAGCGCATCTTCCATACTCGACGAACTGCTGAACGTTGCTGTCTATCAGCGTTACCTTTCAAGAATCGGCCAGCGACATCAGACGGTGATGGTCGGCTACTCCGACAGTACCAAAGACGGAGGCTATCTGACGGCTTGCTGGGAACTTCACCAGTCTCAGGAACGGCTCGCGGACGTCGCGGAGCAGCATCACATCGAGCTGACCGTGTTTCACGGTCGTGGTGGCGCATTGGGGCGAGGTGGCGGACCAGCCGCTCGGGCGATCCGTTCGTTGCCCAATAAAGCCGTCGGCGGGCGAATGCGGGTGACCGAACAAGGGGAGGTCTTATCGGAACGGTACGACGATCCCAGGATCGCGCACCGTCATCTCGAACAGATCATCAACGCCACGCTGCTTGTCAGTGCCGGAGCCAGTCGGACACCCGAAGCTGCCTGGTTGAAGGCCATGGGTTTTCTTTCGCAGGCATCGTTTCAAAAATACCGCGAACTGGTCGAGCACTCCGCCTTCCTTCACTACTTCGATCGGGCGACGCCAATCAGTGAAATTGAGACTCTGCCGATCGGGTCACGCCCTTCTCGGCGAGGACAGAGAACTTCCTTAAGCGATCTGCGAGCCATACCCTGGACCTTCGCGTGGACTCAGTCACGCCACATGCTCCCGGCGTGGTTCGGGCTCGGCACCGCTGTTCGCAACTTCGTCGACACCGACGACTCGGACTGGTCGACATTGCGAGCCATGTATGCGGAGTGGCCAATGTTCCGCGCCCTGATCGACAACGCCGAGCTGGCACTCGCCAAGGCGGACATGCAGATTGCACGCTCCTACGCAGCACTGACCAGTGATCCATCCAGCGATGAAGTCTGGCAGCAGATCGCGTCCGAATTCGAACGAAGCCGTGGTGCCGTCCTGCTGATCAAAGAAAACACCGAGCTGCTGGCCGACGTGGACTGGCTCAAGACATCCGTGATGAACAGGAATCCGTACGTCGATCCATTGAACCTCTCCCAGATCGAACTCCTGCGCCAAATCCGCAGTAACCAGGAAACTTCCGACACACTTCCCGACAGCGAACTGACAAACCTGGTCCGCCTCTCAATCCAGGGCATCGCTGCGGGGTTGCGAACGACAGGGTAAGTTGGAATTCACCAATCAGCTCTCAATTCAACCATTGAAACAACGACGGGTAGTTCGCAGAAACAACTCATTTCGAGGTGTGCATCCGGACGTTGTCGGAAGGCTCCAGGTGTTGCGGGAAGTTCTGGACTCTCTGGCAACAGATCTGTTCCATGATCTGATGAAGCTGACTCTTCAGAAGCGAAATCGTGTGAGTCCCTCCTCGCTTTCCGAGCGCGGCGACTCCGTACATGAAGGCTCGCCCAAGGAACGTGAACTCAGCCCCGCGTGCCAGAGTTCTTGCGATATCGGGCCCGGATCGGATGCCGCTGTCCATCATGATTGCGATTCTGTCACGGCATACCCTGGCAATCGGATCGAGCGATCGGATTGACGACTGGCCTGCGTCGAGCTGTCTACCACCGTGATTTGAAACGATGATGCCATCGATTCCAAGATCGATGGCACGTTGTGCGTCCTGCTCGCTTGCCACGCCTTTCAGGACCAGTTTGCCCGGCCACATGTCCCTGATCGGTTTGATCTTTTCTTCGTTCAAACGCCCTGAGAATGTCTGGTCCATGAACTGACCAAGTTGCTTGAGATTCAGGCCTTTGGGCATATACGGTCGAAGCGACTCAAAATTGGGCTGACCGGCAAGCAACGTTTGCATTGCCCAATTCGGCCGCAGCAGGATTTGAAAGATGTTTCGAAGATTCATCCTGGGTGGCATCGCGAGGCCATTTCGGATGTCACGCGGACGAAACCCAAATGTGGGTACGTCACACAAAATGACGAGAACCGGGCACCCCGCGACTCGCGCCCGTTGGATGATGTCGTCGCGCACCGACTCTTCGGTCGGATGGTACAACTGAAACCACGCCCGCCCTTCAGTAATCTCGGCGATTGTCTCGATGCTGCTCGTCGTCACTGTGCTCAGAATGAATGGAATGTTGTGATCGAATGCGGCCTTCGCGAGGATTTCCGGAGCTTTCGGCCACATCAGGCCCTGCAGACCGACTGGCGCGATTCCGAAGGGTGCGTCATACGTATGACCGAACAACTCGGTCGACATGTCTGATCCGAGATGCTCAGTCAGATATTGCGGAATGAGAGTGACTTCTCGGATATCGCTGGTGTTTCGCCGCAGATTCACATCCTCATTGCACCCACCATCCAGGTATTCGAATGCAAACCGTGGAATCCGTTGTCGGGCACGATCACGAAGATCGCCAATACTCGGGTACCGCGTGTCGAATTCAAGAGCCATTCCGAATGCACTTTCTTGTCTGGGAGTCGTAAGCCGAACGTCCACAAGTACACAAATTCGAGTTCGTTAACGATCTCCGTCCACGGGTCAGGAGATATGATTCATTGATCAGGCTTCCCAGTTTAGGCGGGAGTGATCGAGCAGTTTTCGCTGCAGCGGCCGGTAAGCTGCAGGCGGTTCTTTGCAAAGAAACGATACCCGACATTCAGCAACTGTCGAACGAGCGGCAGCCGCGTCAGTAGCACCAGCGGGCCGAATCCAATGCAGTCATAAAGGCGACGGAAGACTTCGACACCGGTCAACCACTGTCCGTCAGGAAGACGTCCGTGAATCTCAGCCATCAAATTGTCATGGGTTTTGCCGAGCGGGACTGGATCGAAATCGGACGCGGCGATGTTCGTAAATCGAATGCGTCCGCCGTGATCCAGCTTTCGGATGAACTGCGTTTCACGCATGCACAGCGGGCAGTCGCCGTCGTAGAACATTTCGATTGTGTAGTCTGAGTTCATCGCAATGCTCCATTGCGTACTGGTTTGAAACGTGAGCGCTTTGTCATCGGGCCTGATCAAACCCCAACGGATTGGTTCCGTAAAGCCCTCGTCGAATTGATCTGCAGAACCACGCAACTAACACTTGAATCAAAGCGAACGAACAGCAGCGAGTCTGGCCGATTCTCAGTGGTTCGCTTCGTCACCGCAAAGTTCTTCAATCAGCCGTTGTGACAATGAGCCGTCGACCTCCATATAGAATGATTCAGGTTCCGGATTTATAGGTTGTAGATCGACGGTTGCCCGCGACCATCAATAACCGGCTTGGCGTCAGTGGGTTGTCAGTCTGTAGGAAAAAGCACCCAGAGTTCCGGCCGACCGATGTTGCAATGGACGGCGCGAGCCAGGAACCCTCCGCAAGCCCATGAAAGGAAAAGCGTTGTTCGTGCTACATTCCAGAAGCCGTGAATCGAACGGAGTCGCAACGAAAGCTCTGCGACACGCCGACGCACGCACGGAACTGGATGGAAGACACTTTCCAATCGACGTGACCGCTCTGGTTCATTGTCGTGCAGAGCCTCAATCCGATTTGCTGCGGATTCGATCTCGCGTACAGGAATGCCGCTGTCAAAGGCGAACCGGTCTGATTCGAAAACGCCTTCCCGGCTCAGGCGAGGCAGGACAAGCAGCCAGATGAAGGACGCCAGCGTAAAGTACAATGTCGTGGAGAACAGTTCGGCCACCGTGGTGACGCCTGCATTCGGCATCAGTGCACTCATTCCGAAGGTGCCCGTATTTATCAACACGGCGAGGAAGATTCCCCGCGTCCGACTTCCTGTGCGAATCGCTCCCCATCGGCGGACGACTTCAGCATTAAGCTGCTCGCGGGTGAGATTCGTGGACCACGACGCAGGCATCACGATGTTCTCGGCTCCGGGAAGCCCGACGATGCTTCCGGTAAATCCACTATCCCGATGTGCTGCTGCTGACACGGGACGACCGTGGAACTCAGTCGGGGCTGGTCCAGCTGGGTCAAACGAGAGGCTTCCCGTGAAAATGGCCAGCATCTTCTGGCCATAGAGCATTAGAAATTGGATTGTCAGCACCGCTGCCAGACTCCCCGCGAGGCCTAACAGTTGGCCGGCCTGCAGAACAAGCCAGAGCGATGCGATCAGACAAGCACTCTGGACTCCCACGCCCCGGCTCCAGCTGAGAGCGAATCGAGTGAACCGAATCGATTCACGGCCAAACCGTCTCGGCAGGATGAAACCACCAAGCAGATCGAAAGGGACGAGGAGAATGCCTGTTGTGAGAACAATGGCAGCAAGTCTTCCGAATTCGTCGATGTTCGTATTCGGCGAATCGTGGAGCACTTCCAGGTGAAAACTCGTCGAGAGCAGCAGAATTGCGATGAAGATGAGCGTTCCAATTGCGGTAATGCCGAGCCAGAGTCTCGATCGAGCGTAAGTCATTGGATGTTCCACAAAATGCGATCTGAACTGTCTGACAAGGAGTCCCGGCCGACTTTGATTCGGTTGTAGACCACGCTGCGGTGGTGGCGAATCGACGGTTACGGACTACAACCTGACCGATGGTCTGTCCGTGGTGCTTTCAGAAAGTGTCGTTGATGCCTTTACAAGCGAAGATTCTCGTGACCGGATGCTCTGGATACGTCGGTGGTCGACTGGTATCGCTGCTTGAGCGACAAGACAAACCGCTTCGCTGTATGGCACGTCGCCCGGAGGCCGTGGGGCCGCGGGTCAGCGAGACGACAGAAGTCGTCTATGGCGACGTCCTGAAAGCCGACTCGCTGGAGCGACGCGCTTTCCGCAGGCAGCCATCAGAAACGCTGGGGAGGTGAGAAGTTCGGAAATCGGCTGGTGGACTCACGCACCATCACCGTCGACGTTCCGGCTGCAGACGCTTTCACTCCGATCCGGAGAATCGGTGGCAAGACCGGCTGGTATTACGGGGACTGGCTGTGGCAAATTCGTGGTTTCATGGATTTGCTGGTCGGTGGGGTTGGCATTCGTCGAGGACGCCGTGATCCGGAACATGTCGAAGCTGGCGACTCACTCGATTGCTGGCGCGTGGAATCGATTGAACAAGATTGCAGACTGAGGCTCTCGGCCGAAATGAAACTACCCGGTCGCGCCTGGCTTGAGTTCGAAGTCACGCCCAACGGTCCGTCGAGTTCCATCATCCGCCAGACGGCTATCTTCGACCCGTTGGGGCTCTTCGGTCTGAGCTACTGGTACGCGATTTACCCGCTGCACGAGGCCGTTTTCGGCGGAATGCTCCGCGGAATTGCGCGAGCTGCTCAAGTTGTGGGCAACGGCAACCCCGCGTCTACAAATCCGCCGGAGAGTCGTACTGCCGACTCCGCAAAGGACCTATCCGAACCGAATCAGCCGCCTGGCGATGCCAGGGTGGTTGACGCCTGATCGATACCGATGACAACTACAATTGAGTCAACGAGCCATTCCGAACGCCTCTCCTGCATGGAAGTCTGGGGCGGCAACAATGAGACGGACGCAGTGATTGATCGCCCTGGCGTCACATGCCGCGTACGAAGCCGTGCCTACGGTTCAGCCGACGGTGGTGGCGACGTGTATTTTCTGTCGTCGTGCGCTTCGGGAAGATTGACTCGATTTTTGCTCGCCGACGTGTGTGGGCACGGTGAGAGCGCAGCAGCGACTGCCATCGGACTTCGCGATCTGATGCGGCGAAACGTTAATCGCATCCGACAGAAGCAGCTCGTGCAATCGGTCAATCGTGAACTCGCTGCAGCCGACATGTCCGGACGGTTCGCAACAGCACTGGTTGGAACCTGGACATCATCCGCCGCGCGAATGACACTCAGCAATGCTGGACATCCCACGCCGCTGCTGTATCGAGCTGCAACTCAGACTTGGTCTGAGTGCGTGACTCACGACACGACGACCGTCGCCATGCAGAACATGCCGCTGGGAATAGACAGTCGCGTCAGCTACAGCGAATTCGCGATCAAGCTGAAGCCGGGTGACCTGCTGCTGTGCTACACGGATGCATTGTCTGAGTCAGTTGACGAGAACGGGAACTATATTCAGACGAGTGGTCTTGCGGATGTCGTTCGGTCTCTGGGGCGGCCTCGCGTTGACAGCTTCATTCCTGACCTGCTTGGACGCCTGACCGACATGGCTGCGGACAATCTCGATCGCGATGACGTCACAGTCATGCTGTTTGAGGCCACGAGTCGACCAGTGCCGCTTCGGGATTCCCTCCTGGCTCCCTGGCGCTATCTGCGAGGACTCATTAGCGACCGCGTGACAAGCCGGATTCCAGGTTTCCCCACGACTCCCGAGCTGGCTGCCACAAATGATGCATGAGGAGTCCACATTGCTGGTCAGGCAGCCAACTAGAAAACGAAGAGTCTTAAGGATGTTCGGCATTGTCGTTTGCACAGGGCTGTTGCTATCCGTCGCCGGATTGGCGTTGCTGAGTTTCAACGCAACCCGCCCGAACAAACTCGGAGTTCGAAACGGCACGTTGACAGAGTGTCCAGACAAACCCAATTGCGTGTTCTCGTTCGCGGAATCGCGAACTCAGTCGATGCCGCCAATTCCAATTGTTGACGATCCAGACGCCGCCATGCAGGCAGTGCTCGACGCGATCTCCGCGATGGACGGTGCGAAAATTATTACGTCTGAGGACAACTACATTCACTGCGAGTTCACAACGGGGTTGTTCCGGTTTGTCGACGACGTCGAGTTCCTGTTGGACCATAAAGCCTCGGTCATCCACTTCCGCTCGGCCTCCCGCACTGGTTACGACGACTTCGGGGTGAATCGTGCCCGCATGAACGAAGTACGGCGACGGATTGCCGTGGCAACGGGCGAGGCAACGCTGACAAACCACGCCCTGTCTGCAGTCGAACTGCCCTGATCGATCGTCGTCGGACTACAATTGCAGCGAACCGAAGCGCGACACTGACCACCGAGCCGACAACCGCCGTCAAGGATGACGATTGATGCATCAGAATCTCGCGTGGGTTGCGGTTGCCCTTATCGCTCTCAACCTTTTCTCCGGCTGCGCCGCTTTCGAGGGCGAAGCTCGTTTGTCTCTACCCGATGTCGAACCGACTTCGTCCGACGAAAATGATTCGAACCAGCGTGTCTCTCGGCGACCGAAGACTCAAATTGAGACTTCTCTGTCACACGGCGACGGGCTCACTTTCGGGACGGCACGCGTCTCTGTGGCGGCCATGCTTCCTGTTGATCCACCCGACAGAATGCTGTTGATCAAGCCCTTCTTTGCTGCCCACACGCTTGATTCAGATTTGGACACGCCGTCCCGGTTGTTCTCGACAGGCATCAACGCAATGTGGCTGGAGCGGGTGAACGATCAAGTGGCGCTGACATTCGCCGTGAACCCGTCAGTGAGCGGCGATGACGCCGAGTTCGGTCGGACAGTCCGCGTCTTCGCGATGGGCGCGGTCGCCTGGGACTGGATTCCTGATGAACTCAG
>JABMPE010000480.1 GCA_013203845.1 Rhodopirellula sp. | reverse complement strand
GCGTTGATGTGGAACGTTTCTCGACAGCACAGCCCGCTGACCTTTCGCAATTCGAAATTCCACAGGGCTCCAGCACCATCCTGTCGGTCGGACGGCTCGATGAGCAGAAGAATCCGTTGGGGCTGCTTCGCAGCTTCGCAGCGATCGCGGAATTGCATCGGGAAACGCATCTGCTTTTCGTTGGGCGAGGCCCTCTGGAGACCACACTTCGTGCTGCGGCCACGAAAAGTGGTCTGGAAGCACGAGTGCACATCGCTGGCTGGCAAGCGGACGTGCCAGGGATCATGCGGGCGTCCGACGTGTTTGTGCTGGCCTCGAACTGGGAAGGTATGCCGAACGTACTGCTGGAAGCCGGTGCCGCTGGGATTCCGGTGGTTTCGACCCGTGTCGAAGGTGCCGAAGAGATCGTTACTTCCAGCGAAAGTGGAGTGCTGGTGGGGATTTGCCGGGAAGATCAGCTCGCCTCGGCTATTGCCGATTGTTTGAGTGACCCACAGTCTGCGAAGAATCGGGCTGTTCGGCTGCAACGTTTGATTGCAGAGGAGTTTACGTGGAGCTCGGTGGTGGATTCATACTCGCAGTTGTACGAGTCGCTGCTCGGCTGAAACGGCGCCTGCATTTTCACCGAATGGTCCCGACAAAAAAAGTTTCGAAGTCGCAAGTTGTTTTGTGAAAAGCACCTGCAACCAATTGTGGGATCGGTCTGTCTCGACTTTTCAAACGCCGACTTGACCATTTGGATAAGCTGATTATCGTGTGGATCATTGTGGGGGTCAGTGGGGTGCTGTGGAATGATTGGGAGCAACGGGTGACGAATGGCTCTGACGGGGACGTGGCCAAGGACGCTCGACGACAAGGGACGGATTGCCGTCCCGAAACGCGTGCGCGAAGACCTCGGCGGAACGGACCTGAAGTCGCTGTTTATGGCTCCATGGACGGAGAAGTCGCTTGCTGTGTTCACTCCGACAGACTTCGAAGCACTTGCCCAGCGATTTTCCGAGAAGTCGGCAGGGAAAGCCGACGTTCGCAATTACATGCGGCTCTTCTACGCCAGAGCAGAGCGTCTGGATGTGGACTCGCAGGGGCGCCTTCGCGTTCCCGATCGACTCAAAGCGCTTGCAGAACTCAAACGCGAAGTCGTGTTGCTGGGAGTCAGCGATCATCTGGAACTTTGGGATGCAACACGCTGGGACGCGTACGTTGCTCAGTTGAATCCTCAGTTCGACGAGATCGCAGAACACGCTTATGAGTAACTCGAACGAGTTGGACTCGTTTCGAAACCCGGACACGACAGTTGCAAAGGAGGCTGCCCACTAACCACGGAAGGAACAGGGATGAGTGATCGTTCCTGTCGCTGAGTCTAGGCCGCGCTCATGGAAGGGCACCCATACGGGATCGTCAGGGAAGACGACGGCTGACTGCTGTTTGGTACGAAGCCACGCAAAGATCGCCGCACCACGACGTGCAGGAGTCGCTGTGAAAAGTCGCCTGACGTCGGCGTTCGCTGGCTGAGTTCGATCTGAGATCTGCACCAGGGAAAATTTTACGACGGAGTTGTCCGCTGCCTGACCGGGCCTTGCGGAGCTGGACACTCGATGGATCGAGTGCAGTTGGTGTCGCTCCATCTTCGACACCGGCTGACAGGCTGTTTCTGAACGGATGCAAGGATGCGCCGGGAAACAGCAAGTTCCGATCGCTCATGGAAGAGCGTGACAGAAAAGAGATGGCGCTCACTCAGACCGTCTCGCAAGGATTGCGAGGCGGTTTTTATTGCGCTGATCGCGTTTGTGAGCACGTCGAGCAGGCTGCCGTCGAGTGAGCCTGCGTCGTGCCGCTATTTTTCCAAGGCGTATTCGTCGAACCAGGCGGCCAGATGCTGTGGCGACGCCTGGCCTCGGTGGATGATCATGCGGTATCGCAGTTCCAGTGGCTTGTCGGTTGAAAGCGTTACCGGCTCCCGTCCGGGGAAGACGGGATTCTGCATGCTGCGAGCTTTACGGAGGATCCATTTCTGAGGGAAGCCCGGGACTGACGGGTGGCAGAGGATCGCGACGCCGCTGATCGTGCTCGCTGAGGTCTCGTCTGTTTTGACGAAGCTGCCGACCATGTCCATCCAGCGGCTGGCTTTAACGGCCAGCTTTTGAGGCTCGACCTCGCCATGCTCTGCGATGAATCGAATATCCTGCGGTAGTTGTAGCCTTGGTGAGAAACCGCCGTATCCCTTGGCGTCGTCCGAACCGCCAATTCGAACGTTTGGTTCCAGGGCTGTCAGCTGAATGCGGAAATCGATCAAACGTTGGTCGGCTTTCGAACGCCTCAGCTGGATGACCGTTTGCTCCTGGACGATCGGTTTTGACTGGCCTTCTGAATCTTGCCAGTCAGGTGAAATCCAGCGGACAGTGGACTGAAGTGCGACCGAATCTCGGTCGCCTTTGATCAAAGCCACATCGTCCACGCGGGAAAGAAAATCGCGACAGATCCACGGGTCGCCGATCTGAGTGCCTCCCACGTAAAGCTGGTGCCACGCCCAGAAAATTCCTCGGTGATGCAGGTGGTCGGTCGGGAAGTCTTCGGAAAGAACATGGCCATCGAGGTCGTAAAGCGGGTGAACGTAGCCGGCCCGCGTGAACTTGCCGTCCAGTGACTTCGGTTTCGCCTGGTAGAACAGGACTGGCGAGTCACCTTCGAAGAATTCGTAGCCCTCATTTGAAGCGACGATGCGGAGCACAGGTAGTGCGTCGTCTCCCGCAGCCGTGGAGAGGGCGTTAGGAAACTCGCCGAGGATCAAGACGACAGTCAGCAGGATGGAGCGTTTCATGGGCAATTCCGTACTGCCGCGGGGCGGGGAAGGGTGATGTCGTTCTCGACGCCGCAGCGTTTGAACGAGGAGATTCTCGCTCGGCCTGCGAAAACGCAAGCGCGTTCGGCCACGCTCTTGTTTCTGGATGGAGCGCACAAAAAAAGTCGAGCGAAGCCAGTGCTTCGCTCGACTCTGATTTTTTTATGGAATTAACGTCAGCTTTGGCCTCAGGCTGTTGCCATTCGTTCTTCTTTTTCCTTGCGTCGTCTGGCGACAACTTCTGTCTGCACGTTTGCAGGAACCTGACGATACCTCAGGAATTCCATCGAGAACTGTCCTTTGCCCTGCGTCATCGAGCGCAGTTCGTTTGCGTAGTCGAACATTTCGGCCAGCGGAACTTCACCGAGGATGTAGGTCGTCTTGTTTCTCGCGTCGCTGGAGTTAATCAGGCCTCGCTTGCTGGAAAGGTGACCGCAGATTGAGCCCTGGTATTCTTCAGGGGCTTCGATTTCCAGCGTCATGATCGGCTCAAGCAGTGCCATTTTCGCATTCTGCAACGTCTCGCGGCCGCAATTAAAGCCAGCAGTGTTGAATGCCATTTCGGACGAGTCAACGTCGTGATAGCTGCCGTCTTCAAGGTCGATCTGGACTCCGACAACTTCGCACTCGCACAACGGTCCTTTCACGATGGATCTCTGGAAACCCTTGTCGATCGCCGGGATGTATTCCTTTGGAATTCGTCCCTGGGTCACGAGGTTGTTGAAGACGTACGGTTGTTCGGCATCTTCCGGCAGCGGAACCAGCTTGCCAACGATGTGAGCGTACTGACCAGAACCACCAGTTTGCTTCTTGTGTTTGAAGTTGAACTCGACTGTTTTGGTAGGACACTCGCGGTATGCAACCTTCGGCTCACCAACGACAGCTTCGACGTTGTATTCTCGCTTCATTCGCTCAATGTACACTTCGAGGTGCAACTGTCCCATACCCGCGATAATCGTCTCGTTCGTCTCGGGGTCGGTCATGACACGGAAGGTTGGGTCTTCGCGACGGAAGCGTTCCAAAGCTTTGCCAAGTCGATCAGAGCCTTCTCGCGTCAGCGGTTCGACTGAAAGGCGGATCACTGCTTCCGGGACGAAAATGTTTTCCAGAGCGACGTTTGCACCGTCTCCGCAGAATGTGTCGCCCGAGGCACAGTCCACACCAACGACCGCGACGATGTCTCCGGGGCCGGCTTCTTCGATTTCCTCCCGGTCATTGGCATGCATTCGAAGCAGGCGGCCAAAGCGGACCTTTCGGCCCGTTCGTGCATTGATGTAGCTTTCGCCTTTGACAATCTTGCCCTGGTAAACGCGGCAGAACGTCAACTGGCCGAACGCTTCCATGATGGTTTTGAAGGCCATCGTGACTAGCGGTTTGTCTTCGTCCGGCGTCAGGCTGATCGGTGCACCTTTGCCGTGCTCATCCAGATTCTTGAGATCCTGGCCAAGAACTTCCCGCTCAGGAGGGCTGGGCAGATAGCGAACGACGGCGTCGAGGAGTTCCTGTACACCGGCATTGCGATAGGCCGTACCCATCAACACAGGCGTGATTTCCTGAGACAGCGTTGCGCGTCGGATGACCTTGTGGATATCGTCGACTGATGGTTCGCCTTCTTCGAGAAGTGTTTCCATCAGGTCGTCATCGTAGAGCGAGAGCTGTTCGAGCATGTGGGCTCTTGCGAGATCAGCCGCGTCTTTCAGTTCGGCTGGAATTTCCTTACGAACAACATCGACACCCTGGTCACCTTCGAAGTAGACGGCTTCCATTTGGATCAGGTCGATTGCGCCCTGGTAGTCCGATTCCTTGCCGATCGGAATCTGTAGTGGGACAGCGGTGACGCCCAGTTTGTCGCCGATTTGCTCGATAACGCTGTCCGGATCGGCCCCGGTTCGGTCCATTTTGTTAATGAAGGCAATTCGGGGCACGCCGTATCGCTTCATCTGACGGTCGACGGTCAGGGACTGGCTCTGAACTCCGCCAACGGCACAGAGGACGAGGACGGCTCCGTCGAGCACTCGCAGTGAGCGTTCAACTTCGACCGTAAAGTCAACGTGGCCCGGTGTGTCAATGACGTTAATCGGGTGACCGTTCCATTGGACGGCTGTACAGGCTGACTGGATTGTGATTCCACGCTCACGTTCCAGATCCATGAAGTCCATGGTCGCTCCGCCATCGCCCCCCTTCACTTCGTGAATTCTGTGAATCCGCCCGGAGTAGAAGAGGATTCGCTCGGTCAGTGTTGTCTTACCCGAGTCAATGTGGGCTGAAATACCGATGTTGCGGAGTTTGCTTAGGTCTTGCATGGTTCAACTACGACTGGCAGGCGGGGCATACCGCCGGAATGGATCGTTCGACGCAACGTGCCATTTGGTTTGTGCGATCGAACGTTGCTCACGACGAGCAACTTGTCTGTATCGATATCGATTTCCGACCACCAGAAACCGAATTTTGATCCTGCCGACTTTCGGCTGAATCGAGGCTGCAGGACATCTCTCTGGAGAGAAGTCTTACAGAAAGCCTTTCACAGGAAATCTGATTCGACAGAATCCTGACCGAGGCTTCAGTATCGAAAGCTGGACCACGACATGGAAGTTGGAGTGGAAACAGTTCCGAAAAATCTTAAGAACGGGGGAATCGAGCCAGAAAACGCTCTGTGGAGGGACAACGCAAACCCATCCGATGAGTTTAACGCTGGTTCAGCTCTCAGTTGCAGACTCGAGATTCGGGCGGGGTCGCGACCAGAATTCCCCAAGGCTCTCCGACTCATCGGCACTTTCAGGCCATTGGCCTGAGAGTCCCATCGGGAAATTGCCAGTTCGCGCGCAGCACATAGTATCGATGAGTGAATCAGATCGGAACAGGAAAACGACAGAATCTTTGATCAAATTGTCGGTTTGATACACATCACGCGGCTGGACACCTCAGCGATGTTCGGGGACACAGCGATCACTCATTGACGTGTTCCTCGCGTGTTATGGCTACGGCCCGGAATTTTACGACGGGATAGAAAGCACTGTCCCTGCAATGGTTTAAGGCTGATCGGCGATGTGGTGACCGTGAATTCCGGACGGTACGCCGAAACTCGCGTTGACCCGTTTCGAGAATTTCTGCGAAACTTGCTTTCCACTTCTGATTTTCCTCAAGTTTCCCCGTCGCAGTTCTGAGAAATTCCGACTCCGCCAATTCCTGAGCGGAATTTACTCGCAAGGCCTTACCGTTTTCTTCGGTTGAGGTTGCTGCAAGTCACACTCCCTCTTCTTATGAGCAAGGACGCTCGACCATGCTGTCTGTTCTCGTCCTGACTTCAATGCTGGCGACTCAATCTGCCGACATTGACACCGCCGCGGGCGATTCCCCCGCTTTTCCGTTCGTCGCTCCAGAACTGCTCTTCTCGCAGCCGTTCTCTGCAATGGAGATCGATTCAAAGCCGCTTGTGGCGTTAAATCAAGGCGTGGTTCGAGGGCAGGGGCCGGGAGCTGTTTACGACGAGGATCCCGTTCAGGCGAATCTTGGAAACAAGCAATTCCTCGGTCCTCCGCCAATGCAGCACGCTAGTCAGTGGAACCCGATGGCTCCTGTCTGGCCCGGAACTCCGTTGATCGATCCAAATGGTCTCGGGGCTCCATTTGCGAGCGTTCCCGGGCTTAACGGTCCACGACCTTTTCAGTACGGATGGACCCGGAAATTGAACGTCGGCTATCTCTCCAAAGAGAAAACGAACAGCGCCGGCGGCGGAGCCGCTGGTGATTTCGGAGTCTTCGAAGTCAACAGCGAAATTCGCTATACGGCGCCGTTGCCGACTCTATGGATTGCGTCATTTGCTCCGCAGTTCAATCTGCGAAACTGGAACGGTCCAGTCTCTCCGGATTTGCCCGCGGATGTGTACCGATTCGGACTCGATCTTCAATTGATCACGCCCACTGTCGGGCCGTTTACTGCCGAGCTGGGCTTCAATCCGTCGCTCAATACCGATTTCAATCAGAGTCCTGGATCCGATGCCTGGAACTGGGACGGACGTGGGGCGATCAATGTTACGGTCAATCCGCAGACGATGGTGGTCCTCGGGGCACTGTTCTGGGACCGGGTTGACGACCGCGTTCTGCCTTACGGCGGCGTTGTCTTCAAACCAAACGAGTACTTCGAGATTCGCGCACTGTTTCCGCGATCGGAAGTGAGTATCGGTCTGGGAACTCCCTGGGGCATTCCGCAGTGGTTGTACGTCAATGGTGAATATCACGTTGAGGCGTACGAGATTGGTGGCGGGGGCGGACGGCAGATCCAGCTTCAGGACTGGCGAGCCATGCTCGGAATTCGCAGCGATTCCTGCGGAGTTGAGAGCTTCCTGGAAGGCGGTTGGGTCTTCGACAGGCAGGTTAAATTCAGCACTGGCGGCGGAAACTTTGACATTGCCTCCGGCTTCATCGCCCGCTTCGGAATCAAGTTCTGACCCGGATGATTCCGTAGGCATCTGCGATTTTTCAACGGTATTCTGGATGCGTTTTCCATTGTTGTTGAGGGGCGGCTTCAATTGGCCTTTCGCATGGTTGGGGCAGAGAAAATGTGTCGCCCGGTTGCTGTGACTTCTGTCTGAGGATGTCTACAGGGCATCAATGTAAACGTGTGGGCCGCCCTCGATGCACCTGATTTTGACGTGTTTCGTTCCGGCTGCGGTCATTATGTCGACGGTCTGGGTTTGGCCAGTCGGCCAGTGGATTTCCAGTTGTCTGGCATATTCCGTGGCCGCGAAGCCAAAGTGAATTCGTCGGTCGCTGGTGCTGAGGTAGCTTCCACCTCCAACGAAATGCCGCAACTGTCGGCCGCGATTTGTCTGCAGGATGACCCTTGCACCAACGGCATTTCGATTTGACGTCACTCCGATCAGGTCGACGATGATCGATGAACCGTCGGTCACCGTTTCATTCAACGCGAGTACCGCGGCCTCGTCGCTGTTGGCGAAAATGAGGTCAGGTTTTCCGTCTCGATTAAAATCGCCCGTCGCCAGACCTCTGCCCAGATAGGGTTCAGCCAGTGGGTCACCTTCTTTCGACAGGACTCGTGCGAAGTGCAGGTCTCTGTCGTTGCGAAGGACAAACGGCGTCTGCCTGACAGGCGTTTCGCTGGGGAATTCAACGATATGACCGTTTGAAACGCCCAGATCCTCGTCACCATCCAGATCAAAGTCGGCAGTAACACAGCCAAAAGAGACGTTGCGCGGTGCAAGTACCTTGCCGATTGTTTGAGAACTGATGCATAAGAAGCCCAGGTCTCCCAGGTTCCTGTACAGTCCCAGCAGTTCATCTTCGTAATTCGTCACCCAGACATCGGGCAGGCCATCAAGATCACAGTCGCTGACCGCAATTCCCATGCTTCCGGTGGCGTTGGCCAGTTCGTCCACGGAAAGGCCGCTCAGCAACCCCACTTCTTCGAACGTGGACTGCCCATTGTTACGGTAGTAAAAGTTGGCTGTCGTGTCGTTGGCCACGTAGATGTCGAGATCGTCGTCTTGGTCCAGATCGGCAAGGACAACTCCCAGCCCCTTACCTTTGGGGGCCAGCCCGACCTGTCGACCAATGTCCTGAAAATCGCCGTGCCCACCGTTTAACAACAGAATGTCATCAAGCCCGTCGAATTGCCGCGGCGGACACACGTCTTGCCGACCGGACGGGCCGGTACACGACGGGTTGTTCCCGAACGTCCAGTTGACATAGCACGCTGCGTACAGGTCCAGGTTGCCGTCGCCGTTGACGTCACCCCAGCCAGCACTTGAGGTCCAGCGATCACGGCAGTCGTTCATGGCGTCTGCTGTTGAGGTGAAAGTTCCGTCGCCCTGGTTACGACATAAGAGCGTTTGCCCATAGCCGGTGATCGCGATGTCCATGAATCCATCGTTGTCGTAATCGCCAGCAATGCATCCGTGCGAATAGTTGATTGCAGTGTCCAGGCTGGCGACTTGTGTCGAATTGAGAAAGCCGCTTTCGCTGCGTCGAAACAGGAGTGGGGGCAACCCCGAAATGCGATCTTTTTGAATGGTTCCGCCGCCAGCGAAACAAAGGTCCAACAGTCCATCGCCATCGTAGTCAAAGACCGAAACTCCGCCGCCAAGTGACTGAAGAATGGAGAACTGATCGTCGACGGCTCCACTCTGGTAGATCACTGGCTCGCTTAGCAGATCACTGGCGTCGCGAAACGTGATGGTGTTCGAAATCGCTGACGGATCGGAGTCGATACCGGGGGCGGAAACTGAGGTTTCGTGCTCAGTCTTCGAACAGGACACGAGTAGCATGATGCCGAGCAGGCAGGTCGCTCGCTTCGCGAACGCGATGCCGGTCCTGAAGCTGCGATTCTTCTTTCGATAACGCAGGTGACGGAGCCCACAGCGAATTATGCGTAAAATCATAAGGCGGCTGTCCTCGTGTCAGTTGCTGGATGGTCCTGAGGAACGATCAGGCGTTGCCAGGAGTTCTCTTGCCCCCTCATGAGAGGGTGAGTAACGCAGGACTGATTCTAACCAGATACGGCCCTGCCGTTCCGAAACGTACTTCAGCAGCGTTTTTCCGATGAGAAACCTCGCCTCCACGTCTTCAGAATTGACTCGCAATGAATCAATCGCCGTGTCACATGCTGCCAGTGCTTTTCGAGTTTCCTCAACCCGCTTCAGGTTAGTTGAGGCTTCGTCAGTCTGGCCGAGTTGCCGTTGGGCGGTGGCGAGACTGAATCTGGTCCTCCAGTCGTTGGGGTTTGCTTCCAAAGCCTGCCGATACCATTTCTCAGCGCCCGTCAGATCGTTCATCGCCAGCAGGACGTGCCCGTATTCGGCGGGAGCCTGTGAAGCGGCGGTCTCCGTTGGTTCACCCAGTAGACGGTAGGCGAGTTCGAGGTTTTCAGAATTCGATGCGATGGCACGTTCAATTGTCTGACGTGCTTCCGGAAGTTTCCCGAGAAGCCTCTGGCACCTGGAGACGGCGACCAGTCCCGGCTGTGGATTGATGTGATAGTCAGCACACAATTCAAACTGAGAGATGGCATCTTTCGGAGCCGAATCGGTCAGCAATCTCCCAAGGCCATACCTGGCAGCGCAATGTCTCGGTGAATACTTGATCGCGGCTCGGTATTCGCTTTCGGCGACTTCTGTCGCGCTGCGGTACTCATAGATTCTGCCTCGCAGAAAGTGTGCCTGAGCATTCTCCGGAAAGTCCGCCAGCCATTTTTCGAGCAGCAGCAGAGCTTCGTCGAGTCGATAGGTTATCAGGCAACCAGTGACGAATGCTTCGCAGATTTCAGGCAGGTCATCGCCCGCGACCAGCAGTGCTGACAGCTTTGACTCAAGTGGAGAAACATCTCCGCTCTGGGCTCGCGCGAGCAGATGTTCGAGCTGAGTTTTTGAATGACTGAATCCTGCTTCGCGCGCCAGTTTCAGCGAAGCTGCCATTTCGTCAAGTTCGCCGAGTTTGCGATAAATCCTGGCATGCAGGAACGCCGACTCCGCCGAGTCCGCTCCCAGCGACTCGGCCAGTGTCAGCCACCTTTCAGCCGCGAAAACGTCGGCGTTCGCCAGGTTGATGCGTGTCTGTGACAACGCAAATGCACCGCCGCTGCCGGAGAGCCAGATCGCAACGACCACTACCAGAACGACGATTCCAAGACACACCAGACGTCGCCCTGGCTGCACGACTGGCTGCTTTGACAGTCTCCTCTCGGGCATTGGATACGAGGCTCCGACGGATCACCTGGAAAAATGCGGTTACTTTGCGGCGGGCTCTTTGCCGGGGATTGAGATCGTTGCTTTGTCGCGAAGTTGCGAGATCAGTCCCGCCTGGAGTTTTCCTGAAAGTTCCTGAAAGATTTCGCCGCGGGCGTCTTCGAGGCTCAGGTCGCCGGGGATGACTTCGGTGACGGTCAGGATGTGGACTCCGAAGGGCGTTTCGAAGGGTTCGCTGATTTCTCCGACTTTCAGGCGAAAGGCGACTTTCGTAAGGTCCTGCGGCATCCGGCCTCGGAAGGCGAACTGGCCGAGATCGCCTCCCTCTTTGCCGCTTGGGCTGTCTGAATTCTCAGCGGCAGCCTTGGAAAACGTCGTCTTGCCGTCGAGGATCGACTGGCGGATGGCAGCAAGCTGTTCGCTCAGTTTTGTTTTGTCCGGGCCTTCGGCGTCGCGTGGAAGACGTTTCACAATGTGGGCGGCACGCACTTCGGTGCCGTCAAACTTCGACTGGTGAGTCTTCCAGTACTCAGCGATTGCCGTTTCGGAAATCGCGAGTCTGGCGTGTGCCAGCCAGGCCAGTGGCAGGGCGACTTCTTCCGCGAACGATTCGCGGGTGTAGCCAAGATTTCTGAGGGATTCGTCGAAGTTGAGACCTTCCTGAGAAATCAGCTTCTCGGCGCGAGCCACTCGTTCTTTGACAACCGATTCTGGTGCTTTAATCTTGCGGATGCGTAGAAACTCTTTCAGCAGGCTGCGGTCAATCAACTGTTCGATGTATCGCTCGCGAACGGACGATCGCAGTTCCTGACGGACGTCGCGTGAGCGGTAGAGGAATTCGAGGTCGTTCTCAGTGATGGAGTTTCCGTTGACGACGGCGATTGTTGCTGGCGGTTCGTCCGCGTGGAGTCTCACGGCCTGCAGTCGGAGCGTCAGAATAACCGCGATCAGTATTCGGAACGTCGTCGGCGAAATTTGAAGGCAGCTGGTCACGGTGCGACTCCTTTCACGGCTGAGATGCGGTTTGACGACCTACACGCACTCACGTTTCGGCGGCGGTTGCCAGTCATCCTCGTCTTCAACCGGGTCGATCAATTTGAGCAGGGACAGCGTCAGTTCCGGAAGCCCCTTTCCGGTAACGGCGGAGATTCGCATGACGGGCCTTCCGACTTCTTCGCTGAGCCGGGCGACAATCTCATCCGCCTCTGGAAGCTCGCATTTCGTAACGACAGGAATTTCAGGACGGTCGGCCAGCGACTCGTCGTAAAGTCGCAGTTCGTCACGGATGTTGCGGTAGTTTTCAATCGGATCCGAACCGTCCATCGGAGACGGCTCGATCAGGTGGACGAAGACCCGCGTCCGCTCAACATGCCGCAGGAACTCGTGCCCAAGTCCGACGCCCTCGTGAGCACCTTCAATCAGACCGGGAATGTCAGCGATGACAAACTGCTGACCGTAACCAACGCGGACCATGCCGAGGTTCGGGTATTTTGTCGTGAACGGATAGTTGGCGATTTCCGGCGTTGCGCGAGTCATCCTGCTGAGCAGCGTCGACTTGCCGGCATTCGGTTTTCCGACCAGACCCACATCGGCAATCAACTTCAGGTCGAGTCGAATTCTGCGTTGCTCGCCCGGTTGCCCGTTTTCGAATTCTCGCGGAGCCCGGTTGATCGACGTCGCAAAGTGCTTGTTGCCTCGTCCGCCGTGCCCGCCTTTCGCCACGGTGACCGATTCTCCATCGCCGTCCAGATCCCGCAGCAGATTTCCAAGTTTCGCGTCGTAGATGAGCGTTCCAACCGGTACTTGAACGATGGCGTCTTTGCCACGTTTTCCGGTTTTCAGCTTTCCCTGGCCGTGGCCGCCACGTTCGGCGTTCCAGTGTTTATGCCCCAGCAGATGAGCCAGGTTGGTCAAATCCTTGGTGGCTTGAACGATCACGCTTCCACCGTACGCGCCGTCGCCGCCGTCCGGGCCGCCGCGTGGGACGTGAGCCTCCCGGCGGAAACTCAGGCAGCCATTGCCACCGTCACCGGCCTGGCAGAGCAGCTCAATCTGATCAACAAACATCGTAACAATTCTCGTAAGGGACTCGTTGTGCGGTCGCAGGATACCGAAGCGACTGTGCAAATCGTAGGGTCAACGACTCGCGGTTAAACGGCTCTGTCGGTCTTCAAATTCAATATTTGGAAACGACACAGCGAACTCCCACGGATGCCCGTTGGCGTTCGACAAAATCAGCCTGTTCCTTTTCGAACTTCGGCACGCAGCACATACTGGTCAGTACGGATGCCGTATGGTTCTATCTCACAGGAGCACTCTGATGGGCAAACTGGTTCTCATTTTGACGGCCATTGCGGGCTTCTCGATCAGTCATTCGCTGACTGCTGGCGAATTGGTTCACGGCGGTTGGGTATTCGAATCGCCTCGTGCCGAAATCAAACCGTCGGCAGAGTGGCTGCCCGGCGGTGGTCGCACGGGCGCCGGAGCGTTGGTGATTCAGTCGGATGATCGGGAAGGTCTCACCGGTGTGTGGAAAAAGACGATGCCCGTCGAAGGCGGGGCTTATTATCGATTCTCGGCTTCACGGAGTACGAAGAATGTCGATCATGTTCGCCGCACGGGAGCAGCACGGATCGTCTGGTTGAATGCAGCCGGCCAGAACGTCAGGCATGACGAACCATCGTTTGCTTCGTATCGGCCTGGCGAGCGGCCTCGAGCGGAGCCCGAGTTTCCTGCCGACGGGACAACCACCGAAGACTGGACGGAAGTCGCGTGAACGTACCACGTCCCGTCGGAAGCAGCTCAGGCGGTCGTCGAGTTGCATTTTCGGTGGGGACAGCCGAACTCCCGTGTCGAGTGGTCTGACATTTCACTCAGCAAAGTTCCGGCTCCGCAGCCTCGGACGGTTCGTCTGGCGACCATTCATCATCGACCGAACGCCGGGAAGACCCCGAAAGAAAAACGCGAGCAGTTTGCTGCACTGATCGCCGACGCGGCGAGTCAGAAGGCGGACTTTGTCGTGCTGCCTGAAACGCTGACCTATTACGGGACCGGTTTGAAGTACATTGACGTGGCGGAGCCGGTTCCAGGTCCATCGACCGACTACTTCGGCGAACTCGCGAAGAAGCATGATCTTTACATTGTCGCAGGGTTGCTCGAACGCGACAGACACCTTGTCTACAACGTCGCGGTGTTGCTCGGACCGGATGGAAAGATTGTTGGGAAGTACCGCAAGGTCACGTTGCCGCGCGGCGAGATCGAAGGCGGCATCATGCCGGGCAACGAGTATCCCGTGTTTGAGACTCGCTTCGGCAAAGTCGGCATGATGGTCTGCTACGACGGCTTCTTCCCGGAGGTCGCCCGCGAGCTGAGTAACAATGGTGCGGAAGTCATCGCCTGGCCGGTCTGGGGCTGCAACCCGCTGCTTGGTGCCGCGCGAGCCTGCGAGAATCACGTTTACGTGGTCAGCAGCACTTACACCGACGTGTCTTCGAACTGGATGATCTCAGCCATCTATGGTCACGACGGCAGGCCGCTGGCTCAGGCCAAAGAGTGGGGGTCGGTCGCCGTGGTCGAGGTCGATCTCAACAAGCCTCTTCACTGGCAAAGTCTCGGCGATTTCAAAGCTCAGATTGTCCGCCATCGACCAGTGACGCCTGGTGAGGCCACGCGGAAACCCTGACTGACCGACTTTTGATCGTGTCTGTTTGTTTGTGATTCTGGGGAATCGCTAAATCTCGACCACCAGCCACCCTTAGATCCATACCAATTGGCTTTGCACAGAGGCCAATCAGATTTTTGAATTCGACGTCAAACGTCGAATCACGACAACAATCGCGAGGACGTAAACGACTCCGGCGATGAGCAACGGATAGAGCAGTTGCGGATACGCGACGAACAGGCTTTCGGCGAGCCACGCCTGCGCGAAGCACAGCGGTGCCATACCGAACATCGTGGCGAGCATGACTTTCCAGATGGGAATTCGAGTGAACCCGGCTGCGTAGGAAACCAGGTCGGACGAGGTCAGCGGGTTGACTCGCAGTAGGAAAATCAGCCAGCTTCCTCTCCGATCGAGTTCTAATTGAGCTTTCTCAAGTGACTCTTTCGGAAAGAATCGAGTCAACCAGGTTGAGCCGATGGTTCTCGTGATTCCGCTGGCAATTCCGGCTCCCAGCACGTTGCCGGTCAAAGACAGCAGGCCGCCCGCGAAGCCACCGAATACGACTCCGCCTGGGGCATACAGCATCAGTCCGGGAATCGGCGCCACGACGACTTCGACCATGACGAATGCCACATAAACGATCGGGGCCAGTAGTCCGCACGCCTGGAAGAACAATTGAAGCCGTTCAACTTTCCACGCCGCCGTCTGGTCGCTGCGGAGGAGGTCGAACGCGATCCCTGCTGAGTGCCATGAGTGAAAAGCCAGACACAGCAGCAACGACGCAGCCAAGCCACCGAATACGAAGATCCGGCTTCGATGCTTTTTATTAATCGTGGGGGAAGGTTCCGAGGTCTCGTCTGGCATGGCCGGAGAATATCGCATCTTTGCTTCACGCCCCAGCGCCTGCACTTTTCAGAGTTGTTTGTCGTGCCAGCCGTTGTCATCGTATTTGCGTCCCGGGACTGGACGCGGATCTGGCGGGTCTGATATTGAACCATCGCGAAACGCAGCGGAGCTTTCTTCATGGCTGACGAAGAACAAATCCTGATATCAGATCAGTACGGCGTGACGGTTGTTCGGCTTGGGACTGGCTTTGCCAGCATTTACGAAAGTGATCTCACGAGGTTAACACCACTTCGCGAACTTGCGGAAACCGCATTTCCTGAACGCATCGTGATCGACCTTGCGAACACTCGGTACTTCGGGTCGGCATTCATCGGGTTTCTCCTGACGATTGCGAGTCGTCTTAAAGAACGTGGTGATGGTCGACTCGGGTTAGCCGGTCTGGTTCCGTTTGCCACGATGGCTCTTCAAACGACGAAAGCGGACACGATCCTCGGACTCTACGACAGCGTTGACGAAGCTGTTTCTTCGCTGCGGCAGTCGACGCCTGGGACTGCTGAATAATCGGTTTTTCAGTTTTGAACCGAGCCGGTTTCGATATCAGCGATGGCGATTGGAGTCTGGACATTGCTCGCAGCAATCAGCCACCCGCCCAAGGGCAAGAGTCGAGGTTAATGATTGGTCAGAAACTCCTGAGTATTCAGCAGCGCCCACATGAGATCACGCAGCGCCTCGATGGTGTTGTCGACTGATTTCAAATGACTCCGACCGCGAGCCAGTTCATCAGCGGACGGACTCCGACTTAGCGACCGCTGATACGCCTCATGAATCAAACTGTCGATCACAGCATCCTCAGGTGGCTGCACCTTCGCTGACTCAGTCGGTTTTGCGGGATCCGGCGTCACCGCTTTCGTTTCGAGCGTCAGCGTTTGTCCCAGCTTCCTGGCCGTTTCGATCAGCCAGCCGTCTGATCGCTCCAGCCATTCCAGCATCTCTGTGTCGTTGCGAACGTAAAGTGATTGTAGAAGCGTCGGTTGTCCCTGCCGTTCGCAGTCACAGTTTGTCGTGCGAAGCGGCTTGCCAAACACGAGAAGCGAGTAGTCGATGCCGCGAGCTTGAATCGACTTCGGATGCTGAGTGATCTTCCGCTGTGCAGTGTTGCTCGACCACGTCTTTAAACGAGCATCGCTGGCCGTTGCCTGCAGAATCGCGTCGATTGTGACTTCGGCCGGCATTCGACGAATCTGCGCGTGACTGAAGTTTCGCACGTCGTCGCGGTTGGTGTCGTTGGGTTTCCAACTGAGCTGGTAAGTTCGACTGTTCGCGATCGTACGGTGCAGCCATTTCATGTCGTAGCCGTTGGCGACAAACTGCTCGCTCAGCCAGTCGAGCAGCGGTTTGTTACTGGGTGGGTTCGCCATGTTGAAATCGTCGGGCGGTTCGACGATGCCGACTCCAAAGTAGTGATGCCAGATCCGGTTCACGAATGCGCGTGCGAAATACGGATTGTCTTTCTGCAGCAGCCACGCCATCAGAGGCTCGCGAGGATCGGCGTAACCATTGAGATCGACGTCGTCGTTGCCGAGCAGTTTGGCGATCTGCGGCTTGTCGCCGGGCTCTTCGATCCAGACTTCGTTCCAGGGAATCGGCAGGCCTTCGGCGGAGACTCGCAGGTACATCTGCCGACGGAGCGCTGCTGTGTCGAGTTTCACCGGAACGCCCAGCTTCGTCTTCAGTTGTTTCTGAGCTTCCTGCGCGTCAGGAGCGATACCCGCCTTCACACGCGTAAAGAACTGTGTGAACTTTTCAAAGTCCTGCTTTGACCATTGATCGAACGGGTGTTTGTGACACTGAGCACATTGCAGTCGCACTCCCAGGAACACATAGCCGAATGACAATGCGCGATCGGTCGGCAACTGGTTATTGCTGCGGAACCAGTAGTAGTGCATCGGGTTGTCGTGAGCGGTGAAGTCGGCTGGACTTTTTTGCCGCATGAACAGGCTTTGCTCGGCGGCGTATTCTTCGTAGGTCTGCCCCGGTCGCCGACTCTCGGACAGCACAATGCCAGCCGCGATTTTGTCCCAGCCGACATTGTCCTGCACACGACGGCGAATCCACTCGTTCCATTGAATCGACGCCGGAGTGTTCATGTCGGTCGTGCCGAGGTATTGCGAGTTGCTTCCCGTCAAGTCGCAGAACCTGACCGCCCACCAGTCGGCGTACGCTGGCGATTCCAGCAACTCGTCGATCTTTCGTTGCCGTTTGTCTGGCGAAGGATCGGCCAGAAACGCAGTCTGCTCATCAGGCGTCGGCAGTGTGCCGATCATGTCGAGCGACACTCGCCGGAGAAAATCTTCGTCCGAGCTCAATTCGGAAGGCACCACTCCCAGACGAGCCAGCTTCCGGGTGACAAGTCGGTCAATCTCGGTCGGCGTCGCAATTTCCGGGAACCGATCGCCAGTGCGGTCGCTGACCGGCAGCAGCACCTGAGTCGAAAAGATGCCGTTGTCGTAGAACGAAATGACGTACGTGTCGCCGGGCGACTTGCAGGTGATCAGCCCGTCAGAAGTGACTTCGGCGATGACATCGTCGTTGGACTGAAACCGTGTCAGAGGCGTGACGTCTTCCCGCGTTCCGTCTTCCCAGATGGCAACACACTTGAGTTGCTTTGTTTCGCCTGCCTTCGAAAACACAATCTCCGCAGGCGTGACGTCGAAACGAACAAGACGTTCCGGGCCGTCAGTCAGACCTTTTGCGCCGGTTTCAATCCAGCGGCGGAGCAGGCGGTGTTCCCAGCTGCCCACGTCAAATCGCTGCCCGCCACCGTGGTCGTCTTCGTGAGTCGGCTTGTGAATGATCAGACTTTCATCGGGTTTCGTCAGATCAACTTGAGGTTCGTCACCGCCGGTCAGAGCCTTGTGGTCGGCGTCAAAGTCATAACCAAACATCGACAGGCTGAAACCGCCTTGCCCCTGGAACGAGCCATGACACGTTCGACCGTTACAACCAAGTCGTCCGAGCAACGGCAGCACGTGCTTCTGAAAATCCGGCGTCTCCTCAGAACTCGCCAGACGCTGTCCGATGTCCGTTACGACGTCCTTTGTTGAAACGGTCGTCGACTCATCGGTCTCGTCTTTGACGCCAGAAGTTGAAGCTGGATTGTTCGGGCCATTGAGTTGTTCTCCAGAGAGCAAACGCTGAAACGCGTTCCTCGATTCCGAAGTCGACGGACCCAGCTTGGCGACCAACTTTGCCAGCTTTGCTTTCAGAGGAGCGACGTCTTCGGCGGTGATCGCCGTCCCGTAAAGCAGCAGCCGGTTGAGCTTCTGACAACTCGCCAACGCCGCCAGCGAATCTGCTTCAGGCTTCGTTCCTCGCAGGCTCAGGACTTCCAGATTCGGCAACTGGCTGAGATATTCGAAACCCGCTCCCGCAACCGCCGTCTCATCGAGATACAGCGTTTTCAGCTTCGAAAGCCTGCCGAGCGACTTCAGCCCCGCGTCAGTCACTTTCGTTCCAGACAGAAACAGAACTTCCAGATTCTGAAGTTTCGAAACGTGCTCAAGACCTGCATCCGTCGTTGAAGTTTCGATCAGCGACAAGGTCGTGAGCGCGCTCAGGCCGGCAATGTTAGCCAGGCCGCTGTCAGTGACTTTCGCCCGGTCCAGATAGAGCCGTTCGAGTTTCGCAAGCCCCTGCAGAGCCGGCATCGCCGTGTCCGTGAGGCTCGAATCCGAAAGAAACAGTGTGTCGAGATTCGTCAGCCCGGCAACGTGTTTCAATCCTTCGTCCGTCACCGACGGAGTGATCACCGCCAGATAGTCGAGCTGCTTGAACGCCGAGATGTGTGAAAGCTGCTCGTCCGTCACGCCCGCCTTGCTGAACCGGATAAACCGCACGGTGCCGTCGCGATTCTTCTGAAGGTTCGAAGCCCATCCACGCAGAGCCTTGATGGCTGCTTCCTGCTCCGGCGGAGTTTCGGCGCGAAGAGAGGCCGCCAGACTCAAGACCACAACAAAAGCAACGACCGTCGGGAGCCGAAACATGACAGGACTCGCAGGATGGATCGCGAAGGCGGGAATTGACCGAAGATGTACCTTCACGATACGCCACCCCGCCCGCAGCGCCAACTCGGAACCTCATTCGACCGGTCGATCATTGGTAGGCTGGAACAAGCCGTGCGCAGTTCCGGCATTCTCGCTGGCTTGTGATGCCGGAACAGCGCTGCGCTCGTTCCAGCCTACGGTCTGCACGTCACCGAATTTCCAATCCGTTCGGCACTGCGCCGGCGAAGTCAGCATCGGAAAGTCCCACAAGTTCGAGTGGTGGCCAGCGGCGATGCACTCGCCACGCGATCCAGGCGGGGAGACCGAAGAGAAACACAAAGACGACCCATGTCTTTGTCCAGTCAGCGTGATAACGCTTTTGCCCGCGCCAGCACGCGATGGCACAAAGCAATCCGACAACGACGGCAACCGGGATGGCGTATGGAACATGTTGAAGACTTTCCTGGATGACTTCACTTGCCGGCCGTTCCGGAAACTGGCTCAAACTGATCCAGGGAAACAGGACAAAGATCACTCCGCACATTACGGCAGGTTCCGGAAACATAAGACCGGGACCCGCCACGTCCATGAACTGATCAATCGCGTTGACGATGGGATACTCGGTTGGAGGTCCCTCGCGGCGGTACTCGTGATCAAACTTCATCGTACGAGTGACCTGTCCGGTTTCGTCCAACCACGACACAGCCATCGTTGCGCGACTTGTCGTGCCACCGCCCGGTAGCTGTTCCTTGTTTTGCCACTCAGTCTCCGTGAGGATGTATTGCCCATCTGTCGGCGTGTAGAGTTGTTCTGCCGGGCCATACGCTGTCGACGTAGCAGGAACTTCGAACAATTTCTCTCCACCACTTGAATAAATCTGCAATGCCGTGCGGCTACGAACCGCGAATCGCCAGCCGGTCTCGTCATTCTGACGGAACATGGACCATGCGTACCGGTGGGGGGCGACCTCGGCGATGGTCGTAATCGTCTTCTCAGCAAGGTTGACCGCGATCAGTTTGCCATCCGACCGGAAGGCAGTCATTTCGTCCTTGTGCCTTATGTCGTCGAGACTGAGGAAGCCCTCGCTGGATTCTGATAACTCAGGAACAAATCCTTCCGGGGTGATGAACGAAATCGGCGAGCCGTTTGATGACCCGTATCGACCAACCAGCACACGACCTGTCGGCACGTTGCGAACAACATCCCAGGTCCAGTGAATCGACCGGTTCTCCGGATCCTGAAACGCCCGCCGACCATTGCTGTCCGAAAGCAGGCCGTCAAACGGCTCTCGATCAAACGGGTTTCGAAGATCGTTTCCGTAGGCTCTCAACCACTGCTTATGCATGACGTCCTGTCGCTCTTCGTGTTTGAGCGGATTGCCGTCCATCCGTGTATAGACATCCTGCGATCTCCCGTATCCAACTGCTTTGTTGTCACGCACGACCGGCGTGCCGTCGTTCAGGAAGACCAGCGAATGAGTGTGGTATTCCCCCCAGAACTTCACCGGAAGAACTTCGCGTTTGTATTCCTGCCAGCCTTCGTACACGCCTGCAGTGAGAAAGCCCACTCCGAAACCAAACGGCAGAGCCATCAGGAACGTCAGCAAGATCGGGCGAAAAATGTGTGTTCGATTCTTCATGGTGAGGATCGTCCTCGATTCGAGATGAATCTTATGTAGGTCAGGCTTCGCCTGACGAAGTTCGAATTGCGACTTCGCTGTGTGTTCGTGGGAATGAACGGAAAAACTGGCACGAACTCAGACTGAAAGACTCCGTCAGGCAGAGCCTGACCTACCAAGGGTCAGGCGAAGTCCCGCGACGCCGCGACGTGAAATACGAGTCCCACCAGAACGGCAGCTAAACCTGCGGTCGCCAGCGGCGCGAGCACCCACCAGTTTGGCAGGTACAGCAGAATGAACCAGCACATCATCACGCCAGCCAGCGGCATCAGGCGGGAAAAGAACCAGTTGACGCGACGCAGGGCCGTCAGAAACGCTCCCAGGTAAACTACCGGCACACAAACCAGTGTTCGCAACATAGGCTCGGACAGCCTGCCGAATGGCTCTCCCTGAGGACCGTTATCCGCCATGATTCCGAGCTGACAAATCACGATCGAAATCAGCGACCAGGCGAGCCACACTGCAGCGCCGCAGGCAAACTTCAGTTTCACAATTCGACGCCATCCGCCGGGCATAGCCAGCACATAACGCCATGTCCCCTGAACGTCTTCGCTGAGGCTCTGCACAAGCCCCATCACAACGGCCAGACACAACGACAGCATCAGGAACGGGTAAGCGAAGTCGGCGTCCAGCATCCATTCGCCTTTTGGCAAATTCCGGCGGTCAAAAACACCGTTTACCACGAGCGTGACCAGACCGGTCACTGCCAACAGAAATGGGGCGGCCAGTTCTGTGACCTCTTTTTTCAACATGGCCTTAAACATGAGCAACCTCCTTCGCAAATGCCGGCATCACACCGCGTGAGCCGCGTGTGTATTCGACGAAAGCGTCTTCGAGATTCAGTTCGAGAATGTCCTGAGTGGTTGGCGACAGGCTGTCGACGTATGCCTGATGCGTCTCGCCAAAGTCGACGAAGACCAGCTCCAACCGATTGCCGATCTGTGCCCAGGACGCGAGGCCGGGACAGTCCGGCGGCTTGGCGAGAGGAGTGGACAGCTCGACGACGACTTTGCGGAGTGCGTCGCGGAAGCGCTCGGTCGGAGCGTCCACTCGCAGAACGCCGTCCAGCATGATGCCAATGTGATCGGCGACTCGGTCCACATCGCTGAGAATGTGCGAGCTGAACAGGATCGTCCGACCTTCCTGCTGGATGATCTGAATCATTGATTCGAGAAAGTCGCGGCGAACGACGGTGTCGAGCCCGATCGTTGGATCGTCAAGTATCAGCAGCTTCGGATCGGAAGCCACCGCCAGGGCCAGAGACACCTGCGCCCGTTGCCCGTTGGATAGTCGGTACAGACGGCGTTTGCGTGGCAGCTTGAAATGTTCAATCACCTGCTCGACAAGGTCGTCATGCCAGATCGGATAAAACGGTTTTGCGAAGTTGATCGCTCCGTCGATCGTCATCCATCGATAAAGCGGGTGGCCTTCCCCGACCCAGGCAATCTGCGACCGCGTCTCCGCAGACATCCTGTGAGCGTCTTCGCCCAGCACCGTTGCTGAACCAAAATCAGGATGCACCAGCCCCATCAGCATTTTGATGGTGGTCGACTTGCCGGCTCCGTTGCGACCCAGCAACGCGTAGACGGAACCTTCCTGGACGGTCAGATTCAGGCCGTTCACCACTCGGGTGCCGCCGTAATATTTCGTCAGCCGATCGGTCACGATGGGCGGTGAATCTGATCGTTCATCGCGTGAGGGCAACTCCGTCGCGGCCTGAACTGTGACTGCCGGATTCTCTACCGGTTCTGCCATTCGAAAACCTCCGTCCGAGTGGTCACGGCCGAGACAACCTCGTCCCCCGTGAGACCAAGATGAACTGCTTCCGTCAGGAACTCATCCAGCAGCTCCTGGAACCGCTTCATTCGCGAACGTTTTGTGAGGTCGGTCTTCGGCTCAGCAATGAACACACCTTTGCCCGGACGGGTATTGAGCAACCCTTCCTGCTCTAACTCACGATACCCACGAGCCACCGTATTCGGGTTGACGACGAGCCGCGACGACAGCTCACGTACCGACGGCAACCGTTCGCCCGGCTGCAATCGCCCGCGAGCAACCGCTTCGCGGATCTGCACCATCAGCTGCCGATAGATCGGCTGCCGACTGGCTGCGTCAATTTGTATTTCCATACCGGACCTTTGACAACTGTATTAGCAGTATTAATACAGATGGAATAATCTGCAAGAAGAAAGATCAGAAATCTTTTCGAATTTCGAAAGAACGGAACGCAGAGACCGCGGAGGATTCGCGGAGAAACAGGGAGAGGAACCATGCAGAAAGTAGCAAACCACGGAAGGCACGGATTTACACGGAAAAGTAAAACTACGAAAAGCAGCCGCCGCACTTTCCGTGTCATTCCGTGGTCATAAATTTCTTCGGAAAAAACGCTTCTTTGAAAACTGATCTCTCCGTACCTCTGCGCTTGTCACCTCAGTGTCCTCTGCGTTCCAATTCCTTCCGTAGAAAACTTTTCCGTTCATCTTGAGGCTGAACCCTGCCATGACATTCCGTGCTGACGATTCTTCGTTGGAAACTGACCGATCACTTATCGAGACTCATCTGCGAGAGTTGACGAAGATTCCGCGACCGTGCCACAGCGATGAACTCGAAGCAGCACGTGGTTACGTCACGAGGCTTCTGGAAGATTACGGCTGGGAGGTGAGGCGGCATGACTTCGACGTGCTGAATGACGTCGGCGAGCTGAACCTCGGAGAGAATCTGCATGGGACCAATCTCGTCGCGACGCGGCACGGGAAGTTCGATCCACAGCGACCACGGCTTTGCGTTGGTGCTCATCTCGATTCGCGACCGGACACTCCGGGGGCGGATGATAACGCCAGCGCTGTCGCCGCGATGCTGGAAATCGCTCGGCTGCTGCCTGCCACCTGGCCAGGCGACGCTCCGCTGGAACTGGAACTCGTTGCGTTCGATCTGGAAGAGAACGGGATGTTGGGCGGTCGTGAACATGCTCGGCTTTCGAAGGAGTCGGACGTTGATCTCCGCGGCATGGTTTCGCTGGAAATGCTCGGCTACTGCGACCACACGCCTGGTAGTCAGTCACTGCCAAGAATTTTGCGAGGCCTCTATCCGGATACCGGAAATTTCATCGCCATCATCGGCAATCAGAATTCGACCAGCCTGATCGAGCAGTTCGGGGCAGGAATGAAATCAGTGAATGAACTGCCCGTCGAAACACTGCAGGTTCCTGATAACGGCAACGACCTGCAGGCGACCCGGCTGAGCGATCACAGCCCGTTCTGGGACGCAGGTTTTCCCGCATTGATGATCACCGACACCAGTTTCATGCGGAATCCGCACTACCACATGCCGAGCGACACGATCGAAACACTCGACCTGTCGTTTCTGCAACTCGTGACCGAAGCGTCGATGATGGCGGTGAGACACCTGGTGGCTCGCGGGCTTGAGCTGAGCGATTAGTAGAAATCTGCCGCGACGTGATCGACAAACCGGAGGTCGACAGGCGATACTCCGGTTCCGCGTACACTATGGCTGACTTCAGGGCTCTCGCACGATGACAACTGCTGCCAACTCCGACGACGGTCCGCAACGACGCTCCAGTTACGGCGAAACGACGAATCATTCACTGATCGAACTCGTCAAGCAGGGGGAGCCCGATGCGTGGAAAACCTTCATGGGAATTTATCAGCCCCTGGTGGCGTTCTGGTGCCGCAGCACGAGTCTGTCGCCGAACGACCTTGATGACGTCAGCCAGAATGTTTTCACTTCAGTCTCAACGTCGATCGGGTCGTTCCGAAAAAGGGAATTGACCGACACGTTTCGTGGCTGGCTGAGAGACATTACGCAGAAGCGGATCGCTGACTTCTTTCGTAAGAAATCGCAGGAAATCCCGCCTCTGGCCAGTGACGATTCGGAAGGTTACCTCGCCCAGCTTCGCGAACCGGAACCGCCACCGGAATCCGATCCGGAATCGAAGAAGGCTTCCCTCGAAGTATTTCGCAATGCGGTCGAAGCGGTTCGCAACAAATCCGAAGAACGCACGTGGCTGGCCTTCTGGCGGACGACAGTTGATGAGCAACCAGCGCCAGACATCGCGGAAGAACTCGGCATGACCGGCGACGCGGTCCGCAAAGCCAAGTCACGGATGAAGACTCGCCTGCGACTGGAACTTGGTTCCCTGTTTGACGAGATTGTCCGAGACGCCGGCGTTTCACTGGATTAACCAGGATTATTCTTCGAGCGCAACGCCAGCGTCGCGCAGAATCTCGTCAAGCAACGGTCCCACCTCTTCCCGCAACCGCCTGGTGACTTGAAATTTTGCCTGTCGAACGGCGTCTGGATTCATCTCCAGTTCGTTGGCAATATCCGTGGCATTCAGCCCGTCAATTGCGGTTCTCCAGAACGCCTGCCAGGTCTTTTCGTCAGAACGGTCCTGCACGACCTTGACCGCCGCCCGCAGAACTTCCAGAGAAGTTTGTCGCGACTCACGATCCGTTTCGGAAAGAGACTCCGGTTCGTCGAGCGGGGCCACGAGACTTTCGATATCGATGTTCCGCAACGAGGGAATCTGAAACGACTTTCAACGCAGGAAATCAGCAATCCGGCATTTGGTGATGGTTCGCAGCCAGCCACGAAATGTGTCGGATTCCTTCTGCTTGCTGAACCTGTTGATCGACATGGACACTGACGCGAAGACTTCCTGGCAAACGTCTTCGGTATCCGGATTCCTCACCCCGACACGCCCGCACCAGTGAGTCACCAAGGGCTGATAGATCGCCATGAACTGGTGCCAGGAAGCCTGATCAGCCTGCTGGACGCGATCGATCAAGGAGATGTCAGTCGTCGCACCAAAGGAACGACGGCGCGACACTTTTTGTTCGCCACTCAAGTAACTGTTGGAAGACTTCACTCAGGAACAACCTTGCCGAAGGTGGGTGAGAATCGGTCGGTCTGACCGGGTGTGAACCAGTCGATTGGATGCTGTGACCGGAGCCATCAACCAGTGACATTCCATCATCCAGACCTGCGACGTTGCACAGCCTCAGAAGCTATCGATGAGCGGATTCGGGAGCAATGCTGTCGCGACTGGAATCCATCCAAAGACCGGGCCGGTCTTCATTTGCCGGAACACCATGGCCTGGCAATTGCCTGCCACCCTTCACAACTTGAGTTCCTCGACGGGAGACAGATCGCAAGCATTTGCTCGTTGTGTCATCAGGTCACTCGGCAGGCACCCGTTGGGCGAAAATTCGACCAGCTCGCGACGCTTCGACGGATCGGCTTGATTCGCTCAGCTCTGAGATCCTGCTACCGGGTCGCTGACTGCAATCTCGCGAGACTCTCGACGAATTTCTGCGGATCCTCAGCAAACGTGCCCCGGTGCGTCATCGAACGGAACAGAACGATTTTTCCTCGGTAGACGGCGGCGGTTGAAGCGGCTCCTAGTGTCTCTTTTTCGCCACGGACAGACGCAACCGGGCAGTGACCATCGGCGAGTGGCCAGTATTTTTCAGGATCAGCGTGAAATGCCTGCTGATAGGCTTCGGAAGCGAAGTGCAGTTTCATGCCGCGATACTCGTCGGTGATCGTTGAACTGCCTCGAACGAGGTCGCGATCATCGAGCATCGAAACCAGACACATTCCAGAGAAGGCCGTCCTGGCAGCGGGCATCCGCGCCGCGACCGGCTGTGTCGTTGATTTCTCAGGGGCCGTTTCAACAATGGCCTGCTGCAGTTGCGGCTTTTGTTCTGTGCAGAACGGTGCAAGGTGCTGCACCATCTGAGG
>JABMPE010000479.1 GCA_013203845.1 Rhodopirellula sp. | reverse complement strand
CCTGAAGATTCGGTGGCTGGCAAGCGTGCGAGGATGAATCTCGGTGAGGTGAACGTTTCGCTGGGAACTTACATCAGACATGAAGTCCTTGAAAAAGCCTTCCGCCTGAAAAAGGAGTTACCTCGAACCTGGAAGGTGGCTCCGAATCAACCGTTTCCCTGTGACCGCGGAATCTATCTGCAGTGGCTGATGTTCGTTTTGGCGATGGGAGTGATCTATCTCGGTGCGGCGGCGATGAGTAAATCTGCCGACCCCTGGATGCTGGCATGGGGATTGTTTCTGGTGTCGATTATTCCGATCGGGGCAGGCATCGCTAATCACAGTTTCGATGTGAAGCGATGGTCGGAAAGCGACTACTCGCCCTACGCAACGGATGAGTGACGTTGAAGGGTGACGTTGAAGGGTGACAATGGCTTGTGGCTGCTGCTCACGGCAACTGGTGAGAAGCAAACTGCCGATGATGGCTGAAAGGAGAAACGATGCTGACGAAGTTTTATCAGATGGTGGGGCTGGCACTTTGCATTGGTTTGGGGACGGCTTTTGCCTTTGGCTGGAAGGCTCCCAATCTCGGTTTCTTCGATGGAACGTCCAGCGGCGGAACTGGCCGCAGCGGATTCTTCTACTCCGGCGGCGGTGGCGGTTTTCATTTTGGCAAGTAATCCATCGCGTTCCGCAGGCGTGGTGAGCGGCCAATCAACAATGAGACAGATTCAGGAGTGAAAATGATGTTTGGTTTCATGGGCCAGGTGCTGGTCGGCGGATTTAATGGAATGGGCACGGCGTTGCTGGCTGCTGAGGGGGCGGCTCCTGGCGGATTTTCGCTGGTCGCTCAGAATGCGATCGCCGCGATCATTTTCGCCACGATCGGTCTGGTCGTGCTGGCGCTGGCCATCTTTCTGATGAGCAAACTGATGCCGCTTCCCTTCTGGAAGGAGATTGAAGAGGACCAGAACACCGCGCTGGGAATTATGGTCGGCTCCATCGTGATTGGCATTTCGATCATCATTGCAGCGGCGATTCATGGTTGATCCTGTGTTGAGTGCCACCGCGAACGTGATTCCTCTGGTGTCCGGCGATGGCCGTCATGATCGCGTGAGTGTCGAATGGAGAATTCTGTGACGGGCGATTTCGACGCTGAAGACGTGATCGTCGTCAAGCTGGTCGCTGATTCCGGTGACGTGGTTGAGAAGGTCATGGCCGAATCGGATGTCGCTGATGTGGCAGGCCAGCCTGTCAATGAACGCTTTCCGCTGATGAATGACGCGCCGCTGGTGCTGCTCTATCTGAATGTACTGGTCATTGCGACGTGCGGTCTGATTTACGAGCTGTTGGCGGGCACGCTGGCCAGTTACGTGCTCGGCGATTCCGTCACGCAGTTCTCGCTGATCATCGGCGTTTATCTGTCAGCTCTGGGGGCCGGGGCGTGGGTGTCGTCGTTCGTGAAAAAGAATGTTGCGCGGACGTTTGTTGAAGTGGAACTGGGAGTGGCGTTGCTGGGCGGGACGAGTGCGCCGCTGCTTTTTCTGTGCTTTGCAAAGCTGGCGTGGTTTCTACCGGTGCTGTACGGAGTCGTCTTCGGGATCGGAGTGCTTGTAGGTCTGGAGCTTCCGCTGCTGATGCGGATTCTCAAAGGGCATCTCGACTTTGACGACCTGGTTTCGAAAGTTCTCACGTTCGACTACATCGGTGCGCTGGTGGCGTCGCTGCTGTTTCCGATCTTTCTGGTCCCGACGCTGGGCCTTGTGAGAACGTCGCTGGTGTTCGGGATGCTCAACGCTCTGGTTGGACTTTGGGGAACGTCGCTGCTGCGCCCAATTCTTGCCGGGAGTGTCACCGGGCTGCGGATTCGCGCGGCGGCGGTGATCACGCTGCTTCTGGCAGGACTGATCAACGCTGATTCGCTGACGTCGTTGGCCGAGAACAGCATGTTCGCAAGTCCGATCGTCCACACACAGACGACGTCGTATCAGCGGATTGTGGTCACACAGAATCGAACGGGATTTCAGCTCTACCTCAACGGAAATCTGCAGTTCAGTTCGTCCGACGAATACCGCTATCACGAAGCGCTGGTGCATCCGGCGGTCGCGACGGCTGCGTCGGTCAGCAACGTGCTTGTGCTGGGCGGGGGCGATGGGTTGGCGTTGCGAGAGCTACTGAA
The DNA here is from genome assembly GCA_013203845.1 of Rhodopirellula sp. Classification (GTDB taxonomy): domain Bacteria; phylum Planctomycetota; class Planctomycetia; order Planctomycetales; family Planctomycetaceae; genus JABMPE01. The sequence continues at coordinate 869 of JABMPE010000479.1, read as the reverse complement.
GTATCCAGGTGTGGAACGTGTGACGCTGGTGGATATCGATCCGGAAATGACGGGTCTGTCAGAATCGTTTTTGCCACTGGCGAAGTTAAACGGCGGTGCGTTGAAGGATTCACGAGTCACCATTGTCAACGACGACGCGATGATCTGGCTGGAATCGGTTAAAGAACGATTCGATCTTGTGCTGATCGACTTTCCCGATCCGAATTCGTTTTCGCTGGGCAAGCTCTACACGACGCGTTTTTATCGGCTGCTTCGTGAACAGCTTGGTTCTGACTCCAGAGTCTGCATTCAATGCACATCGCCGTTGCTTTCGCGGAAAGCGTACTGGTGCATTATTCGAACGATGGAAGCAGCTGGTTTTCACGTGCGACCGTTTCACGCCGCCGTGCCTTCGTTCGGCGACTGGGGTTTCGCACTGGCGAGCCTGACGGAATTTGAAACACCGCGACGGCTGCCAGATTCTGTGCGAGGCTCTCTGCGGTTCCTGAACGACGAGACGCTTTCCGGAATGTTCGATCTTCCGGAAGACCTGGCTTCGATCGACGTCGAGATTAACCGTCTCGATAATCAGGCACTCGTACGGTACTACGAGAACGACGTCGGGGCTGGTTAGCCTGAAGCAGATCACGCCCTGCAGGAAGCTCGCAATCTCAGATTGCTCGCCGCGTGCAGGTTGACGACGAGTGACACTTTAGAGTTCGTCGTCTTCGTCGAACTCTTCGTATTCCTCGTCGTAGTCTCCGAACTCATCTTCGTCGTAGGCCTCGGCGTCGTCATCAAATGACTCGTAGTCTTCTTCGCCGCCGGCGCTCGTTGCGAGTTCTTCTTCGTCGAAGTCGTCGGGAATGGCGTCTCCAAACCCTTGGTCT
>JABMPE010000478.1 GCA_013203845.1 Rhodopirellula sp. | reverse complement strand
CCATAGCAACGCGTTCCAGGCATGTAGGCCGGGAACAAGGAGTGTCAGCGACGTCGTGTCGGCATAGCATTCACGACGAATGTCAAGATTGCCGGAACAGCGCTGCGCTCGGTCCGGCCTGCTTGTATGCTTCTTGCAAGTTCACTCGACGTATCGGAATTCGGCGCTCGCAAACAGTGATTGAGCGAGGCTGGTCCATGCCTTTGTCTGTCGGGTGGATGCTGATTCGCTGCTTTCAAACGACTCTGATGTCTGAGTCACAAAGGCCAGAGCATCGCTTCGCTCGACCTCGGAAGGTAATCGGGCCAGCGCCATCTGCCACGCTCGATCAACCCGAGCCTTGTCGCTCAGGCCTTCGTCGTCGAGTAATCGTCGCGCAAAGGCTTTGGCCTGAACGGTCACGAATTCGCTGTTCATCATGTAAAGAGCCTGCGTCGCGACGGTGGTGATATCGCGGCTGCCATAAATCATGCTTGGTTCGGGGAAGTCAAAGACTTTCAGAATTTCCGGCACGTAACCACGAACAATCGGCAGGTAGACGCTGCGTTTGGTGTTGCTGGAGCCGAAGCTGTCAGTCTGCAGATTGCGACCGATGATCCCGTTGCCGACTGCCTGGACAACCGAGCCACTGGCCGGTTCCGCATCGAGCTTTCCACTGACAACCAGCATGGCGTCACGAATGGACTCGGCTTCAAGGCGGCGATGGTTGGCTCGCCACAACAGATCATTGGCCGGATCGATCTCTTCGGCGCCCGAATTTCGCTGGCTGCCCAACTGGTAAACACGACTCGTCACGATCCGCCGAATCGTGTGTTTGATCGACCAGCCATTCGCTTTGAAATCGGAAGCCAGCCAGTCAAGCAGTTCCGGATGTGTGGGACGGTCGCCGTTGGCTCCAAAGTTATCGACGGTCGCAACGAGGCCTCGTCCGAAAAGATGCTGCCAGATTCGATTGACGGCGACGCGAGTCGTCAGTGGGTTGTCATCCTGTGTCAGCCACTCAGCGAGTGCCAGACGTCCGCTGGTTGCGGTGTCCAGCTCGGGAATGTGGCCGACGCTGCCAATCGTCAGGAAACCACGCGGGATCGTATCTCCGCGGTCGTTGGCTTCGCCGCGGATTCGCAATTGCGTGTCGTCTGGCGACGCGGCATCAAGAACGGCCATGGTCTGCTCGCCATCCTTCTTAGAGGTGACGTCTTCGTCCTTCTGATCCTTGAGACGCTTCGAAAGCTGTTGGATTCTGGCCTCAGACTTGTCCCGCTGAATGCTGGCATTCTTTGCATTGGGATTCTTTTTCAGTTGGGCTGTGAACTTCTTCAGTTTGTTCCGTTCGGCTTTGAGCTGTTTCTGCACAACGGACGCGGACGATCCCTTGCCAGTGCCTTTGGTGAAAACCTGCCCGACGGTACCGTCGGCGTTGATACTCAACAGGCGACTGGGGTTGCGGTTTCCGTTGGTGGCTTCCGTTCCGTAAAATGTTTCCGTACTGCGGAAGATGCCAGCCAGCGAGTAGTACTCTTTCTGCGGAATTGGATCGAACTTGTGATCGTGACATCTCGCGCACGATGCCGTCAGCCCGATGAATGCTCGCGTCGTTACATCAATCTGTTCATCGACGACATCCATCGCAAAGGCTTCGTCGTTCGTTTCATTCAGTGACTTCGGACCGATCGCCAGGAACGCCGTGGCCATTACCTGATCCCGTCGCTGCTTCGGTGAATCGTAAGACAGCAGGTCGCCCGCCACTTGTTCTCTGATAAAGCGATCGTACGGCTTGTCTTCGTTGAAGGCCTGGATGATCCAGTCTCGGTATCGCCATGCGTAGGGGAAGGTCGCGTTGCGTTCCATGCCGGTTGATTCGCCGTAACGCACGACGTCCATCCAGTGTCGCCCCCAGCGTTCTCCAAAGTGCGGAGAAGCCAGCAGTTCGTCGACAAGGTTCTCGACGGCGGCGGCCATGTTCCTGTCAGCAGCGAGTTTGAACGCGTCGGTTTGCTCGGGGCTCGGCGGCAGGCCGATCAGATCGAAGTAGATGCGACGGACCAGCGTTT
>JABMPE010000477.1 GCA_013203845.1 Rhodopirellula sp. | reverse complement strand
GAACGAACGATGTCCAGGTCGGCGGCGTGCTGGTGAATCGAAAATCCAGCATTCGGAACACGCGCGCGATGTAACTGCCCACGGCGCTGTACATGAATCCGGCAAACAGCGGAACGTTTCCCAGCCGAATGTGAGCTTCGCCCGGATAGTGCCAGGCGCTGATGGCATCGGACGTTTTAAACAATTCCAACAGAGTGGCCACGACGTGGAAAATCATGATGACGGCAGCTTCGCGAAACGATTCCAACCGAAACGCCAGCAAAACAATCTGAAACGCCAGCGCGGCGAGAAACAGAAAGTCGTTCCGGTACAGTCCGTCAATCGGATACCAGAAATGAGTTACCGCGATCAGGAACAGCAGGTACGCTCCGAAAATACAGGACGAAGCCTGCTTGATTCCGAACAGCCAGAACTCGTGAATGAAAGTCCGCATTCTGAATTTCAGTAAGGAACTTGAAGGCAGTGATTGTAAGTCCCGGACGTTAGCCACTGACTGATTGATCTACCAGCGGCGGTGTCTCCCTGATCGGGAACATCAGCCGCGAGCAGCCATCGCGGTTCAACGGAATCGTGGTTCGGCAGACGCTGCAGAAACTCACAACAGGCTGTTAGCATTACTCGCGTTCTGATCTTCAAACATGCAGCTGATCCACCAGCTCTTCATAGGAATTACCGCCATGACTCAGTCCACTCGCCTCACGCGTCGAGATTTTATTCAGTCCGGAATCGCCGCCGGAGCCTTCCTGGCATCATCAACGCACCGTTCTTTTGCGGCCAGCGCCAACGACGAGATCAATCTGGGATTCATCAGCTGCGGCGGGCGGGCGAACGAGTTGATGGGCATGTTCTCCAAGATCGACGGCGTCAACATCACGGCACTGTGTGATCCCGATGCCGGTCGCGTGGCAGCAACGAAGAGGCGATTCCCCAAAGCCAAAGGCTACGCTGACCTGCGAGACCTGCTGGCTGACGACGGAGTGGACGCTGTCGTCGTCGCGACGTGCAACCACTGGCACTGTCTGGCCGCCATCTGGGCGATGGAAGCCGGCAAAGATGTCTATGTCGAGAAGCCGCTGTCGCACAGCCAGTGGGAAGGTCAGCAGACCGTCGCCGCCGCTCGAAAACACAATCGCATCTGTCAGGTCGGCACGCAGCAGCGTTCTGATCCGATGCAGGCCGAAATCAAAAAGTTTCTGCACGAAGAGAAAGGGTTGGGCGAAATCATTTCCGCACGAGTCAACCGCTACGGCGTGCGAGGATCGATCGGCAAAACAACGACGCCGCTGAAGATTGATTCCAATGTGAATTACGACCTGTGGCTCGGACCGGCGCAGGACAAACCGATCTTCCGCAACAAACTTCAGTACGACTGGCACTGGGACTGGAACACCGGCTCGGGCGAAATGGGCAACTGGGGCGTCCATGTGCTGGACGACCTGCGTAACAACGTCTTCCAGGACAAAGTGGCCCTGCCGAAACGCATCTTCGGCGGCGGTGGGCGAGTTGTCTGGAACGATGCTGGCGAAACTCCCAACGTCCACTTTGTGTACTTCGACACGGGCTCGATTCCAGTCGTCATTGGCTTGAGCAATCTGACCGAAGCACCGGGCAAGAAGGGATCACCCCCTCATCCTGGCCCAGGCAGCGGATACATCGCCTACTGCGAAGGCGGTCACTTTGAAGGACAACGCGGAAGCGGAGCCGCCTTTGACAAGGACGGAAAGAAGATCAAATCCTTCAAAGGGAGAGGCGGCAACGATCTGCACCAGAGGAACTTTATTGACGCGGTGCGATCGCGGGATTCTTCGACACTCAACACCGACGTGGAAGTGGGACATCTTTCAACCGGCTGGTGCAACCTCGCCAACATCGCGTTCCGCGCCGGCGACACGTTTACTCACGAGGCGGCGAAAGAGGTCAACGGTGATCATGGCATCTGGAGCAGCCTGCTTGGCGAAACCGAAAAGCATCTGGGGGCACATGGCATCGATATCGCCAGCTCGGAAATCAAACTCAGCCCGATGCTGCATGTCGATGTCGAGAAAGAAGTGTTCGTCGGCGAGCACGCAGCAGCAGCCAACGAGTTCCTGAAACGCCAGTACCGTTCGGGATACGAAGTTCCGACGCTCGTCTGAAAACCTGCGGTACCTCTGCGAACACAAGCATCGGAGTCGAACCCCCCGCGGAAGGTAAAGTGCCGACTCTTTACCTTCCGTCGGTTTTTTACTGCCAATGATTGTTGAGCACTCAGGAAATGATCGCCTCGATCGGTTTTCCGAAATCGATTTCCAGACGCTTGCGACCGGGAATCTCCAGGTCGCGAGGGTTCAAGCCAAGCTGGTGCAGCACAGTCGCGTGCGCGTCGGTGACGTAGTGGCGGTCTTCAACGGCGTGAAAGCCGATTTCATCAGTGGCTACGTGAACGGTTCCGCCTTTGATGCCGCCGCCCGCCATCCAGATGGAAAAGCCGTAAGGGTGGTGGTCACGTCCGTCAGATTTCTCAGCGCCGGGCGTGCGGCCAAACTCGGTTGCCCAGACGACCAGCGTTTCGTCGAGCAGGCCTCGCTGCTTCAAATCTTTCAGCAGACCAGCGATCGGCTGATCGACCGCTTTGCTGCGAGTTGTGTGGTTGGCAAGTAGCTTGCTGTGAGCATCCCAACCGTCGTCATAGATCTGCACGAATCGGACTCCGCGTTCGACGAGTCGTCTTGCCACCAGACTCTGCCGACCGACCGTCTGCGTGGCCGCGTCATTCAGACCGTACATCTCCTGTGTGGCCGCGGTTTCCTGGTCAAGATTGACGACTTCCGGAACGGCCATCTGCATTCGAAAGGCGAGTTCGTACGACTTGATGCGCGCTCGCAGCGCCGCATCGTCGGGATACCTGATCGCGGTCTCTCCGGACAGTTGCTGCAGCAGATCCAGCTGCCCGCGACGTTCTTCGATGAAGACATCGGGACCCGGCGAGCCAAACGGCAATGCCTTGTCCGGCTGAACATTGATGCCGACTCCGGAATGTTCCGGCCCCAGATAGCTGCCGTCGTGAGCCCCTTTTCCGCCGCAGCAATCTCCAGGCGGTGGCCCCATCACGACAAAGCTGGGCAGGTTATGATTCAGTGACCCCAGGCCGTAATGCACCCACGAACCGATCGACGGATAGAAGCCGTCGAAGATGTGTCGACCGGTGTGAAACTGAAGCTGCGCGGCGTGGTCGTTATCGGTCGTCCACATCGAACGCACGATGGCCATATCGTCAACGCAGTCGCCGACGTGCGGCCACCAGTCGCTGACTTCGATGCCGCTTTCGCCACGTTTCCGAAATTCCTTCTGCAACGGGTAAAGCTTCGCCATTAACGCTCGTGGCGTTCCAACAAAGTCTCGCACGTTCTTGCGGTAAAACTCGGACTCAAGCACCGACTTCCCGAACGGCGACTCATCAACCGTCAGACCAGCGAATTCGTTGAGCTTCGGTTTTGGATCGAAGCTCTCCACATGGCTTGTTCCTCCGAGCATGAAGTACCAGATAACGCTCTTCGCTTTCGGAGCGATCTTCGGCAAGCCACTTGGAGCAGCCTGGGAAACGGCACCGGCGGCGCGGTCCTCCGCGAGCATCGCTCCCAAAGCAAGGCCGGTAAATCCCATCCCGCAATCACCGATAAATCCTCGCCGGGAAACGCGACCGCAGGGAAACTGGTTAGTCATGATCAGGTCTCGGTGAGTCTGTGTTCCGGATTAATCGCGTGGTAAAACAACTATCGAATCGTGACAAAATCGTTGTGGCAATACAGAATGTGAATCAGATTCTCTTTCGCTCGCAACTCGTGATTCGACGACGGCGGCAGTTTCGCGACGGAAGCTCCGCCGAAAGCGGTCAGCTTTGACGACTCCAGTAGTCTGGCTTGACGCTCCAGAAACTGCAGGCACAGCTCCATTTCAGACGTCGACGGCTGGCGCGAAAGGACGCGTTCAAAAGCTGCTGCGATGAATTCGCGTTCTGCCATGTTGCTGTCGTTCTCCAGCGTCTCTTTGTGGATCTGCCTGGCGAGGTGACGCGACATTTCCAGCGGTAACGCACTGTTTGTCAGGGCCAGAGCCTGCTGAGGCACGACGCTTTCGCTACGGCGATAGCAGGCGTTGGGGTTCGCCACGTCGAACAGTTCCAGAAACTTCATGCGATCATCTGGCGTGATGCGAAAGTACAAACTGCGGCGCAGCGTCGTGGCATCTTCTGCAGGAGGGATGTCCGGCCCTCCCTGGGTCAGGTCAAGCTTACCGGCACTGGCCAGCACGCAGTCCCGGACGACTTCCGCTTCCATGCGTCGTGAGTTGGCTCGCCAGAGATAGCGGTTCTCGGGATCGGTTTGCCGGTTTGGCGAATTCTCAGCCGCCGCGGAACTAAGTCGATATGTACGGGACAGCACAATCTGTCGGTGAAGATGTTTCATCGACCAGTCGTTCTCAACGAGTTCCGAGGCCAGCCAGTCGAGCAGTTTCGGATGCGACGGCTGCTTCCCATTCAATCCAAAGTTCTCAACCGACGGAACGATGGCCTCGCCGAAATGCCGTAACCAGATGTGGTTGGCTGCCACTCGCGCCGTGCGAGGATTTCGTGGATCGACAATCCAGTTCGCCAGAGCCGTGCGTCGGCCTGTGCTTGTCTTCGGATAAGTCGGTCCAAGTGGTTCATACTTTGTGTCCGTCAGCGCAGCGGCCTCTTTCGCGGCGGCGAGTTTCTTCTTTGCCTCGGCAAGTTTCTTTTCAACAGTCGACTCGTCCGATGGCTTCGCGTCATCTCCCTGCCCTGCCCGGTTTCGGGCTGCAGCCAGCAGTTCTCTCTGCTGTTCAGCGATCAGCAACTCGATTTCCGCTTGAGCCACCGCCACCTGGCGTTCGGCAGCGCTGGCCAGTTCAGCCAGCGATGTCGCGTTACTGGCGGCGGGCTGCGAGTGTTGAGCCTGCTCCGCGGTGACTCTGGCCTGAACGGACTCCAACTGTCGCTCGGCCAATGAAATTCGTTTTTTCTGCACAGCCACAGCGTGAACGGCTTCCAGCTGCTTGCGACGTAGATCGTCAAGGCTTTCTCTCAGCTCCTGAATTTTCAACTCAAGAAACTCAGCAGCGCCGTTGTGAACCCACAAGGCAAACTGCCCGTCGCGCCGCGCTTCAGGCATCACGTATTCGAGCTTCTGCTCGCCATTCAGCGAGATATTCAGCAGCGGTCCGCGAACGGTCACTTCAACCAGCGTTTCGTCGCCGACATTCAGCTTGACCGGAACAATTCCGGCCTGCGGATAAACCTGCTTACCGCCCGTTCGATGAAACGCCTGGATGCTTTGCCGAGTGTCGCCGGTGCTCGTGTAAACGTCCTGAGAGTTGCCTTTGTCAACAAAGTCAAAACTAAACCCAACCGAGCGGTAACCACCCGGCGAGAGCGTTCGGTATCGAACTCTGGCGTAAAAATCTCTGGGGTGTTTCTTCGTCGTGACGATGGTGGCAAAGCTGGTGACGGAATTCTGAACCAGGTGACCTGCTTCGTATTTCCAGTCGCCATTCAGCGTCTTCCATGCATTTGCTTGTGAAGAACTGAAATCATCCTGCAGGAACACTCGCTCATTGGACGTGCTATTTTCAGGATTGGAAGTCTGCTCCGATTCCGAAACGGCAACGGCTCGGTCAAGGATCGCTGTCGCGTTTTTTGCCGCTTCCTGAAGCTTCCCAAGCTGCGCCGTGGCGGTCGCAATCTGCGTTCGCGCGGCGTCCATCAGACTCTGTGCGTAACCACTCTGCAACGCTGGATACCAGGCCGCGGTCGGTAACGAGACAGCGTGAACCTCAGACAAGGCAACGCCCAGCGTTTCCGGAACATCCGGGCTGATCGGTTGAGATTTGTCAAGAGACCGATCGTTCCCTCGCTCAAATAACCATGTCGGAGCGTCGAGTGTCTTGTCGTAAATCCGTGACAACCCATCGACGGGAATCTCGCCGAGCGTCTGATCCTTGATGACACCGCTGCCGGCCGAAAGCGGATCAGTACGAACATCGTGCGGCTCAAAGAACGCTCGGAATCGGTAATAGTCCACCTGCGAAATGGGATCATACTTGTGGTCGTGGCACCGACAGCAACGCAGCGTCAATCCAAGAAAAGCCTGGCTTGTCTGTTCGACGGTCTCGAACAGCCAGACGTTGCGATCGAACTTGTACCAGTTGCGGCCAAGGAATCCGGTGGCTCGCAGTGTCTGCGTGTCGGTGGGGGCGATTTCATCGGCAGCCAGCATCTCACGCACCATCTGGTCGTAGCCTTTATCCTCGTTCAACGACTCGATGATCCAGTTGCGCCACTTCCAGATGTGCCGCTGACTGTAACGCATTTCATTGCTGGCTCGACGGCCGTACCAGTCGCTGTACCGCCACACGTCCATCCAGTGCCGTCCCCAGCGTTCGCCGTG
>JABMPE010000476.1 GCA_013203845.1 Rhodopirellula sp. | reverse complement strand
GCTCAGGCGGTTCCAGTGGCGGCAGTTCCGGAGGTTCTTCTGGCGGCTCTTCTGGTGGATTCGTTATCAGATCGGGCAGCTCAGGCGGTTCCAGTGGCGGCAGTTCCGGCGGATCTTCGGGTGGCTCGTCCGGGGGTTCATCGGGCGGATTTTCTCAATATGGTCCTGCTGGTTACTGGGCTTCCTACGGCGCACCTGCTACGCCAGTACAGGGCTTTGTTCCCGTCTCTACACAGCTGGCTCCGGCTGTTCCGTCCGGTCCGCCAGATCCGGTTCCCAAGTGGGCTCGCCCGCCAGGAACGGTTCCGGTCATCGCCATTGGCGCTACCGCCCCGCGTTGGGTTCATCCGAGTGCTCTTGCCGGCAGTCAAAACACCGCCACCATGCAGCCGATTCCCTACCAGGCAGCTCCGCAAGCGATTCCTCAGCAGCCAGGACCCGGTCCCGTTGGATATCCGAACGGAATTCAGTTGCAGCAGTATCAAGTGGCTCAGGCGACTGATCCTAATCAACCCGCCGTGCCAGCTGACCCCTCAGTTTTTAACGGTCAGGCGGGAGCCGCTCCGTCGGCAAATGGTCCACAGCAGACCGTCCCACTGCAGCCAGCGCCTCAGCAGTTCCAGGCCGCTTCGCCAGCGGGTACACAGCCGGGTTTCGCTCCACAGCTGACAGCACCTCAGGGAATCGCTCCGCAGTTTACAGGCCAGCAGTTTGCTGCTCCGCAATACGGTGTTCCGCAATACGGTGTTCCTCAATACGGAAATGCACAGCCAATGCCTGCTTATGCGGAGCCCGCTCTGCCGATACAGCAATTACCGCAAGGAGTCACCCCGTACGTTCAGATTCCCACTCAACCGGTTCCTGCCGGCCCGATCAATCCTCCTTCGCAGGTGTCGACCGTCTACGGGTACAACGACACCGGCGAACGTCCACCAGGGACGCTCGGTCGAACTTACATGCGTCCGACTCGAATGATCGACTGGGACAAACATCCTCGCATCGGCATGCTCGATGTCGAAGTGCTCGACACGCTGCGTGCTGGTCTGGCGTCTGACGTCAAAATCAAAGTCACCGCTCGGGACATGTATAACCACTTCAATCCCCTGGAAGGCTTTCGAGGTGACGATGGCATCTGGCACTTTGAATCAGATCCGCTGCTGCCGACCGTCCCAAAAATCTACGACGTCAAATTCGAACTCATCCGAGAGCGCACCGTCTTCGAAAAGCGATATGGTCGCGTCTTTGAAAAGACCGTCGAGGAAAACCTCGGCAACCTTGGCACTCAGCGAGTACGACTGATTCCGGGTCGTAAAGTCGACCTCGTCTACTACTAACGGATTGCGGTGACGCGCGAATGCGGTTTCGTGCCGCACCGTCGACGACCGAACACTCAGCAGGGCGACGTGCAGTATTGTGCGTCGCTCTGTTTATTGACGACCGCTCCTCTTAAAACGCAATGCGAAGTCCGTCATAAGCGAGTTGCACGTTTGCCGGCAGACGTGCGTTGGTCGCTTCGTGCTCCAGCGAGTGTGAAATGTGAGTCAGCCAGGTTTGTTTTGGCTTCAACCGGTCAACAACTTCCAGAGCCTGGTCGACGGAAAAGTGTGTCGGGTGCGGCTTGTCTCGCAAGGCGTCGAGAATCAAAACGTCGAGCCCTTCCAGCTTTGACCAGCTTTCAGCGGGAATCGTGCTGACGTCCGTGCAGAAAGCGACGTCATTAAATCGAAAGCCAAGCACCGGCATTCGCCCGTGCAGAAGACGCACCGGCTGAATTTTCTGCCCGAGCAGTTCAAATGCTTCTTCGCCGATTCGATTGATATCGAACTGCGGAATTGACCAGCCTTTCGCTTCGGGCGGTCGTGTTCGAAACGCGTAGCCGAACGCGCCTCGCATCGTCGTTTCGGTCGCTTCTTCGAGATAGATTGGCAGCGGGTATCCAAGGCGGTGCGGAAACAGCCGGGTATCATCCAGCCCGAAGAGATGATCAACGTGGCCGTGCGTAAAAATCACCGCATGAGCAACCGGGATCTGCTCGCGAAGAAGCTGAATTCGCAACTCGGGCGACGTATCGATCAGAAACGTGCCTTCACGAGCGTGGACCGCGACGCCGGTTCGAGTTCGATTGTTGCGAGGATTCGGGGAACGACAGACATCGCAGTCGCAGCCGATCATTGGTACGCCGGTGCTGGTTCCTGTTCCGAGCAGGACGAGTTCCTGGCGTCGGGCATTAACACGACCAGCGTCGAAATTCTTCGCATTTGTGGTCATGACGATTCTTACCCGGCTTTCAGCTCGTCATTCAGCGCTCGCCGGTCAGGGAGCATGACGGTACTGACACCGCGTTGACGGAACATTTCCGCCAGATGCTGATGGCAGGTAAAGAACAGAATCTGCTGGTTGTCACCTGTCTGCCGCAGCAGTTCTTCGATCGCGGCCCGAGTACGCTGCTCGTCGAAGTTGACCAGGATGTCGTCCAGCACGATCGGCAGTTCGACTCCCTGACTGGAGAAGTGTTCGATCATCGCCAGCCGGATCGACAGGAATAGCTGCTCTCGCGTACCGCCGCTGAGATGTTCGATTCTCAGCGTATTGTCATCCGCATCGTCGACACACAGCGTTCGCTCGCCCATCGGCGTCCAGATGTTGTCGTAGCGCTCGCCGCTGAGCCGACACAAATACTCTTTTGCGCGGGCCAGAATCGGCGGCTGATGGCTCTGCTCAAACTCGATCCGCAATTCTTCAAGCGAGTCTGCCGACCATGCCAGCGCGAACCATTCTTCGGCCAGTGAGGTGAGTTCTGAAAGCTGCTGCTCACGTTCAAATCGCAACTCTGCTCCGCTTCGATCGTTTTCGAGCAATTCGATTTCCCGTTTGAACCGACCGAGATTTTCAAAGGCGTCTTCAATGTCGATGGCCAGATCGTCGAGTTCGCTTCGAATCGTCGCAATGCAGCTTGTGTTGTGTGCGGGATCATAATTTTCGAGATCACTCTCGACGATCGCCATCTGCCCCCCACCTGAAGCCGCAGTGGTGAGTTCCTGCCTGGCCCGCTCAAGCAGCTCTTCCAGCTCAAAGCGACGTTCGAGCAACGACGCTCGATCCTGGAACTCTTCTCGCGAAACAGCTCCGCCACGAACAAGAATGGCATCGCGCTGAGACTCTAGCCGGCGAATTCGATCTCGAAACTTCGACGCTTCCAGCCGACGCTGGCGTGCGTCCTGTTTGCATTTTCGACGTTGCAGATTCAGTTCGGCAACTCGCATCAGAACATCAGTCCAATGGTCAAGGACGGGAATCGGATCGGAGTAGTCGACTTTCCATTGCTGCAGTCGATGCCCGAATTCTTCGACACGTTTGCGGAATCGCTCCAGCATGCGACGAGACATTTGAGTGTCTTCATCCAGGTCGTCAATCCGCTGCAGAATCATCGCCGCGCGACCGACGTGATCACGTTGCCACATGGCTTGGTCAATTTCGACGGTCTCTTCGAGGCCCTGCTCGATCAAATGACTGCACCAGTCCTGCCTGGCAGTGCCGTAATCCCGCTGGACATCCCGCAGGTGATGTCGCATCTCGACAAGTTCGGGACGGGTCTTCGTGACCCATGCTTCGATCTGCTCCATCAGTTCCAGCTCACGCAACCGTTCCAGGCTCTGCCGGAGCAAGTCCGCTTCGGACAACCAAGAAGGTCGTAAACCCTGATGTGACGCATCTGCCACGGCTTGCGAAGTCGCTTCGTTGTCCGATTTCGAGACCTGTCGTACCGGAGCCGCAGAAACCGGGACGTGGGAAGTGTCGTGATTCGCAAGGTTGACTGCGGAAACGCGAGCCATCATTTCTGCGATACTTTCGGTTTCTTCGGCAACCGTGATGACTTTACCGTCGTCTGCCTGCCATGCTGTTCGAACGGTCGACGTCTCCTGTTCGGCGGCTCGTGAGGCAACTAACCCGGCCGCCTGTGTCTGCGACAGCGGATGAGCTGTTGAATCCTCTCGCTCTTCGTGCGAGTTTTCATCGTCCAGTTCTTCGCGACGCAGTTTTGCGACGGATGGGGCAATACACGAAATTGCTTCGCGAGTTTCTTTGATGCGAAGTTTCTGTTCGCGGATTTCGTCATCCAGCAGCAGCTTCTTACGCGCGAATTCGCCTTCGAAGTGACGCTTCAGGGCGAACGGCGTTCCCGTGCAGAAAGCTCCCAGCAGGGCGTAAGTCAGTCCGGCAAAACCGTTGGCCATGATGCCCGTTAGAATGCCGATCAGCCCCAGCGACAAACCAGCAATTCCCAGGGCGATGAAGATGGCGTTCACCCACTGCGGCAAAGCGGAGTGAAGCTGCAGGCGGTTGAGCTGGTTCGCCAGACCGATCCGTCGCTGAGTCAGCTCTAACTCACGGATTCGCAGTCGGCTGAGGTCTTCCAGCCGTGTCAATTCAACCTTCGTCTGTTCGATGGCCTGCGTGATCGAGATGCCTGGGTGCCACGTTCTTGCTTCGGTCAGTCTTTCCTGCCGCCGATGAAACTTCTTCGACAGCTTGCGATATCGCTCTCGCATCTTCTGCGTGCGACCGCTCAGTTCGCGAAATTCCCTGGCGCGAGTCGTCAGACAGTTGCCGGCAAGGTGCGACGTATCAACCGCTCGCAGTCGTTCTTCGGTCCAGTCGGCTCCGAGTTCCTGCAGTCGCTCGGTCAGCTGATCGCGCAGCTGGTCGCTTTTCTCGTCGGTTTCGTCGACGAATTCCTGCATCTCAACGATCCAGTCTCGCTGATCGACGAACGCCTGCAGCGCAGGTCCATAGCGATGAAACAGTGGATCGATGGCAATTTGTTTTCGCTGCTCAACCAGTTGTCTCGCTTCTGTCAGCAGTGCATTGCGGCGACCGCGGACCGCGGCGAGTTCCTGCTCGATGTTCTGCAGATCAGTCAAACCGTTGGCTGGAAAATCTGGCAGATTCGGTAACTTGTCCAGCTTCTTTTCGAGACCTCTGACCTTCTGCCAGGGTTCATGGACCTGCTCCATGTACTCGTGGCCGTGCAGCTGATGTTCCAGTCCCTGTTGACGCTGCTTGAATTCGACAATCGACTCTTCCCAGCGTTCCTGTTCCTCGGAGAGTTGAGCGTGCTTGCGTCGCTGCCCCGTCACTTGCTCCAGCTGCGCGTCGATCTTCGCGACCTGTTCGTACAGATCGGCGAGCTTTCCTTCACCCGACTGGACGTCCAGCAGCGCGTCGCGTTCCTGCCGAACATCTTCAATCAGACGCAGCAGTTGCTGACCGTCGAGTCCCAGCGACAGCGAGTAAATGTGCTCGGCGACTTCTTTCGATTCGAGCGTCGCCAGTTCCTGCAGTTCATACAGGCCGATGGCGAAGATGTTTTCGTAGACAGACTCGCTGACGTCGGACACCAGATTCGAGACGAGTTCCGCGCCATCGTGCGAGGATTTCTCTGAGTCGGAACCCTCGGCTGATTCGACTGGCCAGGAGGTCACCAGGCCTTGCGAATCGCCGTGCCCCGACCGTCGGATCATCCAGGATTCGTGTTCGTGTCGAACCTGCAGAGCACCGCCCCATGGTCGGGTTCCATCATCGTTAGCGGGCCGACCGGATTCGCCTTTGCGGAATCCGTAGAGCACTCCACGAACGAAACGCATGAGCGTCGACTTGCCGGCTTCGTTCGGGCCGTAGTAGACGCTGATCCCTTCGGAGTCGACGGGCAGATCGAGATTCTGCCAGGCACCGAATCGTTCAATATGAATCCGTTCAAGTTTCATCCGGTTTCCTCCTGAAACCCGGAACCGCCGTATCTGATTGTCCAGAGGACTTTCTCATTCCGGAATCAGCTGCTGGCGTCTTCCAATCTGACCGGGAAACCCCGGCCCTGAAAATACATCGAGGCTGTTTCAAACAGTGAAAAATTATTACTCGTCAGCGTCGGTCGTTGACTCCGCAGCTGATTCAAACCACTCGGCGCCGTAGCTGCGACTTCGGGCGGCGATGGCTTTCTGCGAGACTCTTCCAGCCAGCGTTTCCAGTCGATTCAGCCATATGTCGGAATGATCGTTGCTCGCCGTTTTCAACCGCTGCACGACGTGGCCAGCGATGGATTGTTCGCGGTCGATTCGTCGCAGGAAACTGGTCAGCAACGGATTGCTGTCTGCGTCTGTTGCGTCTTCGTCTTTTCGATCCGATACGCCGGAATTGTGTGAGGACTCGCGTCCGACGGATGGTGACTCCGGTTTGAGCGTCAGACTGTGAATCATGTGCTGCCCGTCTGCCAGGGACGAGTCCGCTTCGAGCAGCTCGAACAACTCACGCTCGGCATCCGCGTCACGCAGCGACTCGTATAGCGAGCCGCTGCCCGTCAGCACCCAGTTGAGTATCAGGACCGACGCCTTGTCGAGAGCCGATAAGGATTCCACGTACCCTCGCATCGCCGACATGAGCTGATCCCAGGTCGCTGTCTGCCCGATCGTGATGTTGATTTTTTCGCGTCGAACTGGCGACGTCACGATCAACTCGGTCGTAATACTTGCCTTTCCTTCCACTGTGACCAGCGAACATCCCGCCGGGCCACAATCGGCACGGCTCATCGATATTGCCGGGCCGGGGCCGTGAGCAAGCTGCTCCATCCGTGTGACAGACAGACGAGCGAACGGCAGTGGAACCGCCAGATAGTCGACTCGGTAAGTCGATAGCCAGGCTTCAACAGCTGACTCATCAGGAGCTGCTGTTGAGGAAGCAAAGGGTGGGATAATTCCGATCCGGAAAGGACCAATTCGCGAATGCCCCATTGACGATGATTCTTCGTGATGAATCATGCTGCTGGCCGCTCGTCCGAGACACGCCTGCAAAGTGGCCAGCACGTTGCCATGCCGCATGATCGCTGTCGGCTCGTGAACTTCCGGTACAAACAGACTGATGTTGTCCGGCAGGTCTTTGAATGTTGCCCAGGCGTCCTGTGAGTCTCGGGGGCCAGGCACGACGAACACGTCAATGCCAGCTTCGTCCAGGCACTGAAATCCTTCTTTGAGTGCGACACGGGCACGCAGGCTGCGATCGGCCTCGTCGAAGGTATCGCCGGTCAGCAGCAGGAAATCGACCTCATTGTCGATGCAGGCTTCGACGATACGCTCAAAAGAAAGCAGTGTTGCGTCAATCAGCTTCGAGCGAACTGCTTCGTCGCACGGGCCGGTGTCGCGAACCTGATGATCTGCCAGAACACCCGCTGCATGAATAAAACGCAAAGCCTCAAAGGCCATGGCCGATTCCTTTCGATACTCTCGGGCGATGCCCGTTTCCACCCGCTCAATTCCCTGAGCAGGTCGCTCATCCGAATCGGTGCGCGCAGCACCGCCCAGCAAAGTGCGAGGAGTCTAACTCCAGGCCGAATCTGGAGAAAGAGCGATTCGGGCTCCATCACGGTGTCTGTCCAGAGTAGCCCCATCCAGAATGGATAGAGCGCAAGGCGACAGGTTGCTCCATGGTCATTGTCTGCGTTCGAGCCGTTTACCTTCCTGGTAAAGCTCTTCCATCTTCTGGATCGTGACATCACGGATGTCTTCGCCGTTTTCCCGGAGTCGATCTTCAATATACCGAAACCTCCGCTCGAACTTGGCATTGCTCTTCCGTAAAGCTTCCTCGGGATTGACGTTCCAGCGCCGTGCGATGTTGGCAATCACGAACAGGACATCACCGAGTTCGCCTTCGATTCGCGCCAATCGAGCGGCATCTTCGACGGGTTCATCGTTGGTTCGCGGCCCATCAACACTCGCCGCCATGTCTGGAACCTGGCCATCGTCGAAAAGCTCGTCCGTCAGTTCTTCAACTTCCTCGTTCAGCTTGTCGAACAACATCGCGCGATGAGGGAAGTCGTAACCAACCCGTGCGGCCTTCTTCGTGATACGTGCAGCTTTCGCCAGACCAGGCAGATCAACGGGAATCCCGTCCAGCACGGAATTGCGTTCGCTTTTTTCTTCCCGTTTGGCCTTGTCCCAGTGCTGTGAGACATCCTCGGCATTCGTGGCCACGGCGTCGCCAAAAACGTGTGGATGCCGCTGGACCATCTTTTTCGTGATGCCATCGATCACAGACAGAATGTCGAACCGCTGCTCGTCTTTGGCGATCTGAGCATCCAGCACGACCTGCAGCAGCACATCGCCGAGTTCTTCGCAGATCGCGGAATTGTCATCGGAATCGATCGCTTCCAGCAGTTCATAAGTCTCTTCGAGCGTGTACGGTTTAATCGTGGCGAGCGTCTGCTGCCGATCCCACGGACAACCTTCGGGAGATCGCAATTTCGCAATGACCTCGCACAATCGTACGAATGCTTCGGCAGCCAGCCCGGCATCCGGAGCGATACCAAATGTCGTCTGATCGTGTTTCTTCGCCATAGTATTTTCGATTTCGTTCAAGGCAATAAATTCATGGGCCGGACTTAGCTCGACTTCTGCCGTTGTCGAATGTTGAGTTTGAGCTGTCGGGGATGTGAACGGAAATTACGCAAGAAGAAGTTCCTTCCGGGATCTGCGAATGGTTGGGAGCACCAGAAGCGAGCCGATCCTGCGGGTTATAGCAAGTCTGTCGAAGAGGCATCTTGAGAGTGAGCGTGTCAGTGAACTGTGGCGAATTGTCGCACGCATTGTGGCGAATTGAGATAAGATACACTTAATTCCCTGGACTGATTCCTGATCACTGAGCGACTCGGTAGCAGTTATGAATTCTTATCTGTCACGTAAATTAATCTGGACGTTGCGTCTCCTGTGCGGAGTGGCTTTGGTAATCAGTGGATACCTCACCTGGGTGGCACTCAACAAGTCGAATGTTGCCGGGTGCGGTGGAAGCATCTTTGACTGCGACCACGTCCTGTCTTCACGGTGGTCAATGTGGTTCGCTGCACCAGTCGCAACGGGAGCCCTTGGGCTTTATACCCTTGCCATCGTGGCTCTCGGTTTCTGCGGTGCCAACGCATCCGAATCTCAGCGTCGATTTGCATTGCCGACGCTTACGGTCTGTGGTCTTGCTGCCGGCCTGTCTGCGATCTGGTTCGTCTCGTTGCAGATATTCGCCATTGGGCATTTTTGCAGCTACTGCCTGGCGGCCCACACGTGCGGTCTGCTGATCGCGACACTGCTTATCTGGAAACGCCCCCTGGGAACAAGTCGTACCGCCGCCTTTTCGACGTGCAGTGTGGCTTGTGTTTTCGTGTTGATCGGTGGCCAATTGCTGACACCACCACCTCCAACATTCCACACCGAGTACCATGTGAGTGCTCATCAGACTGGCCCCACAATGTCACCGGACCTTGTAGACGCACCGGATTCCGAGATCTTCATGTCCCCTGACGCCAATCTCTTTGAAGCACCTGACTTTGATGACCAGATTTTCGAGGCTCCGGTTATTGATGATTAGCGGGTGTTGATTATCAATCCAGAACTCGGACAGCCAGGGAACTAATCATGAAGACGCATCTGCATACATCGCACCAGGGGCTGTTGCTTTCCCTGATACTGTGCCTGTTACTTGATTCAACCGTTGCCGCTCAGCAATCGCCCAGGGTGTCTGAGACAAAGCCATCCGATTCATCCAGCGAGGCCGGACGCGACAGCGATGCGAAGCAGGAGCGTCGGGTCGTCAGAATCATCGGGGACACAAAGCTGGATGTCCGCCAGTGGCCGCTGATCGGAAAGCCTGATGCGAAGTATGTGTTCGTCGAGATGTTCGACTACACGTGCCCGCACTGCCGGGACCTGCATCACGAGCTTGACACCGTATTAAAGAACTTTGGTGATGACCTGGCGGTCATTACGCTGCAGGTTCCCTTGAACGCGACTTGCAATGTTCAGGTTGGCTCGACCGAGTCCCAGCATCGAGACGCGTGTGAGATCGCAAACCTGGCAGTGACGGTCTGGCGTTTAGAGCCCAGAAAGTATCACGAGTACCACGACTGGCTGTTTAAGCCAGCACAGGCTCGGACTTCTGCCGACGCTCGAAAACGAGCTATCGAAATTGTCGGCGAAGAGCGAATGGAGAAGATGCTTGCGACCGGTGTACCGCAGAAGTTCATCGCCAGTCATGTAAAGCTCTATGCAAAAGCCGGAGCCGGATCGATTCCCAAGATCCTGTTCCCGAATATTACGCTGGTCGGAAATGTGGGATCGGACAGACTGGCAGCGACAATCGAGCAGCAGCTGAAAACTCCATAGGCGATGACTGAAGAGTCAGGGCGAGGCTTACGGTAAAGCTGCCGGCTGGTCGTGCAGAAATAATTGCTCTGTTGTTGAATTCTCAGCCTCTATGTTTCGTGCTCAACGTCCGTTAGAGTTCCCTCGTGGCGGAGCAGTCTGAACCAGTTGTGTCGGGCAACGCTGCATAGACACTGTTTAGAATCGAAAAGAAGATGGCAGAAGGCTCGATCAAGAAGCTGACGGACAAAGGCTTCGGTTTCATCGACACGGCGTCAGGACAGGACATGTTCTTCCACACTTCCAGTCTTGAAGGGGTTAGTTTCGAACAGCTCTATGAAGGACAGCAAGTCTCGTATACCGAGGGGCAGGGTCCCAAGGGACCGCGGGCGGAAAACGTCAAACCGATCTAGTCAAAGTGATATCGTGAAATAAGAGAAAGCCGACGAAATTCGTCGGCTTTTTTCGTTGGGTTCCTATCGCGCAGCATTCTCATTCACTGCACTGGAGCGTCTGGTTACCGGCTGGTAATTACGTTGCACAGGACAGACCTGCCTGGGCGATGGTCTGAGTGATGCCAATCGCATCGAATGGTCTGAGTGATGCCATCGCATCAAACCGGGGAGACTCCTGGATGCGAGTTTGTTCGCGTTCTTGATCCTGTTGATCATCCTGGCGTGGCTGGCGACTGTGATGGTCGTCCACGACGTCGAGTCTCAACGCTCGCTCAAAATCCGGCTCAGCTCTTGCCCGCGATGACTGCTTCGGCTTCGGCGAGCCAGCTTTGCCGTAAATCGTCCGGCGTTCAATGATTTGTTGTTTGAATGTTCACAGTTTCAGGCTGTCGTCGCAGGTTTTCGAAAAGTAATTCTTGAAAGGCACTCAACTCCACTGGCTTGATGACCGATGAACTTCGCCCTAACCTTCCGCTTCATCGGTCGTCCCACAGGGCGACTCCGGTGTGAGTGAGGGTGGCTCAACACGCCCCGAACGAGCCCTTGATGTAAATCGTGACGACAGAACACTTTGAGAGCGTAGCTCAGTTGGTAGAGCAACGGACTTTTAATCCGTAGGTCCAGGGTTCAAGTCCCTGCGCTCTCACTTGATCAGGAGTCACCATGAGCGATGGTAACTCCTCATCAGGTAACGACTTCGGCCCGGTTTTCCGGGCCGTTTTCGTTTCCGGATTCACTGCTGACGTCCTCTGAGAATTGCTGCTGTTTCCCGGAAGCGTTGCAACCAACGTAGCAACCAAAAACGGGTCCGTTCCGGTAATCCGGGGCTATTCCTTATACAGCAGCGGCATACGTCAACGCTGATTGACTCGAATCTGGCCTCGGCTGTGAACGCCGCGACCAGGTGCTCGCGAGGTTCTCATGGACTTTTTTACTTCCCCTTGCTGTTGGCCGAGAACAGTCGAAACACGTCGGACTCCACGTGAGCTTGTTTCATCAGGTTCTGAAGCAGCTCGACTTTCTCTGGGTGTTTTGCTGCGAGGTCGTTTTCTTCGCCGATGTCTTTACTCAGATCATAAAGTTGCAGCGGAGCGTTGTGGTTCTTGAACAGCCCCTCGCGAATGCCTTTCCAGTGGCCCATGCGGACGGCCTGCTTTCCCCCTCGCTCCAGAAACTCCCAGTACAGATATTTGTGCGGCGTCTGTGCTGAAGATTCTCCGAGCAGCGTTGGCACGTAGGAGATTCCGTCGAGTCCGGCCGGCGTTGATGCTCCAGCAAGTTCGCAAACCGTTGGCAGCAGATCCCAATACGCCGAGACGTGATCTGTCGTTTTTCCCGCAGCGATTTTTCCCGGCCAGCGAGCGATCAGAGGTGCTCGGATTCCGCCTTCGGTCAGGTCTCGCTTGTGACCTCGCAGAGGCCCGTTGCTGTCGAAGAAGTCCGGCATGTGACCGCCTTCCTGATGCGGGCCGTTGTCTGAAGTCAGCAGGACCAGAGTGTTGTCGTCGATCTTCAGCTCTTTCAGCAGATCGAGTATTTCTCCGACCTGACGATCCATCAGCGTCATCATTCCCGCGAAACAGGCGGCGGGATTTCTGATCGTCGGCCCGCTGTACTTGCCGATCTTGTCCTCGAACTGCGGAAACTTCTTACGGAATGGAGCGGCAAACTCTTCCGGCACATGCATCGCTGCGTGAGGGATCGTCATCGGCACATAGCAGAAGAATGGTTGGTCTGTGTTCGCTTTGATGAAATTGAGCGTCGCTTCCTGAATCGGAAAGGCCGAGTAGACCTTGCCACCGAAAGGAACTTTCTCGCGGTTATGCCAGAGGTAATCCGGGTAATACGTGTGAGCCAGCCGCTGGCAGTTGTAGCCGAAGAATTCGTTGAAATGTTCCATTGGATCGCTGGGCGAGCCAGGTGCTCCGAGTCCCCACTTGCCGAACATGCCCGTCTGGTAGCCAGCTTTCTGCAGCAGCCGCGGCAGCGTCACGATGTCAGCGGGCATCGGTGCCTGACCTTCCGGTTGCACTTCGCGATTGCCTCGTACAACGGCGTGCCCGGTATGCAGGCCGGTCATCAGGCAGCAGCGAGTCGGCGCGCAGACCGTGCTGCCCGAATAGTGGTCCGTAAACTTCAGACCTTCTGCCGCCATGCGATCGATGTTTGGCGTCTTGAAATGCTTCTGTCCGTAGCAGCTGAGATCTCCGTACCCGGCATCGTCCAGCATGATGAAGATGACGTTCGGACGTGTTGCCTCCGGAGCCGCCTGCACGGTTGCGGCCAGACTCGTGACGACCGCGAACAGGCAAACAACCAGAGTTGTTTGATACGGCAAAAGCATCAGGTGTCTCCTCAGGAAGCGATCTTTGCGGCAGTCGAAGCAGCGGCTTCAATGACAGTTTGATTCAGCAGAATCAGGCAGGTTTGTTCGTCGCGAAACGGGTTGAAGATCGTAGCCCTCGATCATTTCCAAGACCACGCAGTCGCGATCAATCCTGCGAAACCTTGACGATTCTGCCGAATTCTCCTGTTGTGCCGGCCTTGACCCAGCCGATCAATCAGGAGCAGGACTGTGCCCGGAATCGTTTCGGATTCTTGGAAAGACGCCTGCAGATACACGGCGAGCCACGGACGGCGCACGTTTGCGGAAGGAATTCCCTGGTCGACAAGGACGTTGGCTGCGGGAATTTCCTGAAAAAACAGACGACTTCAGACAATTGGTCGCTGGCAACAGCGTCGCTGACTGACGTCGATTTCGTTCAGTAAGAGATCAACATTGAAGGGGAAGCAAATGCTCCGACGACTCACACAGACGGGGCTGGTTCTGTTCGCCCTGATGACGATGCTCGGTAACGCGAGTGACGCTCAGGCCGCTGGACGAGGCCAGCCGACCGACTGGAACCGCTTCAACTATTACCCGTACGTGTACTACCCGCACAACTTTCAGCAGCAGCGTGGCAGTTACGACCACATGTATTACCGTTACTCTCCTGAGCAGCGGGTTCCGGTTTACAACAAAAACTGGCACAACTTTTATCCGACGGCTCGACCGTATCACAAAGGCAGCCACTTCCTGCTGGACGTCTTCTGAGACTCGGCGATCTCGAATTCGAATTACAAACACCCGATTTCTGCTTCGGCAGAGATCGGGTGTTTCGTTTTAAGAAACGTGTCCGCGCTCTGTGCAAACTTCTCACCGTCCCCCGATGAGTGGCGTCATGACGTGACGCTGCGACAGAGGTTGGAGGCTGGCGTCCAGATCGTGATCGGGAAATTCCGTTGAATGCCGCCGCGACTCCGCGTTCTGTGCGACAGGCATCTATCTGCTTTTGCAGCGTCGAGTCGAATGGTGCTCGACGCTGGCGAATCGTGATGTGGAGCAATGCAGACTTGGGCCGCAAATCACTGAATCGGGAGTCGTCGCGTGAGATTGCACGGCGGCGGCGTTAGCATGACAGAATACGTTCATCATTCCTGCGAGGTTGTCCGGCGGTTCATGGATCGCTGGCACAGGTCGAGAGCCCAGGAGCGGTCATGCTGATTCATCGAACCTTTCAATGTCTGCAATCAGCAGTCTTAACAGCTCTGGTTTTCGCGGGCGTCTTGTGTTTTGTCGGGTCGCAGACGTTTGCCGACACGTTTGAGTATGTCGACGAAGACGGCAGGGAGCAGCACGTCGAGGCTCGCTTTTACGGAGCAGGGCAGGGGGCCATTGCTCTGGAACTGGCCGACGGATCGCTTTCAATCATTCCTCAGGGAGCCTTGAAGAAGCGGACGCCAGGCGACGATCCGGTGCCGCTGACGCCTCAGGAAATGTTGACCCGGCTTGAAGGCGAGTTTGGCGAAGAACTGTTTCGTGGTCGTGTCGAGAAGCAGTATGTGGTGGGCGTTGTTCTGACAGCTCCGCTGCCGAAATCGTCGGAACGTCGCGTTGATGCAAACCTGCTCAAAGCCGCTCGCTACATGGGTGGCATCGAGAACATGTTTCAGCGGTTCTGTAAGTCGATGAAGATCGAGCATGAAGATCCGAAGTTTCCGCTGGTCGTGCTGATTTTCGAAACGGACGACGACTTCAACGCGTACACGACAAAACACACCGGTGGCAACGGGTTGTCGGCCGAGAACATCGCCGGGTTTTATTCGCCTCAGACAAACTATCTGTACGTGAGGATGAGCGAGTGTTACTCGTTTGCGACGCCGCTGCACGAAGCGATTCACCAGCAGTGCTTCAATACGCGGGTTTTATCGCGGCTGGCTCCGTTGCCGGTCTGGTTCAGCGAGGGCATGGCCACCGGGTTCGAGGGGAACGGTGACAAAATTCAGAGTGACCCGTTCCGGCTGAACGCTGTCTACGCCAGGCTGATCTCTCAATCCGGAGGGTTGCCGCCGCAAATGTCGTGGAATGATGTCGTCACGACGGACCAGGTGTTTCGCGGTGACATCTTTGCCGGGTCGGCCTACGTCCATGCCTGGAGTATGCACTGGCTGCTGGTCAGCAGGTTTCGCAAGGAGTATCCCGAATATCTCAGGTATCTCTCAACGCTGGAACCGTTGGCGGAAGAGTCGACGCGGATCCGGTCGGCCAGGTTTGAAGAAATCTTCGGAGCGACTCCGAACGAAATTCAGCAGAAATTCGCTCCGGCCTTCGAGGCCGCGATGAAGCGTTTCAAACCGCCGGCAGACAGTGAAGAGCGGCCAGGCACAATCAGTCGCATTACGAATCTGGCGGGCGTCGACGCGTATGCCGAATCAGACGGTTTCAGAATGAAGGTTCAGACACAGTTGCGGAATCTTTCACCTCTGCGGGAGATGGCTTTTGTCGTCACGGTTGTCAGCGACTCGGGCTCTGCGTCGCAGTGGTATCTTCCGAATATGAAGATCAACGAGTTCAAGCTGCTCGAACCCCGGACGCTTCGTGGTCGAGGATTCAATGTGATGGTGCAGTCGACGCCAGCTGACAGTGAGACGAATGCTCGCTGGAGTCGTGGGCAGTTACCGACTGTTGGTCTCCGGAGGTAATCGAAAATGGAAGTGGCAATCGGAAGCATTCTGGTCGGCCTTGCCTGTGGAATTCTTCCATTCGGCGCTGAAGAGCATTACCGCCGCGGCGTCGATTTTATCGAAGCAGACATTCGGGATAAGTTGCGGCACCTGCGAATTTCGGCAAAGAACCTGCGGTGGTGGCTACACGCGTGGACGGTTTTCGTGGTCGCGACGCTTCTGATACTGAGTGTCGCCTGTGCGTCGCTGCCGCTCGCCTTGACGGTATCGGCGCTGCTGGTTTGCCTGCCGTGGTATGTCGTTCGGCACAAGGCGGAACGGCGACGGCAGATGATCGAAGATCAACTGGCCGACGCGATGGTTTCACTGGCAAGTGCGATCAAGGCGGGGCTGTCACTGGCACAGGCACTGGATATTCTCGCCCAGCAGACTCCGCAGCCGATCTGTCAGGAGTTTCAGCAGATCATTGGCGAGTATCAGCTGGGGAAGCCGATGGAGCGGTGCCTGGACGAGGCTCGGAAGAAACTGCGGAGCGAAAACTTTGCTCTGTTTGCGGCGGCGATGGAGGCCAGTCGCGAAAGTGGCGGGCGACTGAACGAGACGGTCGACCGGATTGCTCATTCAGTCCGCGAGCTGCAGCGGCTCGAACGAAAGATTACCGCGGAAACAGCGCAGGCTCGAACGTCGGCGCTGTACATGGCTCTGGCCCCGGTTTTTGTGCTGGCCGTGTACTATTTCGTGATCGATCCGGTCAACACCGAGCGATTATTTACGACTTTCGCAGGTCAGGTCATGCTGAGCTTTGCCATCGTCCTGAACGTCACGGCGTGGCTGTGGGCGCGCCAGATACTGAATCCCGAAATCTGAACCGCCGAAGTTCCGGTGGAGGACACCGCTGCGTTGAGACTATGGCTGCTCTATTTTGTCAGAGCGCGATTCGTTTCTTCACACGATCCTGGTCATTGTGAACTCGTTCCTGCTGGAAATAGCCGATAGAATCCCGCGACCTGAAGGTTTCATTCGTAGCAGGTAGCTTCCGGCTTTCCGTTCTGCGGGCGTTTTGAAGGCGAATCGTGATTCAGTCCGGCACTGCCAGTTTCACGGTATTTGTTTGAGTATTGCTCACCGCCAGGTCAGGAAGTTCCTGACGTTGCATTCCATATGATCATGATCATTTTTCGATCGGGCTTCGTCTCGATCGCCGCTTTCTTCAAAGGTGTTTTTCATGCGTCGACAGTTTTTCGGGCTCATCTCGTTCTGCTTCCTGCTCACACTGATCGGATGCGGCGACAAGACGAAGGTCGAGCCGACCGACACGGCCACCACTGGCACGTCGGAGGTCGCGGGTACAACGGGGTCGGAAACAGCGTCTGGCGAATCTACGAAGACGCTTGGAAGTTCGGCCAAGGGCGACCCGTCGGCGGACCCACATCAGGGACATTCGCACGCGAAGGAGCCTGTCGGAAGAGACACGTTTGACGGCAGCTGGTTGCTGGCTTTCCCGCAGCTGGTGCCTCCTCAGCAGGAAGGACAGGAGCTGAAGGCAGGAGAACGCGCGGTTCTGTTGTTCAAGGTTGATGGCGCTGATGGCGATTCTCCAACCATGTCAGTGATTACTGGCCGCCAGGGACTGGAACAGGTCGAATTTCGTGACGTCGAGATTTCAGACGGCACCATCCGGTTTCGAGCTGAGAGTCAGCAGGGCGATAAGATTTTTGACTTCTCGGGAAAGCTTAAGCACGGGCTTGTCATCGGGAGCACGCTGTTTGTTGATGGCAACCTCGCGCTGTCCAGATTACTTCCAACGGAAGAAAAGACATTCGCTCGAATCCCAACGCTGATACCGCTGCCTGAGACTCAAATGTTTATTGCATTGGGGACTTCGCCAGTGCCGGACGAAGATACAAGAGCCTTTGTCGAGATGATTCCGGTGAGTCCGCTGGGACGAATGGCCTACATTCGTCTGATCAATATGACTGCCGGAAATAAAGCGCCGGTCGCGGATCTTGAACGAGTCATCAATGAATTCACCAGTGCGATGGCGGACTGGGGTGACCGCGCCGTTACCTATGCCGAGTTTGAATCGTTCAGCGCTATCGCGATGAGTGGATACGACGTGAACTGGTGCCTGGCCAGAGCGGACGAGATCGAAGCGAAACTCAAAGAAAATGACGATCTCAAACGGCTCGCGCTGCAGGTCTCGGGACTGCGTACTCAAATCAAATACCGTCAGACGACAGAATTGCTTCGCTCTGCTGATAAGGATGACCTGGCGAAGGGCCGGGAACTGGCTGAAGAGTTTCTCACAAAAACGCCGTTCGAACCGGTCCTCTCTGCATTGCTGGCGGACGACGCCCGGGAACACGACCGCCCCGACGAAGCGATCCGCCGATACGCCGAGCTGGTTGCCTTTCCCATGCAGGAACGGATGCTGCAGCAGTTCTGGACCAACGAGACGGTTCAGAAGATTCTGCCGACCGAGCGTCTGGCGGCCTTATGGAAAACAAAGCATGGTGGCACCGAAGGCCTCGATGAGTACATCAGTCAGGTTTACGAACAGAACCTGCTGAGTTTTGCTGATTCGCCAATTGAGGCGACTCAAGAAGATGCTGACAAACACACTGTTTTATGCGAACTGTTCACAGGGGCTCGGTGTGCTCCGTGTGTTTCGGCGGATGTCGGACTGGAGGGCATCGAAAAAACTTATCCGAAATCGCAAGTCATCACTTTGCGTTATCACGTGCATGTACCGGGACATGATCCGCTGGCAAACGACGACTGTGAAGCTCGCTTCTACAACTATTACAAGGCGAGTGGCACTCCCAGTCTGTTCGTAGACGGGCAGGCGCTCGGCGGTGTGGCTGGGCTCATGCCGAATGTGCCACAGACGTACCGGGGCTTGCGGAATGTCATCGATGAGTTTCGTGGCGATTCAAAAGTCGACGACGAAACAGTAGAACCAGCGGCTGACAAACCAGCAGCCTCTGTGGTCGACGAGAAAGCAGATTCAGGGAAGGACGAGAAACCTGCTGCTGAAACTGACGACGCGCAGGAATCTCCAAAATCTGACGCGAAGGTTGCCGGGCAGGTCGAGCCGAAGGTGACGATTGAACTGCAGGTCTCACGGCAGCAGGACACGATCCAGGTTTCAGCGACCGTCAACGGTCTGACCCCGGAAAACGGAAATGCTCGACTGATGCTGGTCCTGGCGGAATCCGGAATCAAGTATCAGGCCTTCAACGGAATTCGCCATCACGACATGGTTGTGAGGCAGTTGATTGGCGGAGATCGCGGGGTTGGTCCTAAGGATGGAGTGCTGAGTTTTCAGGGCGACGTGAATGTTGAAGGGTTACGGGAACGCCTTCACTCTTACCTGACCACGTTTGAAGAGAATCAGGGCGTCGAGTTCACTTCGATGCCTCTGGCTTTGAAGCACCTTTCGGTCGTCGCGTTTGTGCAGGATGTTGAATCTCAGAAAGTGCTGCATTCGGTCATCGCGCCGGTGGCCGACACTGCTGCCGAAAAGTAATACCGCGGAAGAACGCTAGGATATTCGTGTTTCGTTACCGCTGCGAAAAATCTGAAAAGAGTCTCCGGTGCGGAGCCTGAAACTGAAGTGACCATTGAACAGGGAAGGGATGCCCAATGCCTGTTGATCCAGTTAGCGTAGGTGATCTTCGATGCGGCACCGGCCAGCCGCTGTTGTTCATCGCTGGCCCGTGCGTTATCGAGAGTGAAGAGCTGATTCTCGATGTCGCCAAACGTCTCGCCGATATGGCCGCAGAACTCGGCGTGGCTCTCGTCTTCAAGTCGAGTTTCGACAAAGCCAACCGTACCAGCATCCACAGTTGTCGTGGTCCTGGTCTGGAACGCGGGTTGGAGATTCTCGCCAGGGTGACGGAACAGACCGGCCTGCAGGTCACCACGGATATTCACGAACCGTTCCAGGCGGAGTCCGCGGCGAAGGTCTGCCGGATTCTTCAGATTCCTGCGTTTCTCGCGAGGCAGACTGATCTGATTATCGCGGTCTCTGAAGAGACCGCCAAAAACGGTGGAGTCGTCAACGTCAAGAAGCCTCAGTTCATCGCGCCGGAAGACACCATTCACATCGTGAGAAAGTGCGAGGAGTCAGGAAACTCCAGCATTCTTCTGACCGAGAGGGGAACAACGTTCGGGTATGGTCGACTTGTCAATGACATGCGGGCGATTCCGGTCATGCATTCGACCGGGGCGCCGGTGATCTTTGACGCGACACACAGCGTGCAGTTGCCTGGCGGAGCGACAACCAGCGGTCAGCGGGGAATGGTCCCGATTGTCGCGCGAGCGGCGGTTGCGGCTGGGTGTCATGGTGTTTTCATCGAGACGCACCCGGATCCTGACAACGCCATGAGTGACGGTCCGAATATGGTGCCGCTCGATCAGATCAGAACTCTGTTTCAACAACTCACGAAATTGCGACAGGTCGTTCTTGAGTTCGACCAGAGCGGTGGTTCAGACTGACGTTGTTGACGACGAATTGTGTGGCGGTTTTCTCGCTGTCAGTGTGATCAATGGAACGCGCTGACGGCGAGCGGCGTTTTATTCAGAGTCGTTTCCGTGGTTTTTCGCGGACCATATCTTTCAGATGATTGAACTTCGAAATCAGAAGCAGCAGGAAGATGAACTCAGCAATTCATAAAACTCCCGGTCGATTCAAGCTGACTCGATCAATGGTCTCCGGCATTGCACTGTGCGCTGCTGTCATGTTTTTACAGGGGTGCCAGCAGAAAGCCGTTGAACCCTCCGGAACTGATGTCACGACAGAAGAACCCGTCGTGATTTCACTGGAGACAACCTTTGAAGGATTGTCGCCGGACGAGTTTGAAATCAACGTTCCTCGCGATTTACCCACATCTGATATCAATGGGTGGGGTGAAGAAATGTTGAGCGAGATGGTCGACCCGGAGGTCGATGAAAAGCAACTGGCGGAATCGTTGGCGAAGCTGCTGCCCGGCGAAGTCGTTGAACGGGTTCTGCAACCAACATTTGTGCTGCGCGATTCGAATCACCTTCGAGACAGCTTGTGGGCACGGGAAGTGACGGAGTCGATCACGTCTGATTCCGAATCAGAGATTGATGCGATTGTCGACCTGTTCTACTTCGTCATCAACAATATCCATGTCATTCCCGCTGCTGAGTCGCTGCCGTTTGGCCCGTTCGAATCAACGCTCTATGGTCAGGGAACTACCGAGGATCGCGCGTGGGTATTTGCAACCCTGTTGAGGCAACGCAGGATTCCGACCGTCGTGTTCACCGGGGCGGCAATTGATGGCGAAGCTGCCACTGCAGAAACCACGGGAAGTCCTGACCAGAGCAACGGCGACGGTGAGCAGAGCCCAAAGTCGGAGAATCTGATCGTCGGAGCGTTGCTGAACGACTCGATTTATCTGTTTGACGCAGGATTGGGGCTCCCGATTGCGAGTCCCGACGAGCTTGATACAGACGCCCTTGTCCGAAAACCAGCCACGCTGGCGCAGGCTCTGAGTGGCCCGTCTGTTCTGGCAAAAATGGGAATTGGAGAGGCGTCACCGTATGCCATCACTCCTGAACTCTTTAGAAAGCTGCAACCGCAGGTCATTGGAGATTCGAGTGTCTGGTCGCGTCGCATGGAAGGTCTGCGAAACGGCCAGCCGGTTGAAGTGAAGGCCCTTATTTTCGAAGCACTTGTCTCGTGTGGTCCCTTTGAAGGCATTATTGAACTGGTCTCGGCCCCGCTCAAAAAAGTGCTTCCTGATTCACATGTGGGCGTGTGGATGTACCCCGAACGGCAACGAGAGGCTCGCGAATCGGTCAGCAGAAATGAAGAACAGGCAGCACGACTGGCGACGTTAAACAACACCTTCAGAGTGCCTGAACCACTGTCGGCGTGGATGGTGAAAGATGACGAACACCCGGACCAGCCGACGCTGAAACTCACGTTCGGAGCATCCTGGGGAACACATCGTCAGGGACGTGTGGATCAGATTCTCGGGAGACCCGAGCGTGCGATTCCTGCTTATCTGAAGGTTCAGAACTGGAAGAACCTGCCACCGTCACCGGATGACGAGCAACTGGATCCAGGATTGAAGCTGCTTGTGGCTCAGCAGCTACCTCAGGACGTGAAGGATCGTCACTTGTGGGCGGCGGAAGAAGCGCTGATCTGGCGGGCGAGTTGCCAGATTCAGAAGGGAGCTTACTCGTCGGCTGGCGAAGACCTGGAAGGCTACCTGCGTCAGTTGGCAACGGAGACTTATCCGGGGCGATTCAGGAACGAAGCCAACTACCTGGCCGGGATCTCGATGGCGCTGTCCGGTAATGCTCGTCGAGGTGCGGCGTTCCTCAGAAAAGTGGATACGCAGGATTCCCGCTATGCGGCATCTCAATGGCTGAGCAACCGCTGGACAGCTCAATCCGAAAAATCCGAGTAACCTCGCATGGCTACCGATTGCGTGACCGCGCGGTGAGGAATGCTCCCAACGCTTTCTGGTACGGATCAGCCGTGGTCATCTTCAGTCGGTCGATGCCCATTCCCGTGCACTGTTTCTGCAGGGCTTCACAGAATTCCTCGTACTGCTCGACATAGAGTTTTCGCAGTCGATGCGGATCAACCAGCATCCGGTGTCCGCTGTTTTCCAGACTCCGAAACTGTGTCGGACTGCGGAACGGAAACGTCTCTTCCTCAGGGGCGACGACCTGCAGCAGGATGACTTCATGACGTGCATGCCGCATTCTTTTCAGAGCGGCCGTTAACGCCTCGATTTTGTCGAAGCAGTCGCTGATCACCATGATCAGGCTGCGACGCGGAATGGTCGGCAGCGTCTGGCTGATGACTTCACCGAGACTGGTTACCGCACCCGGGTGGCACTTTTCGAGAGCCGTTGTGAGTTGCTGAAATTTCTGAGCGTTCGTTCCCGGTTCAAATCGTTCTCGAACCTGAGTGTCAAAGGCGACCAGCCCAACCGCGTCCTGTTGAGCCAGCAGCAGGTATCCAAGGGCGGCAGCCAGTTGCCGGGCATAATCAAACTTGCTGAGCGTGCTGTTGCCGTAGGCCATGCTGCCCGAGCAGTCGACGAACAGGTAGCACCGCAGGTTGGTTTCGTCCTCGAATTCTTTGATGTAGTAACGCCCGGTTTTGCCGTACGCTCGCCAGTCGATGTGCCGGATTTCGTCGCCGGGGTAATACTTGCGATGCTCAACGAACTCGACGCTGGCTCCCTTAAACGGACTTTTGTGCTGACCGATGATGCAGCCTTCCACGAGCAGTTTCGCAACGACTTCCAGCCGACCGAACTTCGTCAGTGCGGTTGGATCGTCAATCGGTACAGCGCCGGTTCGCTTTGCCATCAGATTCCTGATTGATTAAGGGACGGCAGAGTGGGCTGCCCACCCTGCCGTGTCCGGAAAAGAACGTCCCCCGTAACGCCAGGCGCGCGTCGCGGCTACCATTTCCAGTCGGTAACGCCAGGAAGATTCTGAACGCACTCGGCGACTGGCCATTGGCCATTGTGGAGAGCGACGATGATTTCGCCGCACATTCCGAACATGCCATTGTGAGATTCGATGTCCAGGCCCGCGACGTGGCCGCTGAGCAGAACGTTGTCGAGTTCCAGCAGCGGACTGCTGGTCGGCAGCGGTTCCACTTCAAACACGTCCAGCCCCGCTCCCCGCAGATGCCCACTCTTCAGCGATTCGATCAGGTCGGCTTCTTTGATGAGCGAACCTCTCGCGGTATTGATCAGCACCGAGCCCGGCTTCATCTTCGCCAGGGATTCTTTGTTGATCATCTGGAACGTTTCGGGTGTGGAGGGCGAATGCAGCGACACGTACTCCGATTGCGCGTAAAGTTCATCCAGACTGACCAGTTCGATCTGCCACTGCGCGGCAAATTCTTTGTTGGCGTACGGATCGAACGCGACGACGTGCATGCCGAGTCCGCGAGCCCGCGTCGCGACAGCCTGTCCGATTCTCCCCAGGCCAACGATTCCCAGCGTCGTGCCCATGACTCGTGGAAATGCGCGGCGAATCCAGCTTCCGGCGCGGACGTGCTGATCCTGTTTCGGAAAGTCGCGAGCAACTCCCATCAGGAGGCTGATGGTGTGTTCGGCAACAGCGTGGTGGTTTACGCCGGGAGTCGTCGTGACGACGATCCCCTTCTCGTTGCAGGCTTCCAGATGGACCGCGTCAAAACCGACGCCGCTGCGCGCGACCACTCTCAGTTCGGGACAGTTCTCGATAACGCGGCGCGTGTAAGGCTCAGAACCGGCAATGACTGCCGAGCAACCTTCCATGGCCGCGATCAGATCATCTTCCTTCCACAGATCGCTGCCTTTCGGCTGAAAAACGAGTTCGAAGCCCGCATTCTGCAGCGTTGCGATGTGCGGTCCTTCTTCTCCGTTCAGTGAAAATACGGCGGCTTTCAACATGGTGAACTTTCTGGTGCCTGTTTTTTAAAGAATTCATCGCTCGAACGAAGTGGCGAACAGCCGGGATTCGTTAGTCACAAGAGTGGCTCATTGTTGCAACATGGATCATCGCGAGCGGGCGATCTGAATCCAAGTGACCCGCAACCGGGACAGGATGCCGCGGTGGCGATATCATTTCCGTTTTCAGATTGATCCGATTATTCAGGGCGAGGAGTTTCCGCACCGATGAGTGCCGAACCCAAAAGTGTATCCGCACAAAATGTCACAGCGTTTTTTGCAGAACTGGGCCGCATTTATTCCGCGGACCGAATTCTGACGAATAGCGCTCAGCTCGCGCCGTATGAGTCCGACGGGCTGACGTCTTTCCGAGCCAGGCCGTGCGGAGTCGTCCTGCCTGAAACTCAGCAGGAAGTCATCGACACCGTCAAGCTGTGTCATCGCTTTGAGATGCCCTTCATCGCGCGAGGCAGTGGAACGAGTCTCAGTGGCGGATCCGTTCCGATCGAAGATGGCCTCGTCATCGCGATGAACCGTCTGAACCGGATTTTGCGATACGACGCTCAGCAGCGAGTCGCTGTTGTCGAGCCGGGCGTGATCAACCTTAAGGTGTCTCAGCACGTTGCGGCTGACACATTGTATTACGCTCCCGATCCTTCCAGCGGGCCGGTCTGCACGATCGGCGGCAATGTCGCGTTCAATTCCGGTGGTGCCCACTGTTTGAAGTACGGCATGACTTCCAACCATGTGCTTGGTATCAAGGTTGTGCTGCCGGACGGCGAGATTGTCGAACTCGGCGGCGACAGTCTGGAATCCGTCGGTCCCGATCTGACCGGCATGTTCATCGGCAGCGAAGGCCTGTTCGGAGTCGCTCTGGAAGTCACACTACGACTGCTGCCTAAACCGGAGACGTATTACACGCTTCAGGCCGCGTACGACACGCTGGAAAAAGCGGGTAATGCCGTGGCGATGGTCATCGCTTCGGGGCTGCTTCCGGGAGCGATGGAGATCATGGATCGCTTGTCGATGGATGCGGCTGAAGCGGCCAGTGCCGCCGGTTATCCCAAAGACGCCAAAGCGATTCTGATCGTCGAACTGGAAGGCACGACCGACGAAGTCGACGCTGAAAAACCGCTGCTGCACGGCGTGATCGAAGAGTCCGGTGCGTATATTGTGGAAGCGGCTAGAGACGAAGAACACCGCCTGAAAATCTGGAAGGGCCGCAAGAGTGCGTTTTCGGCCGTCGGTCGGCTCAGTCCCGACTTCATCGTGCAGGACGGTGTGGTACCGCGAACAAAGCTGGCAGAAGCCCTCGCCGAGATCGAACGTCTGAGCAATCAGTTTGGGATCCGAGTGGCGAACGTCTTTCATGCTGGCGACGGCAACCTCCATCCGC
>JABMPE010000475.1 GCA_013203845.1 Rhodopirellula sp. | reverse complement strand
GCGCGGTGCTGTGAGTGGCTTTCGAGCCAGCATCCAGACATGACGTTCTCGCTGCCCACGGAAGCGCAATGGGAATTTGCCTGTCGGGCCGGCACCAAGAGTTCGCTCTACGATTGCGAGAACAGTGAGCAGCTTCGCCAGTACGCCCAGTTTGGAGACGAAGTCCACTTCATCCAGCGCGGCGGACAACTCCGGCCGAACGCGTTCGGTCTATATGACACGCTCGGCAATGTGAGTGAATGGTGCTTGAACTGGCTGGCCGGATACGCATCGTCGCCGACGGATGATCCCGCCGGGCCTGCGGCTCCCGGCAAGTATGCCTGGCGAGCCATTCGCGGCGGCAGCTTTATTGCCAAAGTCTGGCGAGTTCGCTCGTCAAAACGGGATTTCTACCCTCCCGACGACTGCTTCTTCGACCGCGGCTTCCGCGTCGCGGCGGCGATTACAAACGACGCTGATCGAGGTCAGCAGGCGGCCAAAGCCACCGCGCCGACGAACGTCGCGGATGCCAGTACATCCCAAATGACCGCCGATGCTCCTCCGTCGGCGATTGCTCCGTTCAACGCCGAACAGGCGAAAACCCATCAGGAAACATGGGCGACGTACCTCGACATCCCGGTCGAGTACGAGAACTCCCTCGGCATGAAATTCCGCCTCATCCCGCCGGGTGAATTCCTGATGGGGAGCACGCTCGAAGAAATTGAAGCGGCGTCTCCCGTTCCCGGTAAACGAGATGAATGGAGTGAATTCGTAGCCAGTGAGAGTCCGCAGCATCGCGTGATTCTCACTCGGCCAATTTACCTGGGAACCACGGAAGTCACGCAGGAGCAGTATCAGCAGATTATCGGAGACAATCCGTCTTTGTTTTCGAGCGAAGGAAAGGGGAAGGAGAGCGAAGCCGTCGCGAACCTTGAAACCAGAAATTTCCCGGTAGAGCAGGTCAGTTGGTACGACGCGGTCGCATTTTGCACGAAGCTCAGCCAGCGCGAGCAACTGGCGGCGTTTGACCATCAACGAGGATCAAATGTGAGACCAATGGAAGCGACCGGTTATCGTCTGCCAACGGAAGCTGAATGGGAGTTCGCGTGTCGGGCCGGAACGGGTACGCAGATCACTGGAGACAAAAAGAGCAAAGCTCTGCTGGAGACGTGCTGGTTTGCAGCGAATTCTGATGGAAGGACTCACGCTGTGGGGGAACTCCAGGCGAATCCGCTGGGACTGCTCGACATGCAGGGAAATGTCTGGGAGTGGGTCCAGGACAGTTGGGATTCAAGCTTCTATGACTCGTTCTCTGATCAGCCGGCAATCGATCCCTGTCGTCCGATTCAGTCGGAATCACTCCAGGTCATTCGGGGTGGCTATTGGCGGGACAGGCCAACGTTTTGCCGTCCATCATGTCGCTACGCGAACACTCCAGACCACCGTTACGGGATTGGCTTTCGAGTGGCGTTGAGTGTGGATGCGGTCAAGCAACCGCCGAATGCCAAAGCGGTGACGACGGCCCTGCCTCCGTTCACGGATGCCGACGTCGCCCGCATCGCGGCGCTGCCTGCCGAGCAGCAGGTTGAGGAAGTCCGCCGGGAACTGAAGCGACGGAATCCTAACTTCGATCCGGCGACGCTGCAGTCCACGATCGAGGACGGAGTCGTTGTCGCGCTTTCGGTTGCTGGGGGCTGGACCCAACACAGTTCGGGGATTGTCGGTGACGTGACGGACA
The DNA here is from genome assembly GCA_013203845.1 of Rhodopirellula sp. Classification (GTDB taxonomy): domain Bacteria; phylum Planctomycetota; class Planctomycetia; order Planctomycetales; family Planctomycetaceae; genus JABMPE01. Next base: position 14,163 of record JABMPE010000475.1, on the reverse strand, counting down.
TCAGTCCGGTGCGGGCTCTGACCGGTTTGAAATCGCTGCGCTGCGGGGCGAGCTGGTGGAGCGACCATAATTATGGAGTCCATGATTCACTTCCCGACTGCTCTCTCACTGACCTGAGTCCGTTACAGGGACTGAAGCTGACAACACTGGACTGTGACGGGTCCGACGTCGCTGACCTTTCTCCGCTGCGGGGGATGCCGCTGGAGCATCTGGTGCTGGCGGGTTCCCAGGTCAGCGACCTGTCGCCCATTGACCCGCTGAGACTGAAGTCACTCAACCTCGGGAAGACGAGGGTGACCGACGCGTCTCTGACGCACTTCAAAGGCTGCACGAATCTGACGTCGCTGACCCTGGCGGAAAATCCGGTCACTGACGCAGGACTGGCTTGCTTCAAAGAGTGTAAGAACTTGAACAACCTCAATATCCACCAGACGAACGTCACTGATCTTTCTGTGCTGAAAGGATTACCTCTCAAGGAACTGCTGAGCGTCTTCCAGCCAGATCGCGACACGGAAATCCTGCGCTCGATCAAGACACTGGAGACAATCAACCACCAGTCGACCACGGAATTCTGGAAGAGTGTCGAGGCCGACAAGCGGTAATTCATAGGAAGCGAACGGCGCAACACCATTCCTTTGGGCGTTCCGATTATTAACGTCTATTGTGACAGCCGCCTGGGGTCATGCGGCACCAGGCTTGGCTGCGTTGACAAAATGGTCCAACACGATTGGTCAGAACGACAACTTGGCCCTCAGGAATCTTATCCATGCGCTACGACGCTCGCTTCATCCTGCTTTCGCTGCTGCTGACGATTTCCGTCGGCTATGGCGCCGAACGTGATGCCCACACACCTGCCGCTCCCGAATCCGTCGGCATATCGTCCACCGGGCTGGCGAAGATCGACGACGTGATGAACCGGCGCGTCGCAGAAGGAAAACTTGCCGGTGGTGTGGTCGTTGTCGCGCGGCGGGGCAAGGTGGTCTACCACAAATCGTTCGGCCAGCGCGACATGGAAGCCGGCCAGCCGATGGAGAACAACACGATTGTACGGCTCTATTCAATGACTAAAGCGATCGTCACTGCTGGAACGCTCGTGCTCATGGAAGAAGGCCGGATCGAGCTGGATGCGCCGGTGTCGAAGTACATCCCTGTCATGGCGGATGTGAAGGTCTGGACGCCGGAAGGCCTCGTCGCGCCGAAGCGGGCGATGACAGTGCGCGATTTGATGCAGCACACGGCTGGTTTCGGCGGGTACAGCGGTGACGTGGTCGCCAGACAAATGAACGAAGCGAAGCTCGGCGAGGCGCAGGATCTGGACGACCTGGTGACTCGCCTGGCAACCGTGCCGCTGGCGTGCCATCCCGGAGAGAAGTTCATCTACTCGCGTTCAATCGATGTGCTCGGCCTGATCGTGCAGAAGACCAGCGGCAAGGACCTGGATGTGTTCCTGCACGAACGCCTGCTCGATCCGCTGGGCATGGTGGACACCGACTTCTGGGTTCCCAGCGCGAAGCGCGATCGCTTTGCAGTGAACTACTCGGGTGCGGAGGGAACTCTCAAGGTCATCCCCGGGGAGCGCGCCAATGAAAAGTATTACGCGAGGCCCGGTCTGCTCTCCGGCGGCGGCGGGCTTGTCGGCACGGCTGGCGACTACATGCGATTCCTGCTGATGATCTCCAGCGGCGGTTCGTGGAGCGGCAAACGGTATCTCAAGCCCGAGACGGTCGCGCTGATGACGCACGACCAGCTACCGGCGGCGGCATTCCCCATCTGGTCCGCGCGAGGGGTCAAGCATGGCACGGGCTTCGGACTGGGCTTCAGCGTGCGCACGGCTGACACCGATTGGGATCCTGATGCACGCATCGGTGAGTATGCCTGGGACGGCGCGGCCTCGACGCACTACTGGGTCAGCCCGAAGGATGACGATCTCATCGTGGTCACCGTGGAGCAGGTTATGCCGTTCAACTTCGATACGGCATGGGCGCTGAAGCCGGTGGTTTATGGGGCGTTGCTGGATTCCCGGTAAAACTCTCTCCACATCAAGGACGAACCCGCGACACCCTTGATCCCCCGGCGCAAGCTGATTTGCCTTGCTGGAAGTGTGGTGCAGAAGACGTCAGAGAAATCGAGGTCTGGAAGAGGCACGCACGTCTCGCCGCTTCGCGAACACGCCATCGCATTTTAATGGCATCGGTTTCGAGTGGCATTGAGTTTGGATACCGTCAGACAACTATCGAGCGGCAAGTCGGCAGCTCCGTAGGATGTGTGGCGCCAGAAGGAAGAATGCTGGTGCAATCCCTTCACCAGCAGGCTGGCTCTTTTCGCTTTGAGATTTCCCGCGTATTCTGGCGGTCAAGCCGGACGAGACTCTGATTGTGAACGCAGCAGGAAATGCCGTTCACTGTTTCGAGTAGCACTCATGGGCGAATGCGGTATGGTCACGGCACATGGGATGTACCCGCGACGTGAACTCCGAATTTGCCAGACAGTCACAGAGGTCAACAACAGGAGATGAAACAATGTCGGCGTGTGCGCGATGGCTTTACGTTACGGCGGCGGCACTTTTGGCATTTCTTCCAACTTGCGAAGGAGCATGTCAGGAGCCAGGCGAAGCAGGCTCAACACAGAATGCCACAGCAGAGAAAGCTTTTGTCGATGCACTGAAGAAAGCCAATCCTGCGTTCCAGGGCCAGGTTCAGGTCAGGTTTGACAAGGCCGGCGAAATCGTCGACGTGAGGATTCAGGACACGCAATCCACTGTTTCGGATATCTCGCCCGTCAAGGGATTGCCTCTGCAGTCTTTCACCCTGTCTCAGGCAGTGATCAGGGATGTCGAACCGCTACGCGGCATGAAACTAACCAATGTGGCATTGATGAAATGCGAGAACCTGACAGATATCTCCGCGCTGCAGGACATGCCTCTACGCAATGCGACGTTGTACGCGTGCCGCAGTTTGAAGGAACTCTCTCCACTCCGAAACTGCCGGCTGAGCAGTGTGAACTGCGAGGCGACAGCAGTCTCCGATCTTTCTCCTCTCAAGGGACAACCCATCTACAATGCCCGGCTGTGCTCCAGGTATATCAGTGACATCACTCCGCTTGCCGGGAATGAAGTTCTGAAGGTGCTGGATCTTACCCGTGCGAAGGGCGTCACCGACCTCACACCACTGGAGAAGATGCCAAACATCCTGGACCTGCGGATGGATGACGCGGCGGTGGCGGATCTTTCTCCACTGAGACACCTCAAGGATCTGGTCCTCCTTTCCGTGAAAGATTGCCCGAATGTCAGGAACCTGTCCCCGCTGAAAGGGCTGAAACATCTGAAGGTCCTGGTCTTTACGCCCGGGAACTTCTCTGCAGACCAGATCAGGCTTGTCCGGGAAGAACTGCCGACGCTTGAGTTCATCGATACCGACTACCAGTACTGGAACAACAGAAACTCGCTCAATCCATCCGCTGAAAGACCCGTCTGCACCACGGCCGCAGCGTTCTGGAAAAAGTACGATGCCGGAGAGCTGACAGAGAAGCCCGAAAGGAAGACGGCACTCGGTCCTGAACGGGTCGCGCCCAGGGCGGTTACGAAGAGACCTGCTGCAGCCGCGCCAGCGAAAGCCAGTCCTGATTCCGACAAGCCGCTCAACCAGGAGTTCGCTGTCAGGGCCTCGGTTGAGGTCAAGGAGTCTCCGCTTCAGTTTGAGATCACGTGGCAGCCAGTGAAGACTGGCGCTGCCGCTCCCTTTGAGATTTACCGACGGACAGATCTCTCCAGCCCCTGGGGATCACCAATTGCTACATTGCCGGCTGGATCGGTGTCGTTTACGGACAAAGACGGTCTGAAAGGCGGCGCGCGATACGAGTACAAAATTAAGACCGGCACGGATGCGCGAAACACGTCGCATACCTATCTGGCGGTTGGGTCCAGGATTCCAATGATCGACAACCGGGGAAAGGTCCTCCTGCTGGTGGACGAGACGATGGTCTCCGGTCTGGCAAAGGAGATCGACCGGCTCAAGAAGGACCTTATTGGTGATGGATGGCAGGTGATACAGCACAGTGTTCCGCGCGACGCTTCAAAAGGAATTCCGTATCATCCTGGCGACTATGGCAACATTAAAGGTTCTATGCCGACCTCCGGTGATCCGCAGGACGTGGTCAAGGTCAAGGCGATCATCAAGACAGAGTACGACGCGGACCCGGAGAACCTGAAAGCGGTCTTTCTGCTCGGACGTGTGCCGCAGCCGTATTCGGGCAATCACGCGTTTGACACGCACAAGGAACACATTGGAGCCTGGCCTACGGATGCCTACTACGCTGATATCGACGGGACCTGGACCGATACCACCGCCGATGTGAACTACATCCAGACAATCAGAGGCAGAAAGTTCGACAGTCGCAACCGCAATCATCCTGGCGATTACCGCTGGGATCAGAGCACATTGCCGAGCGACCTGGAGCTGCAGATCGGACGTGTGGATCTCTGGGGCTTCGAGGAGACTCGAAACACCGGACCACAACCGAAAAGCGAGTTGGAACTTCTGCGACAGTACCTGGATAAGGATCACAATTTCAGGCACAACAGACTCAACGTCCGGCGCAAAGGGTTGATATCGGATGGGTACATTCGCGCTGGCTTTTGCGCCGCATTGACTGGATGGATGGGATTTTCAGCGATTTTCGGACCGGAGAACGTGTCTGGCTATCACCAGACCGACCAGGACAACTGGATGAACGAGCTGAAGAACCACAGCTATCTCTGTGGCCTTGCCTGCGGCTACGGAACCGAACATGGCGTTTCGGATGTCGGCAGCAAATACGGACTCGCGGGACCAGGAACGTCCGGTACAGGAAGATTCATCCAGTGGGATCCCCAGGTCGTCTTCCTCTTCATGTCAGGCTCCTGGTTCAGTGACTATGACAAGCCAGGAAACTTCCTGCGCGCTCCACTTGCCTCCAGAACTTACTGCCTGACCAATGCATGGACAGGTACGCCGCTCTACTTCATCCATCACATGGCGCTGGGTGACACGATCGGCAGTGCTTCTCTGCTGTCACAGAACCAGGATAACAATCCGGAAGACGGGTACGAGCACTTCTACCTGTTCCACAGACGCGGAATCACATCGCAGTTGTTAGGGGATCCCACACTGCGAATGCATCCGGTAACTGCACCGTCCGATGTGTCGGCAACGGTTGTCGATGGACGCAGTGTCGTGCTGAAGTGGTCGGAACCGCCGGCCGCAGTGGCAGGATACCGGGTCTACAGGGCTCGAAGTGAGAACGGTCCTTACACCAGGATTTCACCTGAGCTGACGGCGGGAGCGGAGTACACGGACACTGAACCAGGCACTGGCGATGTCTTCTACATGGTGCGGACCGTGAAGCTCGAGACGTCTGGAAGTGGAACGTATTACAACCCCAGCCAGGGCGTGTATTCATCGGTCGTGACAGTGCCGTAGCGCAACGTTCTCATTTCGTGGCCATGACTTTTCCGGCCGAGGTGTCCTGCGTATTCTGGAAACCATGCCGGACGTGACTCAAATTCTGAATGCGATTGGTCAGGGTGATACCGCTGCGGCGGATGAACTGCTGCCGGTGGTGTATCAGGAACTGAGAAAGCTGGCGGCTCGACGTCTGGCGAATGAGGCACCTGGCCAGACGCTGCAGCCGACCGCCCTGGTGCATGAGGCGTTCCTCAGGCTGGTTGATGTTGACCAGCAGCAGCGGTGGGATTCGCGCGGGCACTTCTTTGCAGCGACGGCGGAAGCCATGCGGCGTATCCTGGTGGAGAAGGCCCGGCGCAAGCAGCGGACCCGACATGGTGGCGAGGCTCGGCGAGTGGACCTCGACCCCGACCTCGTGTCGCATCCGGACCGCCGCGAGGACCTGCTGGCTTTGGACGAAGCGCTAACGCGACTCGAACAGGCCGACGGGCGAAAAGCGTCGTTGGTCAAGCTGCGTTACTTTGCCGGACTCTCGATGCAGGAAGCGGCCAACGCCCTGGAGATTTCTCTGGCAACCGCCGAACGTGACTGGAGTTACGCACGCGTGTGGCTTTTACGGGAGCTGTCCGAAACGGGCAAAGACGCCACCGAGCCATGAGAACTTCAGAAAAAACAGAAATCGCGTGAGGGGCTTTCGAAGAAAAGATCGCATTGCTGGTCACACATCTTCTGTCATCTGAATCAGGGTACCGGCCATGAACGAAGAAACTCTCTTTGCCGAAGCGAGCGCGATTGAATCACCGAAAGAACGCAGCCGATTCCTCGACACCGCCTGCCGAGAGAATCCGGAGTTGCGTCAGGCTGTGGAAAAACTGCTGAGCCTGGCGAACGAGTTCCTTGGCGTTGGCGCGGGATGACTTCGTTGTGCGGTTAGCGATCACGAATCACCCAGGGAGGAAAGGCGGTTCGCAAGGCGTTGAGCACGACCAGCACGTCGATGACTTCCAGGGGAATCGCACCGGCGAACGGAGCCAGATTTCCGGTCGTGGCAAAAACCATTCCGATGACACTCAGTGTCAGGGAAATACTGCGATCAGAACGCCGCCGACGATGATCAGGATTCCGAACAAAACGGCGACCCGCACAAACAGCTTTCGATGTCCGAGCATTGCGACGAGCCCCGCTTTGAAGACCAGATTTGCCATCACGGCAGAAATAATTACCTTCCAGCCGGTCTCTGCGGTGAGCCGACCTGCCGACACCATGCGCGACGTCGATAGAGTAATCGCATCCATATCCGTCAGCCCGGAAATCGCGGCCACCACAAATAGGCCGGTCCTTTCGAAGTGGATTTTCGTCGCTGCGACTACAAACAGGACAATCGCATAAAGCGATCCAAAAACGAGGGCTGATTTCAGCTCCGTGGGATTCGTTTGTTGTGAAATGACTTCGGTTTCTTTCCGCGTTCCAAACCATCCCACCAGACAAAGCAACAGTCCCACTGAGATCAGGATCGACACAGGCAGAACGCCCTTCAGCATGGCCTCCTGTCCAACCACGGCCACTTCAACGGCGACGCGAATGAAGCTGACGGTTGTGGAAATCATAATCACTGTGGAAGCGGCGCGCACGGATGATGGTTCCAGCCGCGAACGCCTGGCGAAACTCACTGCCGTTGCAGTACTGGAAATTGTGCCGCCGAGGATGCCGCCCAGAACAGTGCCGGCATGCTGACCAAAGAACTTCCAGACGATGTAACCTCCCAGGCTCATGCCGACGACGAGCACGACCATCCACCAGATCTCACGCGGATTCAGGACGTCGTACCAGCCAAAAGTCTGATTTGGCAGGACCGGCAGGATGATGAACGAGATCAGGACGAACTGCATAATGGCTTTAATGTCAGCATCGCCCAGTCTCGCGACGATTCCGTGCAGTTCCAGCTTCATCTCCAGAAGGATGGCAACGGTTCCGGCGACAGCCACAGCAACGGACCAGTCACCATTCACAAGATAGGCTCCGACAGCGTACATCAGCGGCATGGCGACCGCCGTCGTAAGCCCCGTATGAACATCGCCGCGATCAGGATTCGTCATTTTGCCGACAACGGCAGTCGCCACAACACCAGCAAGTCCAACACCGACAATCCAGCCACCGAACGTGCCGGCCAAAAGTGCGCAGACGGTACCGAAGACCGTCATCAGAGGAAATGTGCGAATTCCTCCAAGCGGTGCAAGAACATGCTGCCGCTGCAGTCCAACCAGCAATCCCAGCAAAAGCGAAATGCCCAGGTCCTCGAAGATCGGCAATGTCGCCATCAGTGTTTCTCGCTCATTGGCAAAAAGTCATTATTCAATTCTTGACCTGTCAATCATCATCGTTTCCACCTTCGGAGCCCTCGGATTCTCCAAGGGGAATCGTGATTCCAAGCGAGTGAAACGTTGATATCCCTGTTGTCCTGTCGTAGTTCTGGAACAGTCGTCTTGCCAGAAAGCAGACAAACAGCAGGAAGACAATTCCGAGTGCGGATCGGGTGGCTTGATGGAATTGCATCGTCTGTGGATGCCACAAAGATTCGCGTCGGAAGATCCCAAATCAGTACTCGTGGCATTGTTGTCTCCCTTGATCGCATCGGATGCAGATGAGATATCCCATTTTCGAATTCCAGAAAAGGCCGGCGTGATGGAACACCCGCAGGTAACCCATCACGTCGACTTACTGATCAACCCGACTCCCGGCATCGATTTCGTTGCGACCGACCGGGATGCGTTTCATTTAGTCATCCGTTTCATCGAGTGAAGTCGCCTTCAAGTCTTGATACGCCAGAAGCCGGAGAGCATTGACGACAACCAGAAGTGTTGAACCTTCATGAAGCACAACCGCCGGCCCCAATCGCAATCCGAGGACGGTTGCGGGAACGAGGAAGGCAACCATGCCGAGACTGATCCAGAGATTCTGCCGAATGATGCGGCTCGTTTGTCGACTCAGGCCGACGACGAAGGGAAGGTGGTTCAAGTCATCTGCCATCAACGCCACATCGGCGGTTTCCAGTGCGACGTCAGAACCGGCCGCGCCCATTGCGATTCCCACCGTGGCATTTGCCATTGCGGGAGCGTCATTCACGCCATCACCCACCATCGCGACGCCCTCCTGGTTGCTGAGTTTCCTGATCGCCGCGACTTTGTCGTCGGGCATCAGATCACCCCAGGCTTCGTCGAGACCGACTTCTTTCGCGACTGCATTGGCGACCTGTTGATTGTCACCCGAGAGCATGATCATGCGGCGGATGCCGAGCTCTCGTAAGCAGGCAATCACGTTTCTGGCCGCTTCGCGCGGTGTGTCCATCAGGCCCAACACACCGAGGTACATGTCACCACGCCGGACGATCATCGTCGTGCGACCGCTGGCTTTCAGCTTCTCGACAGACTCGCGCAACGCACCCGGCAGTGGCACGCCTTCGACTTCGGCGAACAGGTTTTCTTTGCCGATGTAAACCGGCTGACCGTCAACGGTGGCTTTGACTCCCCGACCGGTAATGCTTTGTACGTCGTGAGCTTTTAAAGCCGAATCGCTCTTCAAGCGTTCTTTGCCACCGCGCACCACGGCGGCAGCGAGTGGATGGTCGCTGAGACTTTCAACGGCAATCGCCACACGCAGCAATTCGTCTTCGGCAGAGCCGTCTGAAGTGACTACGTCGGTCAGGCGTGGCTTGCCTTCGGTCAATGTGCCGGTCTTATCGAACGCGATCGCGGCGACTGTTCCCAGGTTCTCCAGCGGCCCACCACCTTTAATAAGCACTCCACCGCGAGCCGCGCGAGCCACACCGCTTAAAACCGCGCTCGGCGTCGAGATGGCCAGAGCGCAGGGACTGGCTGCCACCAGCACCGCCATAGCTCGATAGAACGACGTGCTGAATGGCTCGTCGATGATCACCCATGCGAACAACAGCAGGACGACGAACGCCAGCACCGTGGGAACAAAGTAGTGCTCGAACTTGTCGGCAAACCGTTGTGTGGGGGACTTTTGCGTTTCAGCCTCGCTCACCATTTGAACGACGCGGGCCAGCGTAGATTCACTGGCGAGTTTCGTCACTTGAATCTCCAACGCGCCGTTGCCATTGATGGTGCCGGCAAAAGCGCGATATTGCGGATCGAGCCGATCGGGATTCGCGGCCGCCTGCCGTGGATCATCGACGGGCCGCTTGTCCACGGGCACGCTCTCACCGGTAATCGGAGCCTGATTGACGCTGCCTTGCCCCTTGATCACGAACCCATCCGCCGGAATCCGCTCGTTCGGTTTGACGATCACCACGTCTCCAGGCCGTAGCTGTTCCACCGGCACTTCTTCGGTCTTGCCTTCACGTCTGACAATCGCGGTTTGGGGCGCGAGTTCAGCAAGGGCTTCGATCGCTCGTTTGGCGCGGCCCATCGCAAACTGTTCGAGCGAGTGTCCGAGACTGAAGAGAAACAGCAGCAAAGCGCCTTCGGCCCATTTGCCCAGTGTGGCGGCACCAACGGCAGCCAGCAGCATCAGGAAATGGATATCAAAACGGCCGGCGCGGACATCCTCGATCGCGTCTCGAAACATGAAGATGCTGCCGAACAGGTACGCGGCCAGATAGAGGCTCCACGGCACCCACGGTGTGATGTCGGTCAACGCCGACAGTAACCAGCCGATGAGCAGCAGCCCGCCGCAGGCCGAGGCGAATACAAGTTCCGTTCGCTCGCCGAACAGGCCGCCACGCGTATGTTCGAGTTCTTTACCGACAGTCCTGCGTTCCGCTTCGATTGGTTCGGTGACCGTCTGATATTTCTGCGAGTCAATAATCTGCACACCGAGTTTTCGTACTCCAGCTCGGATGCCTGCTTCGTCTGCAGCTTCGCGACTAAACTCGATTCGCAGCACGCCAGCCGCAGACGCCACAGCCTCCGACACTCCTGGAATTTGCCTCACCCGCGATTCGACCATCTGTGCCCGGCGAGCGTGCATTGTTTCCGTCTTGAGCAACAAGTGCCCGAACCGCTGATCAAGTTCCACTCCGGCGCGGTGGGCCAGATTTCGAATGTCTCCGATCGACAACCGGTCGGGGTCATAGTGGATGCAGATCTGGGCGGACTCCTGGCCGTTTGTGTCAGCAAGGTGCACGGCCTCAACTCCGTCGTTGGCTTTCAGCAAGTCACGAAGTCGCTTCACGCACGCATCACGTGCATCCGGCACCGCGGGCAACAACAGAGCGATTTCAATTCGCGTCTTCTCAGTCATGTCGTTCGATCATGCTTGGTTCCACATTGAGATTAAGCGGATTGGTTTTTACCGCACTTCGGCCATGAATTCAGAAGCGTTCGCAGCACCGCCAATGAGCTGCTTCAGCGCCTGATGCCCGACTGGCGGATCGATTTGCCAGGGAATGATCGCTGTGCGCTGAGCGTGCTCGGCAATAACTTCCCGGATGAATTGTGCTTCGTGACTCTGCCGACTAAGAAGCACGGGATCAGTTACCGTCAGGGGCGCCAGACTCTGGTTGATGACCCAGGCATACGGCTCGATTTCGGCGCGACGCATATCTCGCTGCAACTGGGCCGCTTCGTGAACCGGTGTCGCTTCCGGCAGCGTGACGATCAGCACGCGAGAAAAGTCGGGATCACGCAGGCGGGGCAGAAGTTGTGCGACGGATTCAGGCATCTGGCTCGACTGCCGCAGCACTTCGCGGTGATAGGCGAGCGCGGCATCGAGCAGCAGAATGGTGTGCCCGGTTGGAGCGGTATCCAGAACCACGAATCGGTCCGTTCCTTCGGCAACGGCTTCGGCGAAGGCACGGAAGACAGCGATCTCTTCGGTGCAGGGAGAACGCAGGTCTTCAGCCAGCAGTGATTGACCTTCCACATCCAGCCCGGCACCGGCCGACTGCATCACTTCGGCCGAGTATTTTTTCGTTTCAACCGCCGGATCGATTCGACTCACGGAAAGATTCGGCAGCGCGTCACTGGCCATTGTTGCGGCCACATGCGCGGCGGGATCGGTTGTAGAGAGATGAACGCGGTAGCCGAGTTCGGCAAGTCCCACCGCGACGGCCGCAGCGACAGTCGTCTTGCCCACGCCGCCTTTGCCCATCGCGAGAATCACGCCGTGACCGGGAGACGCCAAACCATCCATCAGCGCACCGAGCGTCGCAGGCATCGTGAAGTCCAACTTTGCCGCAGCGATGTTGTCGGCGACCGTCGCTGGCTGTGTTCCGAAGGCACGCAGCGCGGTAACGCCCAACACGCCGCTTGCTGTGAGCGGAATCGCGCTGCGCGGAAGATCTCGCAGCGCGTCAGGCATCGTTGACACTGCGGCCTCGCCGCGCTGCTGCATGGCGACTGCAAGGCGATCCGACCGGTCGCTGGCCTGAAACACGCCATTCACCACGAGGTGCTGATTCCGCACTCCGAGCGCCGCGAGTTCACCGCTCGTTCGAGCCGCTTCGCGTAGCGCCGTCACCTCCGGGCGAGTCACCAGCACGAGCGTTGTGATCGCAGCGTCGCTCAGCGCATGCACTGTGTCCTGATAGAGCTGTTGCTGAGCCTGCAATCCGGCCAATGGTCCGAGGCACGATGTTCCGGTCGTGTTCTTCTCCATGAACCCCGACCACGCGGACGGAAGGGTCAGCAGCCGCAGCGTGTGCCCCGTCGGCGCCGTGTCGAAAATCACATGGTCGAACACTGAGGTCGCGCTGGCATCACCAAGCAGCCGAGAGAACTCATCGAACGCGGCAATCTCCAGCGTGCAGGAACCAGAGAACTGTTCCTCCATGCTCGCAATCGCAGTGGCTGGAAGCTGTGACCGATACGGGCCGACCATCCGCTCTCGGTATTCGGCCGCCGACTTTTCCGGGTCGAGATTCATCGCCGAGAGTCCCGGCACCGAGGGGACCAGAGTCGGATGATGCCCCAGCGGCGTCCCCAATACTTCATCGAGATTCGAGGCCGGGTCCGTGGAAACGAGCAGAACTTTTTTGCCCGCATCAACCAGCCGAATCGCCGCGGCGCACGCCAGCGAGGTTTTGCCAACGCCCCCTTTGCCGGTGAAGAACAGGTTGCGAGTGGGACGATCGAGGAATTTCATGAGATACCTTTTTACGTTGGGTGAGTTTGAAGGATCGAATGGCCTACGGTTTTTCAGTCACAGCAGCCGGAGGAACCGCAACACTCGCCCCCTTCACTGGCGACCGGCAGCGACTCGATGGCGGCTTCTGAGTCCACCCAGATGGCAAGCGTGTCGCGTGATGGATATTCGCTCCGACTCACAATGTGACCATCAACCGTGAACAGCGGCAGGCAGTCTGTACCCTCTGTGGCAAGGAGTCGTTGAACTTCGGGATTCTGAACGAATGCCGCTGGCTGCTGGGCCAGGTTGAATCGCTCGACCTGATGTCCCTGTGATTTCAGCCAGGCCAGATCGGCCGCGAATCGCGGCAACACCGGATCAACCTGAGGTCCGCAAACACCCGTCGAACAGCACATCGGCTTGTCGTAAACCTGAATCGTCTTCATGGTCTTCTCCTGATTCTGCAATGTGAGTCACGACACAAATGAGATCAGCGGTTTGCTGCAGAGTTGCTTTGACTCAACGAGTCTGCTCAGCATTGTACTCACCGAGCCGCGACTCGTCCGGTAAGTGATTCTTGAGGTCGAATGCCGGTCGGTCGTGTGTGTTGACGAATGCGGCAATATCGAGAGAGTCCTGATCGCTGAGGTCGGTTTCATCCAGCGGCATCGCGACTTTGAGCCAACTCGCCAGTTTCACCGTATCGGCCAATCCGGCGCCCTGATTGAATGAACGCGAACCCCAGACCGGCGGGTGGTCGTCTTCCCCATCGCCATCCTTGCCATGACACGTCGCACACTTATTGGAGTAAAGCAGTCCACCGCGTTCGATGCTGGCGGACTCCGGCTTCACCGCCAGCCGAGGCACGGCGTTCGGTCCCTTGGGATTCTCAGCGTTCATTCGCAGGACTTGGCCGTCCGAAAGCCAGGTGATGTACGCCGTGATGGCGACGGATGGTTTGCTCCCCAGCGGCGGACGGATGCCGTTACAACTGCGCATGAAACAGTTGAGGACTCGATCTTCCAGCGTGATGACTCTGCGTTCTCGCGGGGACCATGCCGGGTAGGCAGTGGCGACACCGATGAATGTTGCCGCCTTCGGGTCGGTGCCGTTTTTCAAGTGGCACGAAGTGCAGTTCAGGGCGTTGCCGACGTGGGGCTTTGTCAGTGGGTGCGTAGCGGTCTGTTCCACCAACGTCTCACCGAGACGGATGGTTTCTCCGAATGCCCCGCCTGGCAGGATGCGGGTCGGCGGCGTCGGCGGCTGCGCGCTGACAGATGACTCACTCTTAAGTTGAAACATCACAGTGGCGATCGCGGCGGCGGCCATGAGTAGTCGTACATTCTTCACAATCATTGGTGTTCCTTGTCGTTGGCCGATGGCGCGATGACGGGCACGTCGAGCTTGAGGACGATCCAGAACGCGAGGAATCCAGTGACTAATCGAATATCTTTCATGGCCTTTGCTCTTCGCTTCATGGGTGTCTCTTTGCAACCGGCTTCGCTTCCGAGTGCGCGATGATCAAGCAACTTCTGGACCTCCTGGAGATCAAAAACGAGAGATTAAAAAAAGCCGATGTGGCGAAACACCCGGAGGTATTCCACCACGTCGGCTTACTTTTCAACCAGCCCCCCGG
>JABMPE010000474.1 GCA_013203845.1 Rhodopirellula sp. | reverse complement strand
TTCGGATGCCGTGCGACGTTCGCGCTCCGGCCTGCAGGACCGGAACCGGCCGATCGGCTCGTTCATTTTTCTGGGCCCGACCGGCGTCGGCAAAACCGAACTGTGCAAGGCGCTGGCCGGATTCCTTTTCGACGACGAGCGAAACATGGTTCGCATCGACATGAGCGAGTTCATGGAGAAGCACGCCGTGTCGCGGTTGATCGGCGCCCCTCCGGGATACGTCGGCTACGAAGAAGGCGGCAAGCTGACCGAAGCCGTTCGACGGCAACCGTACTCAGTCATTCTGTTCGATGAGATCGAAAAAGCGCATCGAGACGTCTTCAACGTCCTGCTTCAGTTGCTCGACGACGGGAGACTGACCGACAGCCACGGTCGGACGGTCGATTTTTCGAACACTATCGTCGTCATGACGTCAAATATCGGCAGCCATCAGATTATGGAAATGGCGGGTTCGTCGAGCGACGACGAAATTCGCGACGCGGCGATGGAAGCTCTGCGCCGCGAGTTTCTGCCGGAGTTCCTGAACCGGGTCGACGAAACCGTCGTGTTCCATCCGCTCGGTCGAGCCGAGATTCGTCAGATCGTCGATCTTCAGCTTCAAGGCCTGCAAAAACTCGTCGAGGAGAACAATCTCGAACTGGTCGTCACAGACGAGGCCCGCGATCTACTCGCTGCTGAAGGATACGATCCCGCCTACGGCGCTCGGCCTCTGAAGCGAGCGATTCAGCAGCGAATTCAGAATGCTCTGGCGAAAGAGCTTCTGGCTGGCCGATTTGAGGACGGAGCAGTCATCACCGTCGGAGCCGAGGCTGGCGAATTCACGTTCTCGGCGACGGAGGTTGCAGCGACGTAACGGTTTGTGAGAATTACCATCCCCGCGCAGGCGGGCACCCAGCGTGCATCAGTAACGTGAGTAGAAACTGGTTTCCCGTCTGGGCGGTAATGACAAAAGAGGAGTAACTTGTCGGGCTACTCCTGACCGATGGTTGCGTTGATACTTGTGGACTGCGTTGATATTGAATCAGTCTGTCCGTAAACTGCTCGGCTCCCCCGCCGCGTTCTGACGCCAAGCGGAAGTACAGAATAGATCACGTCGGGACTTAAGCTGCGTCGTCGCAGGAGTTTACGACCTCTGACGACAAATCGGTTCCGGAATGTTTGAAGGCATTACCGACAACTTAAAAAGCGCGCTGTCGTTCATGAATCGCGGTCGTCTCACCGAGACGAGCATTCGTGAAGGGATGAAGACGGTGCGGCAGGCGCTGCTGGAAGCCGACGTCAATTATGATGTCGCCCAGAGCTTTGTTGAACGTGTCACGGAGCGTGCCGTCGGTGACAGTGTTCTGAAATCGCTCAGTCCGACCGAGCAGATTGTCGGGATCGTCAACCAGGAACTCATCGATCTGATGGGTCCGGTTGATCACTCGCTCCACTTTGTCAAAGGCAGCGTCACCATCCTCATGATGTGTGGTCTGCAGGGAGCCGGTAAAACCACCACGTGCGGAAAGCTCGCCAGGCTTCTGCTGGCAGAAGGTCGCAAGCCACTGCTCGTCGCTGCCGACCTTCAGCGTCCCGCTGCTATCGAACAGCTTCGCGTCGTCGGTGAGCAGGTCGGCGTCTCGGTTTACACTGAGGACCCGGCGGCAAGCACTCCTCTGAAGGTTTGCCAGAACGGGGTTGCTCAGGCAAAAAAAGAAGGAGCGGACGTCGTCATCCTCGACACCGCTGGTCGACTTCACGTTGACGACGAGCTGATGAACGAGCTGGAGCAGATCGATCGGCGTGTGCAGCCGCATCAGATTCTGCTCGTTTGCGACGCGATGACCGGGCAGGACGCGGTCAACAGTGCCAAGGTATTCAACGAAGCTCTCGAGCTGGACGGTGTGATTCTCACCAAGCTCGATGGAGACACTCGCGGCGGTGCGGCGCTCTCCGTCAAAGAAGTCACTGGCGTTCCGATCAAGTTTATCGGCGTCGGCGAGCAGCTCGACAAGCTGGAACTGTTCCATCCAGACCGGATGGCGAGCCGGATTCTGGGCATGGGTGACGTCGTCACTCTGTTTGAAAAGGCTCAGCAGGAAATCACTGAAGAGGAAATGGCCGACGCTCAACAGAAGATGAGCGAAGGCAAGTTCACTCTCGTGGATTTCCAGAAGCAGATGCGCATGGTCAAACGCATGGGCTCGGTGAAGGACATCATGAAGATGATCCCCGGCCTCGGCGGCATGGCTGACAAGCTCGGTGCAGCGGGTGAAGACCCGGAGAAAGAGCTGAAACGGGTTGACGGCATCATCAACTCGATGACTGAATACGAACGCGAGCATCCGTCGAAAATCGATCGCAGCCGTCGCAACCGAATTGCGAGTGGTTGCGGCGTCGAGCCAGCAGAAGTCAACGCTCTACTGAAGCAGTTCGGCGAGATGGCAACGATGATGAAGCGGATGTCCGGCATGGGAGCTATGGATCGCATGCGTGCGGTTCAGGACATCGCCAGAAACAGCGACCCCAGTGGTAACTTCAAAGTACAGAAACAGCGAAGTAAGCGAGGTCCACAGAGCAGCGACAAGCTGAAAGACCTCAAGAAGAAGCAGCGGCAGGACAAAAAGAAATCACGAAAGCGAAACAAGTAGCGTTGCCCATCGGCAATGCCTGTTTACAAGGAGAATCTGGCAAGTGGTTCGAATTCGACTGAAACGTATGGGGCGGACACACCGACCGTTCTACCGAATCTCGGTAATGGACGCTCAAATGAAGCGCGATGGCAAGACAATCGAGGACATCGGGCATTACGACCCGATGGTCCCGGATAAGTCGCAGCGCGTGTCGCTTAATCTTGAGCGGCTCGACTACTGGCTTGGCGTGGGCGCTCAGCCGACCGAAAAGGTCGCCGTGCTCATCAAGAAGCTGAAGAAAAATGACTGGGGTGTAACGAATGCTCCGCCAGCTGCTCAGGCTCCTAAACAGCCTGAACCGCCAGCTGCCGAAGAAACGCCTGAAGTCGCCGAAGAAACTACTGAAGAAGTGGCCGCCGCAGAGTGATCTGCGTCAGCGGTGCTGAGCGGGCGGCAGCATGAGGATTTGAAAACGGTGATGGTTCTTCTCCTCGTCAGCTTGTCGCTTCGTTGTCGACATCCCTCGTCACCTTGTCACGCACATGCGGTTTGATGTTCTGACACTCTTTCCCGAAATGTTCTCCGGATACGTCGGGCAAAGTCTGCTGAAGCTGGCCATTCAAAACGGTTTGGTGGATGTCAGAACCTGGAACTATCGTGACTGGGCCAAAGGGAAACGTAAGTCGGTCGACGACAAACCGTTCGGCGGCGGACCGGGAATGCTGCTGGCGTGTGAGCCGGTTTACGACTGTGTCGAAGCCGTTCAAGCAGATGCAGGAGAGCCCGGCCAACTGATCATGATGACGCCGCAGGGGCGAAAGCTGGATCACGAGCTGGTGAAAGAAC
>JABMPE010000473.1 GCA_013203845.1 Rhodopirellula sp. | reverse complement strand
GGCATCTCTGACGGACGAACTTGATTAAGCAGCAGATGGGCGCCGATCAACGCAGATCAGAAAAACCGTCTGCGTTGATCGGCGCCCATCTGCGGCTGAAGAACCAGAAATCCGGATATGGAAAATCGTCAGTTTGCGCGAAAGAATTTGGCGGCTCGGCTGTACTGGTTATTTCAGAGCTTAGCGCGGGAACGGCGACGACTCAGTCATCACTCGACGCATTCGTGAGGGGCCGATCTTCGCTTGAGTCCCTCGCTGACGCTTCGGGTTACCATTTGCACGCCTGAAACCGTGAAGCAGCAGCGGAGAACCCACCTGATGACAACGCCCTGCCCTTCGACAACGGACCTGCGCGGGCTGGTCAACGGCTCGCTGTCCGACAGTGAAGCCGACAGTCTGCAGCTTCATCTGGAGCGTTGCGAAACCTGTCAGAAGGCTTTGCAGGAGATCGTCGCGGACGGTGACTTCTGGCAGTCTGCCTCACAGAACCTTTCGGATGACGAAGCCGTCGGGCCGGGACTGGAGCAGGTTGTAGAAGAGTTGCAGCAGCAGTCTCCGGAAGACGCCGAGGAAATGGGCGAAGCGATCGAGCTGAAGCTGTCGTTCATCGATCCACCGACCGAGCCGGGCACGATCGGTCGGCTCAAGCATTACGACATTCTGCGAGTCGCCGGTCGAGGCGGCATGGGAATTGTTGTCAAAGCGTTTGATCGAACGCTGCGGCGAGTGGTCGCGATCAAGCTGCTGGCTCCGCATCTGGCGGGTAACGGACAGGCTCGACAACGGTTTATTCGCGAAGGCCGCGCAGCCGCCGGCATCTGTCACGAGCACGTGGTGACCATTCACTCGGTCGAAGAGTCTCCGCCGTTCATCGTCATGCAGTATGTGAAGGGTGAGACGCTGGAAGCCCGCATTCATCGCAACGGTTCACTCGACGTTCGCGAAGCCGTGCGGATTGCGAAGCAGATCGCGCAGGGGCTGGCGGCTGCACACACGCAGGGCGTCGTGCATCGCGACATCAAGCCGGCGAACATTCTTCTGGAGAACGGCATCGCGCGAGTTCGCATTACCGACTTCGGGCTGGCTCGCGCGGTGGATGATGCGAGTCTTACTCAAAGCGGAGTCGTCGCCGGCACGCCTCAATACATGGCTCCCGAACAGGCCAACGGAGACGCGGTGGATGAGCGTGCCGACCTGTTCAGTCTTGGCAGTGTGATCTACACGATGCTGGCCGGTCATGCTCCGTTTCGCGCGACGACGACGATGGGCGTGCTCAAACGGCTGTGCGATCACAGTGCCCGACCGATCCGCGAGATTAATCCCGACGTGCCCGACTGGCTCGTGCTGCTGATCAATCGGCTGCATGCGAAGCGACCGGCCGACCGGTTTCAAAGTGCTGACGAGGTCGCCGATCTGCTGGAGCGCGGACTGGCGTCCCTGCAGACCGGCAACGCGACGACGATGACCGTGCCGACGGTTGAGTCTTCTGTGTCGCCAGCGGTATCGCCTGCCATTCGTGATCAAGCCGTTGCTGCTTTGCACAGCGACTCGGCAGGACAGGCATTGCCGCGCTGGATGATGCTCCAAATTCCGGCTTGGGCCATTGCGGCCCCGCTGATCCTGTTTCTCGGCCTGATTGCCAACGGCCCGAGATTGAACGGACTCCATCCAGAGACGATGTTTGTTGCCGCCGGGCTGGGTCTCGCTGGATTTATTGGCTTCGCCTGGGCGAACGGGGTGGCATCAATCGCTCGGCTGCAACAGTCCGGAGCCGATGAAACGGCGAGCGGAACAACATTCGATCGGCTTTCGCGACGAGTCGCTGATGTAATGCCGCGGAAGTGGTATCGCGTGCTGGGGTGGCTGGCCGCCTGGCTGTTTCCGGTACTGGTCTGGACGCGGGCCTTTTTCCGGGAAGAGTCGTGGGCTCTTTCCGAGTCGCTCGACTCTCTGCCGAACCGCGACCGCCACATGTTGACGTTCGCTGCCGCCGTCTTCTGCCTGTGGTGGTTGGTCGCGATTTTATGGTTTCGTCGGAAGCGTCCAGATGGTTCGCGACTGTTTCCAGAGCGGCGTCCGAGGCGGGTGCTTGCGACACTCATCCTTGCTGTGATGTTCTGCATTTGTGGACTGTGGACCTGGTTCAGCGACGTCCATTACCTCGCGGAGCAACGCAGGACACGCATCGAATTGAGTGATGTCGCATCAGTTGTCGTACCGAATTCGCCGAATGCTGGCCACCATTTGAAACTGGACTTCGAAAAGCCACTCAAAGGCACGGCAGTCGTGATCGAATTGCCGGACAACGAGCACTACCGGTTTACGTCCGAGCATGGCGGTGTCGTGAGCAACGGCTTCGGCAGCCGCTCCGGCACATTTCCGTGGAAGGCGTACGTCGGACACACCGAGTTCGCGACAGGCGAAGTGACTCTGGTGCCGAACCAAGTGGCCGAGATTAACGTGCCGCAACCGAAGCTTCGGCAGTTAATCACCGGGCGCTGGCGAACGGCTCAGAAAGTGGCCTCCGCAGAATTCGGGATGCCCGGAGGTATGTCGGGAATGAGCGGCACGGGGGATGATGCTCCTCAGATGGAGTTCGAGTTCGATGCGCACCGGCTTCTATTGGTGACTCACGGACAGGGAGTGGCCATGAACGGCGGTCAAGCCGAACGGCTCGACCGCAGCGACTTCAGCATCGAGATCGATGATTCGGTCAATCCGGCACTGATCAATCTGCAGGAGCAGAACGAAACTCGCATTGCCGGGATTCTACGATTCGTTCCCGGAAGCAATCCACAGGGGACGTCAATGTACGGTCGCGAAGGCATGGGCATGCCCCCTGAGTATGCCGGTGGTGGAATGGAGGGTGGTGGGTACGGCGGCGGATCGATGTACGGCGGCGACATGGGGGCCGCCGTGGGACAGACACCGGACGTGCTGGAGATCTGCATCAACGACGGAGGCGGTCTGCGTCCGTGGGAGTTCAAGACGAACGGCCAGACTGGCCAGACTCTGCTGCGCATGCAGCGAGTGAAGTCCTCTCAGACTTTGCGGGAAGAAATGGCGTTTCAGCCAGTCGAGACAGCATCCGAACCAGAAATCGTTAAGGAAGCTATTATCGCATGGTCCAGAAAGCTGAAGGTTGAACCTGAAGGCATGAATTCGCTGGGAATGGAACTGGTGCTGGTTCCACCGACCGAGTTCAAACAGATCAAGCCGATTCTCCCGCATGTCAGATTGCCCCGTACAAACACCGATTCGAACGGCGATGATGAGCCCACTCCTGTCGAGATGAGTGCCTATGCTGATATGCGCGGCAATCCGATTCTCAACACGCGGCCAGCGTCGTTTGCAGTGACGTATCCTTTCGTGATGTCTCGAAGTCCGGTTTCGAATGAGCAGTTTCAGAACTTCGTTGAAGCAACCGGCTACCTCACCGACGCAGAACGCGGTGCAATGTTGCCGAAGCCGCCGTCTGCGCAGTCAGGCCTCAATCCGAATTCGGTTCCCGGATATCCCGGAGGCGCCGGTCCGCCTGAAAGCAAGAAGGCGACTTCGATAGACGACGCTCAACAGCCGACTGGCCCTGGCGGCTGGAGACGCAACGGGGACAAATTCGTGTTCGAGAAAGATCGAAAATGGCGGACTGATGGGGCAGACGCTGAGCCGTCCGACCCGGTTCATCCTGTCGTCTTCATCAGTTGGCGGGATGCGAACGAATTCTGCAAATGGCTCAGCGAAAAAGAGAGCCGCCAGTATCGCCTGCCGACGTCTCATGAATGGGCTGCTGCCATGCAGCTCGGTGTGAAGCAGCTCCCGCCAGTTCCAGGTGAGACCAATCCCGGAGCCAACCGCAATTTCGACGCCCGAGCCAACCACATGCTGAATCTGCAGACGTCCGAGTTGCTGTTCGCTGAGTGGACTTCTGACCATTCCCAACCCGATTTCGTCCTGTTGATACGCAAGACTCTGAGTCCGGATGGAAGTCGTTTCGGCTGGAGTCCGAAGTACTCAGCCGGACAGACCTTTCGCGCCGAGGGCATTGGCTTTCGAGTCGTTGCCGAACAGCAGGCTCTGGCGGGCAGAAAGTCTGAGGAAGAATCTTCTGACTCGCCATCAGCAGGAACGACCGAGTAGATCACTGCTGAATTGCCTTAAAACTTCAAATTTTGTGAACCACGAAAGGACACGAAAAGCACGAAATCAGGATGACGTACCCAGCCTTTTCGTGTGTTTAGTGTTTTTCGTGGTTGATCTTCAGGCAGAGGATCGAGGAACAGCAACGCACTCACCAGCCTAAAACAACGACGACGGATCGTTCACGAATCGTTCGGCGGTTTCTTTGGTGATGCGGTCCTGGAAGTACAACTCTTTCACGGAATCGTCGAGCGTCGACATGCCTTCGTCGCGACCGGACAGGATGTAATTGTCGATCGACGTGAGCTTGCCCGATCGAATGGCGCTGGCAATCGGCGAGTTGTTGAACATCACCTCCAGGGCCAACCAGCGTTTTTCGCCTTCGATGGAGCTGGGCAACAGATGCTGGCTGACGACCGCTCGCAGGCTGGTGGCCAGTTGGGCTCGAATCTCGTTCTGCACGGCTTGCGGGAACACGTCCGAGTAGCGTGAGATCGCGCCGCGAGCGTCCCGCGTGTGCAGCGTGGAAAGGACGAGGTGCCCGGTTTCAGCGGCGGTCAGTGCCATCTGAGCAGTCTCGTCGTCGCGGATTTCGCCGATCATGATCACGTCAGGATCCTGCCGCAGGCCGTGCTTCAGTCCGTCGGCAAACGATCGCACATCCATACCGACTTCCCGCTGTGTCACGACGGCGCCGTCGGAAATCGGATAGCGATACTCGACAGGTTCTTCGATGGTGATCACACGACAGTTTCCGGCGGCGATCAGTCGAGAAACCAGCATCGCCAGCGTGGTCGTTTTGCCCGAACCGGTGACACCCGTCACCAGCACCAGTCCATTACGGAAACTGGTCAACTTTTTCGCCGTTGCTTCCGGAAATCCTGCCCAGTTGAGATCTGGGATCGTTTCCGGGATCAGCCGAATACACGCACCGAGCTGCTGATCACTCACAAAGTAGTTGACTCGAAACCGGTGAGACTGATCGCCAATTGGCAACTGCCAGGAAAAATCCGCATCCTGATCCGCCAGGAACCGCTCGAAGATCTTCTGCGGACAGGCGGCTTCCAGAACCAGCCTCAACGTGTCGCCTGACAGTGGTTCCACATCGAGCGGTTGCAGTTCGCCATGCACTCGCAACACCGGAGGCTGCCCCGCAACCAGATGCACATCAGACGCACCCGAATCCACTGCCTGCATCAGCCAGCTCAGCAGCTGTGCATCGAATTCGGGCTTGCCGTGTTTCGTTGCTGATGTCATCGGATCGGTCATGGTGAGGAGGAAACGTTGACGTCAGACGCTGCGCCGGAATTCGGTACCGATACTGAAAATCAAAAGAGCCGGTGCCCGCTTCGTCCTGATCGGATCCCGCCAGGATGACTCTTATTTCGCAGTGAGTGATCGCTCAGAAAAGGCTATCTGCTGATGATGATGCCGATCAGCCGTTTCAGTTCCTCGTCCGTTGTGAGGTGACCGGTAATGCCGATGTGCGGGTCGCGGTCTTCGGATTTGAGCAGAGCAAGCACACGGCGATACGTCATCAGTTCCGCTTCGTCGTCGCCTCGCGAGTGTGCCAGCCGGGCTGCCCGTAACTGTTTCTGCCAGGTTTTCAGCTCTTTTTCGTCGCTGCCAAAGAAGCGGACGATCTCTTCGCGAGCGTCGGCTTTGCTGAGTTCTGACACGGACGGTGGATCGATTTCCGCAAACAGCATCGCCAGCGAGGCCAGAAACGACAGCCCCAGCACCGAGTACAGCAACGCCGAGTTCGACTGCTGCGGCTTCACCTGTTTCTCTTTGCGAGTCAGATCGTCCTGCAATGACAGTTCCGGCAGATGTCCGTCGGCGCCGAGTTCCACCAGCGGACCGCCCTGGTCTGTAATAAACCTCGCCACATTCTTTTTACGTTTGCTCGACTTCGCCTTCCGCTTGCTTTTCTTTTTACCGCCTTCAGCAGTCGAGTCGTCGACAGACTGATCGGACGAATGGCCTTCCGCTGCCGCCGTTGCCGAAGCCGCTTCAGTGGGTGGCACCGCCGATGGTTTCAACTTGATCGCTTTATCCACAGAAGCGGTCGTTGACGAGGCGGTCGGAGCGTCGTCGAGTGACATCTCGTACGTCAGCTGGCACGACGTCCGACGTCCGAACTGCAGCCGCACGTCGTTCGGCAGCCACACCCATTTCTCGGCGGGGATGTCGGCACCGTCGACCTGCAGTTCCGCGTCGGTCGGTCGGAAAATAGCAAAACGATCATTCTTCCGCAGGATGCTGGCCTGGTGATCCGGCAGCGATGGATCGTCCAGCACGATCTGATTTTCTTCTGCCCTGCCGATATGAATCAGTTCCTCATCGACCTCGAAAACCTTGCCCCGATCGGGACCGGTCGTAATGACGATGCGGCAGGTGTAAGTCGTAGCTTCCACAGATTGGTATCCGAAAACAGCACGCTGACCAGCGGAACAAACTTTGCCCCTTGCATGATCAGACCGTGAAGGTCTCCCCATTGCAATCGATCGGCGAGGCAATAACAACAGCCTGACAGCAATCCTTCAGGTCCGAATGATTTAACCACGGAAGACACGAAATGACACGGAAAAGGTCAGCATCGTTTCCGAGTCATTTCGTGTCTTCCGTGGTTTGACTTGTCAGAAACAAATTGTCTGGCGCGTCATGTCAAGGAGTGATTGCTGAATCTGTTGCCGGTGGACTGAGAGCCCATGCGCGGACCGAACGATCACCTGAGACGGTGAACGCGGTTTCGCCCGATGATTCAACGACCAGACTGTGGATTGGCTGTCCGGTGTCGATTGAGAATGCCAGCTCGATCTGATTCGACGCGACATTCCAGACACGGATGCGTCCGTCCCAGCTGCCGGTCACCAGTTGTTCTGCCGTCCACGCCATCGCCGACACCGCATCCGGCTGCGCAGCCGACGCGATCAACTTCCGCTTATTCGCATCCCAGAGTCGCAGCTCGCCGTTCCAGTCCGCCGAAATAAATTTTATCCCATCCGGCGACCATGCCAGCGCGGCGATTTCCGTGTCATGCTCAGACGCCGTGCCGAGAACATTGTCCAACTTCATGTCATACCAGATGAGCTTGCCTTCGCTGCCGGCTGAGATCAGAACCGTCTGATCGCTGCTGATCAGCATGGCTTTGACACCTCGATGACCGGAATCCCGCAGCTTTGTTTCTGACGGATCGATCTGCACAACGCGTCCGTCGCTCAGCCCGAGCAGCATCTGCTTCTGCGCCGTTTTCTGCCGAAACACGCAGGCCGTCACGGGAACTTGCGGACTGTCGATGCGGGATTCTTTCAGGTCCGGCTGTTGCCACCCTCGCAGCAGGCCCGAGCTGTCACCGCTCAGCAGCAGACCATCCGGCGACCAGGTCAACATCGTCGCCGCGCTGCCTGTTGCCCTTCCGACGATAATCGATCGCTGACCCGGCAACCGCCAGACCACCACCTCGCCATTCGCCGAGGCCGCTGCCAGAGTATTTCCATCGTTGGAGAGCGACAGCTTCGTCAGAACCTCGGCGTCAGACTTCAGTACTCGAAGCGGTTCGTCGGGAGTGTCGGCATCGGGCAAGCTGCCAAACACAAAAAGCAGCATTGCCGCGAGTGCGCCAACAACCGCCGACCCGACAACGACACGAATTTTTTCGGGCTGTCCATATTTCTTCACTTGACCGTCTCTGTCCGTGAATTCTGTCCAAAATGCAGGAAATCGCGTCGACGCGTCCTGCG
Organism: Rhodopirellula sp.; assembly: GCA_013203845.1. Lineage (GTDB taxonomy): Bacteria > Planctomycetota > Planctomycetia > Planctomycetales > Planctomycetaceae > JABMPE01. The sequence continues at coordinate 4,376 of JABMPE010000473.1, read as the reverse complement.
GGAGCTGAGCATCGTATTGGAGCGTGTAGATTCCGTCCCATACGAGTCTTCCAATCCGATTTTCGCCTGGCTCTTCCGTTCCTTCAATTTGACGAATTGCTCCGGTACGCTGTGCCGCTTGGAGGGTGCTTCGACGGATCGGGACCTCAACATCCCATCGGGATAAATCGGTCTCAGCCGCCGGCGCACCCTCTCTTCGTTTTGCCTCGGTCGACCAGCCGTAGGGCCGGTTCTACCGACCGGTGGGAACCGGCCCTACTTAGTTTCACAATTTGCAGAAGAGCATCCACCATGTCGTACTTCCCGGAAGTTTCGAAGATCGAATTTGAAGGCCCTGACAGCAAAAATCCGCTGGCCTACAAGTATTACAACGCTTCCGAAACGCTCTGTGGAAAGTCGATGGAAGAGCTGCTGCGATTCAGCGTCTGCTACTGGCACACCTTCCGCGGCACCGGAGTGGATCCGTTCGGCGCTCCGACGATGGACCGTCCGTGGGAAGACGGAACGGACTCGGTCGACATGGCGCTGAAGCGAGTCGATGTCGCCTTTGAATTCATCGAAAAGCTGGGCGCACCGTTTTACTGCTTCCACGATCGCGACATCGCTCCGGAAGGTTCCAGCCTGCGCGAGACCAACAAGATTCTGGACAAGGTGGTCAGCAAGCTGAAAGCCGAACAGAAGCGAACTGGCATCAAGCTGTTGTGGGGTACAGCGAACATGTTCTCCAATCCTCGCTTCATGCACGGAGCCGCGACCAGCTGCAACGCCGACGTGTTTGCCTACGGAGCCGCTCAGGTGAAAAAGGCGATTGAAGTCACGCACAAACTCGGCGGCGAGAACTACGTTTTCTGGGGTGGACGCGAGGGTTACCACAACCTCTTCAACACCGACATGAAACGCGAACTCGATCACCTCGCCAGCTTCATGCACATGGCTCATGAGCACGCAAAATCGATCGGCTTCAACGGACAGTTCCTCTTCGAACCGAAACCGAAAGAGCCGACCAAGCATCAGTACGACTTCGACGCCGCCGCCTGTCTGAACTTCATCCGTTCGAACGGTCTGGAAGATGTCGTGAAGCTGAACATCGAAACCAACCACGCCACACTGGCCGGTCACACGATGATGCACGAGCTGGAATATTCATCAATGCAGGGCTTCCTGGGCAGTATCGATGCCAACACCGGCGACCTGCTGCTGGGCTGGGACACCGACCAGTTCCCGACCGACATCTACCTCACCACGCAGTGCATGCTGGTTATCCTGAAGCAGGGCGGTCTGGCACCGGGCGGCATCAACTTCGACGCGAAAGTCCGTCGCGAAAGCTTCGAACCGATCGACCTTTTCTACGCCCACATCGGCGGCATGGACGCATTCGCTCGCGGAGCAAAAATCGCGGCGAAGATCATCGAAGAAGGCCGCCTGGCCGAGATCGTCACCAACCGCTACAGCAGTTGGGACAGCGGCATCGGAGCAAAGATCGAAGCCGGAGAAGTCGGCTTCAAGGAGCTGGAAACCTACATGCTGAAACAAGGCGACTCCGCCCCCAGCGGCAGCGGCCGCCAGGAACTGATCGAAAATCTGATCAACGAGTACGTCTAAGAACCGAGTTGATCTGCACGCTGGGACTCGTTCCAGCATCAATCACAAGCTGGGTCAGGACCCAGCCTACAAAACTGATTGCAAGCAATGACGGCCACCCGTAAAGGAATCAAGAGATGATGCGTTTCGGGGTCCTGGTTGAACTTTTGGCGATCATAGCCTTAATGCTGGGAGTGCCCGTCCCAATATCGGCCACCGTTGCGCTGGCTGCTGCGACTCCAACGACCGCCGTGGCACTCTTTCGCCTCCTGAAGTCGGACCGAAGCGGAGGTAGTGTGGTTGATGTGGCATTTCTCTTCTTCACATGGGCCTTGCTTCCGTGCTTGATTGCGTTGTATGCAACAGACGGCGTCAGCGAGACGGTCTTTCGATTCGTCGTCACGGTTCGAGTTTTCGCAGCAGCTAATATCTGGGCTATGTTGAACCAATCGCATCACTCCGTGACAGTCAATGAGGATTAGAGTAGTTCGGTAGGCTGGGACTCGTCCCAGCAATGATTACAAGCTGGGTCGAGACCCAGCCTACTTCACTAAGAAACGAATGACTTCGCAGGATGCGTCTCGACCTCGTTCAGTAGGCTGGGACTCGTCCGGCATTGATCACAAGCTGGGTCGGACCCAGCCTACGTCACTGATCAATGCGCCTATGCACGACTCCATCCAGGGACCGACTCAATGATGTTGGCCGAAGCAACTGAGTATTCTGATCTGAAGGCCTTTGTGTTGGTCATTCAATTGGTCCTCACTGCCACGGGTGACACCCACTGATTTCAGAGGATGAAGGGTGGCACAGGTTGCTTGCCAACCTGTGTGCGAAGCACAAGAGGTCTGCTGCAGTTTAAGTGACAGATCCGATTTAGATGGGCTCTTGTCGTTTCACGACCCTGTTTGCAAGCAAACACGGCCACCCGGCGTTCGAGCGGAGCGGACCATGGCCCAGAATTCAAAGATCGGCTGGACGGACCACACTCAGAATTTCTGGTGGGGGTGTCACAAGGTCAGCGAGGAATGCCGACACTGTTACATCTCGGGGATCATGCGCCGCGGTGGCTACGAGCCATTTGCCGGACCGATGCGGACGAAGAACTGGAGCAATCCTCGGCGCTGGAATCGAGCGGCCAATCAATCAGGTAAACGGCTGCGAGTGTTTACGTGCTCGATGTCAGACTTCTTTCATCCGGGAGCCGATGCCTGGCGGGACGAAGCCTGGGATGTCATTCGGGCGTGTGAATCGCTCGACTGGCTGATTCTCACAAAGCGGCCGGAACTGATTGAAGATCGGCTACCGGATGACTGGGGCGACGGATTTCCCAATGTCTGGCTGGGAACGACGGCCGGCAGTACGAAGTCGCTGGCGCGGGTCGACCTCTTGACTCAGATTCCGGCGGCGGTGCGTTTTGTTTCGGCGGAGCCACTGCTCGAAGCGATTGACCTGCGACCGTATCTCGATTCACTCGACTGGGTCATCACCGGATGTGAACGCGCGAAGAAGGGCGAACGGCGGCTGATGGACCTCGACTGGGTCCGCGAGATCGACTCGCACTGCACCGCCTTCGGAGTGCCGCACTTCTTTAAGCAATATTACAAAGACGACCTGGGACTTCCGCGCGAAGACGGCATTCTCGACGGTGAAGTCCGCCAAGGCTGGCCACAATCGCCGCATCTCGTAAACAGGCTCTGAAGCCGGTGATCCAACGGAGCTGGCAGCGTCAGCCCAGGAATCGCAAAGTGCGTCTCGACGCACTGCCGGCGTCGCTGTGGCACGTTTCGGCCTCACCGGTTTGCCGAATGCCTGATTTGGAATTCATTCCGGTGTGGTTCGTGGCGGGTTATGCTGGAAACTCGCTGATGTGAAATCTCAGCGGGATAATTCGCTGGCGTCGTTTCGGGTTTCGTTGTCCGAATCAGCCAGAATTTCGTGGGAGACGTCGACCACAAAGTTCTCAACCTGGGCTTTTTCAGCCTCGGGAGACGGGGCGCCGGCGTTCATGCCGACTCCGGGATTCCAGATGGCTGGCAGCATGTCCAGAATGGCGGACCGGTACGTCGGAAAGACCGGGTACGCGAGGTCGGGATTACTTCGCTGATAATCGGCCATCTTATCGCGAAGCTGATTTGTTGACGCTCGCGGATGGCGATGATGCGGGCCGTGCATGAAGATGTCGAAGTTGAAGTAGCAGGCGATTCTCGTCAGCCAACCCTGGCTGATGACCGTGCGGGCTCCCAGAAGTGGATCGTAGCTTTTCATGCCCAGATGTTCGGTAAACTTGCGGAACGCCTGGAACACTCCGGCAATCCAGTGAGGAATCACCCACGCCCGCAGAAAGATGAGCCAGGTTCCAGTAACAGTCACCGTTGTCAGGATCGCCAGCCAGGTGATGAACATGGCGACGTACTCCCAGCCGATCTGACGCCGAATCTTTGAATCGGTCAGTGGCGAGCCGGGGTGAAAATAGAGCCGTCCATAAGCGAAGGGTGTCGTGAACACACCCAGTGGAAATTCCAGCCAGCAGAAAATTCGCCGGAACCAGAGTGACGTCTGCGGGTCGGAGTACGGCCACAGTTCCCAGTCAGTGGGTTTGTTGAGATAAGCGTGATGCCGAATGTGGCTCTCGCGATAGATCGAGTACGGCACGAAGATCATCGTTCCGATGACGCGACCGAGAATGACGCTGAACTGTCTCGATCCGCAGATCGTCTGATGAGACGCTTCGTGGAAGCAGCTGGTCCAGCAGAAAAATACATAAGCGGCGAGTGCGGTCCACAGAACCTGCC
>JABMPE010000472.1 GCA_013203845.1 Rhodopirellula sp. | reverse complement strand
CTCCGGAAGTCCTCAGCGTCCATTGCATGACTTTGGCGATGGCTCGCACGACGATCTGAACAACACCCAGGTAATACAGGACCGACATGACCGATGAAAAGAAAATGATTGTCGGAAGGATCCCGAAAGCGATCGTTCGAAGCAGTGTGTTACGAGGCGAGTACGCGGTTTCCGCTTCGCCCGTATTCAGACCAAAGACCAGATCCGTGCCATCGTCGGTAAAGGTCTGCATGTTTTTGAACAGGTCACCCAGCCACTGAAACAGGGCGAGTCCTGGTTCTGTTTTCAGCACCAGCAGCGCCATGCCGAACTGCAGGGCAAGACCGCCGACAACTATCCGAAAGTTGATTTTCTTCCGGTTCGTACTCATCGCCCAGGCAAGGCCCATCATCACAAACAGACCGCCAAAACTCACAACGCGTTCCATTCGGATGTTCCTGTCGTTGTGAGCTGTTGTGAACGAAAACGGCGGTGTCAGTTGCAGGGCGGCGAGTTTTCGCTCGATGAATCAGACCGGCAATCCGCGTTCGGTACGAATCCGGTTTACTTCGCTCATCACCTGCTCGACGATTTCGCCGTTACGCTCGATCGACCGAAACTCAAAAATACTGACGGCAACATTCACCAGAACCGTCAGCACGGCGATTGTGAGGTGCACTGTCGACGGAGCAAAGCCGAACCAGCCTCTGAAGCCGACCGCAGAAGCCGGATCGGCTGCGCCGCCGAAGGCTCCGGTTAAGACGAGCATTAGAATGCAGGCGGTAATACCCGGCATCAACTGGTACTTGATCTTCTGATTCTTCGCGTGGAAGTCAGGTGGCAGTTTGTAGGCTCGCGACGTTTCTTCGACCCACCGTCCGGTCCCCATGAAATAGGTCAGGACAATCGCATGAACGAGCGCCGCAAAGATCAACCCGCCCAGTCCCAGCAGCATGTGTCGGGAAACTCCCTGCTGAACCACGGGGTCCTTGATTGTTGGGTCATCAATCCCCAGCCCCAGAAAAAACGCAATGGCGACGAGGGCGGTGCCAGCCATGCAAAGCGAGAGAAAAATGCGGGACACGATGTGCTCAGTTCACTGATATCAGAGGGTTGATCAGAAGGTGATGATGCTGGGGGAGAGGACGCATCTTAGGCCTTCCAACCCGCAGGTCCAAACCAGCCACCGGCACGCCTCAACTGAATTTCAAACCGATCAAACCTGAGGTCGGCTTGAGTCTGTCATTCCCGCTCCAGCCGGGACACATCGTCAGCCCGGATGGACCGGACCTTACGGCGTCCTCAGCGACGCCCAGTTGACGTCGATTTTCCCAAGAAAAGCAGACATGCCGAGTTCCGGTTCGCCGGTGGGATAACATTCGGCGAATGCTCGAGACTCGGCTTGGAACTGAGCTTCAACGTCAGGGCCTTCGAACTGGGCGATGAGATTTTTCGCGGCAGCCCGGGCGTGCGGTCCTCGGCTGGCGACCAGGTTAACTCGTGCATCGACTACGTCGCGAAACTCTTCTGCACTGACGACCTGATCGACGAGTCCCAACTGCAATGCCGTCGCGGCAGTCACCAGTTCGCCGGTCAGAATCAGTCGCCGCGCGACAGCGCTGCCGAGCAGTCGAGTTGCGCGAACGGTGCCTCCCCAACCGGGCAGAACTCCGATCCGGGTTTCAGGCAGGCCGATCACCGCGTCCTCGGCTGCAACTCGCATGTCGCAGGCGAGGGCCAGTTCCGTACCGCCTCCAGCACATGCCGCATGAATCGCCGCGATCGTTGTCGCCGACAACGCAGCCACCCGATTCATCAGTGCCTGCCCCTGCTGCGAGTTTTCGAAACCGGTTTCAGCGTTGAGTGACCGCAGTTCGTTGATGTCCGCTCCGGCAATGAACGTCCGCCCCTCGGCCTGGAACACGACGACGTTGATTTCCGGAAGCTGCTCGATTTCTTCCAGGACTCCGTGCAGTCGCTGACGAGTTCCCGCTCCTAGAAGTTGCACACCTTTCTCACCGGAAAGCTGCACTCGCGCGACCGGTCCGTCTGTTGTCAGCGTGACCTGAGTATCCATCGAGAAATTCCCTGGAAAGCGTTGTTATCACTCGTTCATTCTGAAAACTAACCACGAAAAACAGTAAAGACACGAAATGTAACTCTGTCGTCCGCGCCTTTACTGTTTTTCGTGGTTCTGAAATCATCTGCCTGTGGCGACCGAGACTGACGAGTCGTCGTACAACGCAGCGAGGTGTACTTCGTAGCGGCTGATGATGTGGCGGCGGCGAACTTTCAGGGTTGCTGTCAGCTCGTCGTCTTCGACCTGAAACGGCCGAGCCAGGGCCAGAAATTTTTTCACTCGCTCTGGCTGGCTGACCTGTTGCATCACGGCCTCGATTCGCTGCTCAAGAAAAGTCAGTGGTTGCGAAGACGTGATGAAGTCGCCATTGGTGTCGATCGTCCAGCCGTTTTCGTCGGCGAGCGTTTGAAGTTTCTCGAAGCTCGGCACGATCAACGCACTCACGAACTTCCGACCGTCTCCGTAGACGACGGCCTGGTCAATGTACTCGTCACGGCTGAGAATGCGTTCCAGTTCTGCCGGAGCAATGTTCTTGCCCGACGACGTAACGAACAGGTCTTTCATGCGGTCAGTAATGAAGAGGTAACCGTCTGCGTCGAGACGTCCGACGTCACCAGTGTGTAGCCAGCCGTCGATGATGGTTTCGGATGTTGCATCGGGATTCTTCCAGTAGCCCGTCATGACGTGCGGACCTTTGGTCAGGATTTCGCCCGCGTCGGAAATCTTCACATCAACATCGCCGAGCGCCTGCCCGACAGAGCCCAGGCGGTAATTCTCGATGCTGTTAAAGGCGATAACCGGCGAACTTTCGGTCAGGCCGTAGCCTTCCAGTAGAGGGATTCCAGCTTCGAAAAATCCTTCGGCGATGTAACGAGGCAGCGGCGCACCGCCGGAAGTCAGCTGCTTGACTCGCGAGCCAAAGATGGTGTGCAACGCTGACGTGCGGGATTCCTGATCGAGCGTCGCCACGGCGTTCCAGACCTTTTCGTAAACGCGCGGCACGGCGGTCAACCAGGTCGGCTGGATCTGCCTGATGTTATCCATCAGCGTGTCGACCGACTCAGCCAGCACGACCGTCAAACCACCGATCGAAGTCAGATAATGGTCGACCGTGCGAGCGTAAATGTGGCTGTATGGCAGCCAGCTCATCAGCACATCGTCCACCGACACAAACGAAATATCGGCCGTCGACCTGGCGTTAGAAAGCAGGTTGCCATGTGTCAGCATGACGCCTTTCGGATTTCCCGTCGTTCCACTGGTGTAGATGATGGTCGCCAGGCTGGACACGTTCAGGTCTGCTTCACGGGCTGAGATTTCCTGACCGTTAATCCTTCCGCTGCGGTGTTTCAGTCCCTGCCAGGTCAGCAGTTGCAGGCGACCGTCGGGAGCCTCAATCGCGTCGAAAGAAATCAGAAACTCCAGCGACGGCAGCTTGTCGAGGACTTCGAAAACTTTATCGGCCTGCGTCTGACCGCTGACAATGATGCCGCGAGCTTCGCTGTGCCCGACCTGATACTCGACCTGCGTGGGCGAAAGTGGAGCGTGCAGCGGCACATCTGCCGCTCCGGAACTCAGGATCGCGTGATCAGCGATCAGCCACTCGAACCGGTTTTCCGAAAGAATCGCCACTCGGTCACCAGTTTCGATTCCGAGGTCGATCAGTCCAGACGCCGCCTGATCCGCCTGCCACCGATAACTGCTCCAATCGAGATCGTGAAACAGCCCGTTCTGCGGATGTCGCATCGCAACTCGGTTGCCGAAACGCTCACTCTGCGAGCGGTGCATCGTGCACAGGTTTTTCCATTCCGTCATGGCGATCGCTTCCTCACGCTGTTCGCTTGGTCTAGCCGACGAATGCTGCTCTTACCTCAGGTCGAAACACTTGAGCGTCTTGCCGTCGCGCACGTAAAACAGCCCGTTGCTTAGCGACGGCAGGGCTCGCGTGGTGGTTCCGTTGAACAGGTTGGCTCGAGCCAGTTCGTGATACTTCTGAGTGTCCGCAGCGGCCAGCACCAGCTCGCCGTCAGTTTTCATGATAAGCAGTTTGTCGCCGGCCAGAATCATCGTCGCATAACCAAAGCTGCTTTTCTTCCAGAGGACCTGTCGAGTCATCGGGTTCACGCAACGCAGTTCAGCGGGGGCAGCATCCTGTCGACCATGAACGCCGAAAAGCGTGTTGTCATAAGCGATCGAGGTGGTGTACTGACTCGAAAGAATCTCGTCGCTTCGCCAGACCTCGATCACACCACTACGTCCTGCTCGAGCCAGCACCGCTCCGAAACGGTAACTGCCCGTAATGAAAATCGAGTTCCCCAGGATCACGGGGCTCGCTCCGGTGGCTGACGGTCCGAGTTCGCCAAACGGAAACTCAAACAGAACGCGACCGTTGGCAGGATCGACCGAAACCACTTTCAGCCGAGTCGCAAACACGACGTGTCGCTGCCCTTCAATTGTTGCTGCAACGGGTGAGGAATAACTGGCTCGCTCGTCCGTCGCTGTCCACAACGTCTTTCCGGTCTTTCGATCAAACGCGACGATCCCGGCGTTTTTGCTGCTGCCTCCAACGTTGAGCAGCAGCTTGTCTCCTTCAACAATCGGACTGCTCGCGAAACCGAAATAGCCTTCGGCGGGTTCTCCCCGCGAGGTTCGCTTGCTGCTGAAGTCGGCATACGTGTCGCGCTGCCAGACCTGCTTTCCGTCTGCCAGCTGAACGCACGATAGAATGCCGCGTGCTCCATATAGGTAAACGAGTCCGTCATGAATGACAGGAGCAGCTCGCGGCCCGGCGTCTGGATTAAACGACGGAACGTACTCGGCAGGAAACGCCACGCTCCAGAGTTGCCTGCCGGTTTTTGCATCGAGACCTTCGGCGGTTTCCTCATCATCGACCCGGTGAAAAACGACCGCGATGCCATTCGCCACCGAAACGCCAGCAAAACCGTCGCCAACGGGTTTCTGCCAAACGAACTTCGGTCCGCCGCTCGGCCACGAACTGGCAATCGTCTCTTTCTGAGCGATGCCGTTTCTGGCGGGACCAAGAATCTGTGGCCAATCACCAGCAAACGCAAAGTCGGCGGCAAATCGAGGCATCAGACAAAGGACAAAAGTAGCCAGTATGATTGGTCGCATGTCGCATTCCTGTTTTCAGGGAACCGTTTCCCAGGGAGTGTTCGAAACGTTCTTTGAGGCGATTGTCCGTGTTGTTGCCGCCGGGGAGCTGATCACTGGGTGGCTGGTGGTCGAGCTTCAGCGAGCCCCCAGTGCCTGGAACTAAGGGCTGGCTCTTCACGACCACCACTGGAGAGTGTGGAGTCTGGTGAAGCGTTCTGGAGTTGCCAACCGTCAGCACCTCAGGATTGAAATCGAGCGAGACTTAAGAAGTCGATCGACAGGTCCGTTTTGCCGTTGATGGCCAGATCGGCGAGTGCTTCGCCAATGACGGAAGTGAATTTGAAGCCGTGCCCCGAGAAACCCGCGCCGAAGAATACATTACGGTGTTCGGGGTGCCGATCGACCACGAAGTGACTGTCGGGAGTGACCGTGTACATGCAGACGGAATGGCGATCAGCAACGGGATCGACGTCGGACATGACTTCCTGAATGAAGCGGCTGATCGGCTGCGTATCGGAATCTCGGAGAGAGCGGTCGATTTCAAGCGGATCGTTGACGACCTCGCCGCCGGAATGTTCGGCCAGCTTTAAGGTCTGACCGTCGAGCGAAGGAAATCCGTAGAACACTCCGTACGGCATCTCGAAGAAGAAGCCCTGTCCGCCTCGATTGACGTCGTAAACGTTCGAGCGAACGCGGTGCCAGTGCAGCGTCTTTCTGAGAACACGAAGTTCAGGCATTCCCGGAACGTTGCCCAGCAGGTGACTCGCCCACGCACCCGGCGTGAGAATCAAAGCGGATGCCTGATACTCTTCCGATTCGGTGCGGACTCGAACCGTCTGGCCGTCCGAGTCCCACGAAATAATCGCTTCCCCGGTCCGATGCTCTGCACCGAGTTCGCAGGCCAGTTGCAAATGTGTCTTCACGCAATCTTCGACATGCAGATATCCGCCTGACGGTTCGAAGAGTGCGTCAAAGCCGTTCGGCACTCGAAAACCGGAAAACCCGGCGTCACTGCCGTTGGAGAAGTCGGTGAGAGAAACATCATCCAACGGAAGTCCATGCAACTGTGCCGCGAGTCTCGTTCCGGAAACGGCTTCGCCATTCGGCGGCCCCGCCAGAAACAGCCCGCAGATTTTCATCAGTTCGCGACCGGACGCTGATTCCAGCTCGCGCCACAGTTCATAGGCCCGCCGCAACAAAGGCACGTAATCCGGATGCTCGAAGTACGCCTGGCGGATAATCCGAGTGTCGCCGTGAGAACTGCCTCGGTCATGCCCCGCACCAAAGCGGTCGAGACCAAGAACCCGGACTCCGCGACACGCAAGGTGGTACAGGCAGCTGCTTCCAAAGCCGCCGGCACCGACCACGATGAACTCAAACTGTTTGTTCATAATAGTTTGTGGCCTCAACGCTTCGATAAAAAAACGCAGAGCAGACTCTTTTCAATTCCCACTCGCGTTGTTAATCTGGATAATCTGCGTAAGATGAATAATCGTCAGTTCCTGCCGGTTCCCGATCCCACAGGAACGCTGGTCGAGCCCTGATTCACCGAGGAGAGAGACAATGAAAGACGCCATATCGTTTGCCTCAGTCACTTGCCTGTTTGCAGCGATGAGCCAGCCAGTCTCCGCTCAGACTTACTGGCAGGCAAATCCCAATTGTGCGCCGGTCCTCTCGTACTCGTCGGCGGCTGCAGTTGGTCCGACCGCGGCATATTACGCGGACTCCGGGATTCGCACACCTTGTACAGCATGCGCTCCGGCGGCTGCTTTCGTTGTCGCTCCGGCTTGTGATCCTCCTGCCCCGAAGTTCCGTCAGCAGGTTGTTACTGAAACAATTTCTGTTCCGGAAACCGTTATGGAAAAACGAACCATCCAGGAGCAGCAGCTTCGGTATGAACAGCGACCGAAAACAGTCACGGTTTATGACCAGGTTCCGCAGACTGTTAACGTCAACGAGACCGTGACAGTGATGACTCAGGAAACCCGGATGCAACCCGTCACTCAGACTGCTTATCAGGCAGTCCCCCGCAACGTGGTGACGCCGGTTACCGTCGCGGTTCAGGGCTTCGAAAACCGGGTTGGTATACGACAGGTTGCCCAGAACGTTCCGGTCACCGTAAACCAGGTGGTGACTTCTCACTGTGCCTGCACTCAGTCGTCGCCTGGCACGGGTGCGGTTCAGACCATGTCCGTTCCGACTCAACGAGTCGTTCAGCAGGTGGTGAATCAGCAGCGAATCTTCAATCAGCAGTACACTTACCAGGTGCCAGTGACTCGGCAGCAGGTTCAGTATCAGACTCAGCAGGTCGTTGACTATCGCCCGGTTGCCCAGACAGTGAACGTACCGGTCGCCGTGCAGGTTCCTCGTCAGCAGGTCCAGACTCGGCAGGTCACGCAGATGACGACGGTGCCGCGACAGGTCACGACGTACGAAACGGTCGCTGTTCCATGCACGGTTTCCCGGGAAATCGAAGTTCCCGTTACTCGTTACGTGCAGAAGACGATTCAGAAGACCGTGCAGGTTCCGGTGACCGAAGAGTGCTCAACCTGCAACCAGTAATGGCCGATTCACTCGGAACCTTCTACGCAGGCAACCTTCTCCTTAACGACGTTTGAATGATCCGGGCAGGATTCAATCCTGCCCGGATTTTTCATTCAATCTGTCAAACAATCGGTAAAACGTCGCCGTCACCGTGCTGGCCATTCCTGCCGGGAAGTTGTTCGTTCGTATCATTTGCACCACGATCCGGTGTGCTAGACTCTGCCCCACTGACGGTGGCGACCGTGAGTTTTCGACGAATGGTCAGCCGAACAAACGTCGGTCGCTTTGATAATCAGAATGAGGGATGCAGCAAATCAGGAAGACGTCCGGAGCAGATTTCAGCTTCCCGGTCTTCCTTGTTCAAAACCTGCCAGCAACGGAAACACAGCCACTGAAGGAGTGACACGATGTCGGAATTTCGCGTTGAAAAAGATTCGATGGGTGATGTGCAGGTGCCTGCACAGGCTTACTACGGCGCTCAGACTCAGCGAGCGGTGGATAACTTTCCGATCTCAGGCTGGACGCTGCCGGCGCACCTGATTCACAGCATGGGCTATGTGAAGATTGCCTGCGGAATCGCCAATCGTGATCTCGGCAAGCTGACTGGTTCCGGCAAGAACCCGCTCAGTGATGCGCAGGTTAATGCCATGCTGGCCGCCGCTCGTGAAGTTGCGGAAGGAAAGTTTGACGGCGAGTTTCCGATCGACGTTTTTCAGACGGGATCGGGAACCTCCAGCAATATGAACGTTAACGAAGTCATTTCGAATCGGGCGATCGAGATGATGGATGGTGATCGCTTCGACAAGGCGAAGCCAATTCATCCCAACGATCATGTCAACATGGGACAGAGCACCAACGATACGTTCCCGACAGCAATTCACGTGGCCGTCGCGAGTGCCATCAAACAGGATCTGATTCCGGCGCTGAAGAAGTTTCAGGCATCACTCGCTCGTAAGGCTGCCGACTGGGATCAGATCATCAAGATCGGTCGAACTCACCTGGCGGACGCCACTCCGCTGCGGTTGGGGCAGGAGTTCGGTGCGTTTGCTCGGCAACTGGAGCTGTCGGTCAATCGAGCGCAGAACGCTCTGGAAGCGGTGCTGGAATTGCCCGTGGGCGGCACAGCCGTTGGATCAGGGATTAATACACATCCCGAGTTCGGTGCCCGAGTCTCCGCGGCACTGGCGGAAGAGCTCGACATTCCGTTTGTTGAAGCGGTTAACCATTTTGAAGGCAATGCTCAACGCGACGGGCTCGTCGACTGTCACGGCAGTCTGAAAGCCATCGCGTCGACGCTGTTCAACGTGTCGAACAATATCCGCTGGCTGGGATCGGGTCCGCGTTGCGGGTTCTATGAAGTGAAGCTGCCGGATCGTCAGCCGGGAAGCTCCATCATGCCTGGCAAAGTGAACCCTGTCATGTGCGAAGCCATGATGCAGGCGACCGCTCGCGTGATGGGCAACGACCAGACGTTGACAATCTGCGGTGCAGCGGGCGGACAGTTCCAGCTCAACATCATGATGCCAGTTATGGGGCAGACGACTCTGGAAAGTATCATGCTGCTGGCGAAATCTGCCGATGCGTTCGTTGACTTCTGCTCGGACGACATGGAAGCGAACGTGGAAGCCTGCGAAGCTTCTGTCGAAAAAAGTCTGTCGATGGTGACCAGCCTCAACCCGTTTATCGGTTACGAAAAGGCGTCGGCTCTGGCGAAGGAAGCGTTCAAGTCCGGCAAGACAATTCGCGAGCTGTGCCTGGAACAGCAGATCCTGCCAGAGGAAACGCTGACCGAAGCGCTGGACCCCATGAGCATGACGGAACCGCACGCCTGATTATTGATGCCTTACAGCAATCGCAGATTCTGAACAAACAAAGCCCGTGTCCGGCAAGTGCCGAACGCGGGCTTTTTCAGATGTCTGACTCTCGTCGCCACGGGTCGGCAACGGCGATCAGTTCGAAAACTTATTCATTCCGGCCCTGACTTGGGTCATCTTTCCCACAGACATCGACCAGCGTGATCACGTGGCAGTCGCATTCATCGGCGTGGTCGTTGAAGCCAAAGCCTCTGACGTAGGCATGAGTTCCGTGGTGACCGCGACCTTTCTGAAGTCCGGTAACATTGTAACTCTGTGAGACCGTGCCGAAGGCATGTGAAAGGTCATTCATTTCGTGCGTGACGGAGTCGCGGACGGCAGTCAGGCCGACAACCATGGCGAGGACGCCGATCGTCATGACGAGAACCAGTTCCGCCGAGATGATAAAACCGGCTTCGTCGTTAAACAGTGCTTTGAATGTGTGAGTCATCTGGAGTTTCCCTTGTTGTCAACGCGAGTGTGAGAGAGAGAAGTCGCAAAAACAGAAATTGACTTGTGGTGGCCTTTCCGGAATGGCCTTTCGGCGAAAGGCGGCAGGCTTCCGAGCCTGAGCATTCAGTGGTTCGGCAATGAGGACTGGGGCTGCTGTTCCGCTGGTTGTCGATGAGTCGGTCTGGCGAGTGGTCAGTTCACAGCAGACAACCTGGTGAGAGCCGCTGCTCAACTCTCGGTGGAGTTTGAAGCGAGCCGAGTGCCTGGTGACGTTCTTTCCTGTCCGTTTCGCGGAGGCGGGACCTTCGGGATGCAGGATACATCCCGAAGGCGACAGCGACTGGTAAATGAATCCTTGGAAGGGGTTCGTACTTTTGAGACTCGATGTGCCGTCCGTAACTCAGATGGGAAGTCGCGACTGTCCAGTGTCGCCGTAATCGAGCTGGCAGGGTCAGTCAGTGCGAGCAGGTTACTCAGGCCGTCCCCGGCTTGGATCCCGCTTGCCGCATACGTCAACGAGTTCGATCACATGGCAGTCGCATTCGTCGGCGTGGTCGTTGAAGCCAAAACCTTTCAGACAGGCATGGCCGTTGCCGTTGTCTCTTCCTTTATGCAGACCGGTAACGTTGTAGCTTTGTGAAACTGCTCCGACGGCATGCGAAACGTCGTTCATCTCGTGAGCGACAGAGTCTCGAATGGCAGTCAACCCGACTGCCATTGCCAGCACTCCAATGGTCATGACCAGGACCATTTCGGCCGAGATAATAAATCCGGCCTCATCTTCATGAAGCCATTTCAGGTGTTTCATCATTAGCCCCTTTGTACAAGCGTGAGAGAGTTTCCAGACGTCAACACAACGTTACGGAAGTGCGAAAGCTCCGAGAGAAACCAGAAAGCCGCCAGCCTGAGCTGACGTCGAGAGATCGTGGAACCGTAAGTTCACGAAGGCTTTCTCGACACTCGTAGCGATGCCACCTCTGAAGCAGCGAGGCGACTGGAAAGCAGATCGACGTTGTGCGGATTTCGCACGCTCAGAACTCAATCCATTACAGACGAAGCTTCTGTCGCGACGTGCGGGTTGCACAAGTTCGAAAGGTCCCATGCGAGTTGTGTGAGAGAGTCTGTGTGAGAGAGAGACGCAATTCGATGATCGAATCACGACAGACTGACTTTCGAGTTGCTGTTTTCAGCAGCCAATCGTCCGGCAGTAAACCAGACCAGAGAAAACACTCAGCAACCGTTCGTGTCAGCCGGAAAGGTATATTGCAGGGAGCGTGCCCGACGCTGCCTGCAGCCGTTTCGGCGACCCCTTTTCGAACAGTTTTGTGGCCGTCCAAGTCCCTGCTGTTCAAGGGGTTTACGATCTCTTGCCGGATTCTGAACAGTTGCCGCGACGCGTGTCGCACGGCACGTCAATGTGTAAAGCTTTGTGTCGTCTCTTTGCGTAAAGGCGTGAAGCAGCCTTAGCGCTTTGCGTTTCAGGAAACCTTTCGTCGCGCATCACGGTGTGGCGAAGTTGCTGGCGTTCAGGACCGATTGGCGTACTGGCCAGCGCAAGAGAAAGGGACTCCGAAGCAGCGGTTTGCCACTCCGAAGTCCCTTCCACGAATCAAGTGACAAACCGTCAGGCCTGCCACGAGCGGTGTCTTTCATTGCCGGCAGCCGATCGCCTACTCGCGGTCTCCGGTACTCGGGTCGTTCTTACCGCAGACGTCCACGTATTCGATGATTCTGCAGTCACACTCGTCAGCGTCGTCGTTAAAACCAAAACCGCTGCACTGAGCATGAGGTCTCCAGCAATTCCTGTCTTTCTTTAAACCAGTAACCGAGTAGCTCTGGCTGACAGCGCCGATGGCGTGGGAAACATCATTCAGCTCGTTGACCAATGCGTCGCGGACAGCAGCCCAGCCGACGGCGGCAGAACAGAACATGAGAGTGATAACCAGCATCAGTTCGGCGGAAATGATGAAACCGTTTTCGTCGTTTACAAGGTTGTTCAACATGAGGATGTCCCTGAGGTGTGAGAGGGCAGGCAGCGAAAAGGTTGGGCAGAAAGCGGGTGAGCATGACTTACGAAAACCTGCTCACCCGGCTTGAAGTGATGTGTCGAAACCGGGAAGTTCGTCAGGTCAGCAGTCGCGGCAATTTATTCGCGGTCGCCAGTGCTGGGATCGTTCTTACCACAGACATCGACGTACTCGATGATCTTGCAGTCGCACTCGTCAGCGTCGTCGTTGAATCCGAAGCCCGAGCATTGAGCGTGTGGTTTTCCGTAGTCTTTCTCTTTCTTGAAACCAGTAACCGAGTAGCTCTGGCTGACGGCTCCGATGGCGTGGGATACGTCATTGAGTTCGTTGACCAGAGCGTCGCGGACAGCAGCCCAGCCAACAGCTGTCGCACAGAACATCAGCGTGATGACCAGCATCAGTTCTGCCGAGATGATGAAACCATTTTCGTCGTTGAGGAATGTGCGCGTCATGGGAGTACCTTTCTGAAGGAACTGATACCGAGGTGTGAGAGGTGAGCCGGAACTGGCTCGAAAGGAATTCACAGTCAGAACGCTGATGTAAATTTTGTCTGACCGAGTGAATGCAGAAACAGGTGGGAATGAAACCGCGAGGGAATAACTCAAGGACGCAGAATCAGCGAGACTGAGTTGAATGCCGTTTGAATGATGGTGGTCTGGGATTGAGTGTTGTGCAGAAACGCACGAGAGAATCTGAGTCGCAGCAAGGAGTTCTGCAGGACTCGGCAGTGATGAAAAATGCGTTGAGCGGAGGGGGAGTTTGAGCGGGGAGAGGAAACTCGAAGTTGTGAGAGGCGTTTGACTGGAAAGACTTTGAAATTGAGCAGGAGTCCCGGCAGGCAAGTTGCCTGCCGGGCTCATTGCGTTAACAGGCAGTCAGACTAAGAGACCTATGTACCTTCTGGTCGGTCCAGTGTACTTGGGTCGTCCTTACCGTCGACGTCAACGTACGTGATTATGTTGCAGTCGCAATTGTCTGCTTCATCGTTATAGCCGAATCCTGAGCATTGAGCGTGTGGCCCGCCGCCCAGTTTGGGCTTCTTCAAACCAGTGACAGAGTAGCTCTGACTGACAGCGCCGATGGCGTGCGAAACGTCATTCAGTTCGTTGGCCAGAGAGTCTTTCACAGCACCCCAGCCAACGGCTGCGGCACAGAACATCAATGTAATGACGAGCATCAATTCGGCCGAAACGACAAAGCCGTTTTCGTCATTGAGAAAGTTTCGCATGGTATATCCAGCCTTCACTTAACAAGCGTGAGAATGTAAAGAACGGACGCTGTTCCTTATTGTCAACCAGTGTCGAGCTGACTGAGCCCAATCGGTAGAGACAGGTTTCAGACAGTGAACATCTGGCGGACACCCCGGAAGGCAACTTGTCTTCCGGGATGAACGTCCGTCAGACGAGTACCGGTTGAGGCGACTTATTCGTCGTCACCGGTGCTCGGATCATTCTTACCGCAGACATCGACGTATTCGATGATCTTGCAGTCACATTCATCAGCGTCATCGTTAAAGCCAAAGCCTGAGCATTGACCGTGTGGCCGGCCCGAGAATTTTTCTTTCTTGAAACCTGTGACCGAGTAACTCTGGCTGACAGCGCCGATCGCGTGAGAAACGTCGTTCAGCTCGTTAACCAGAGCGTCACGGACTGCAGCCCAGCCGACAGCAGCACAGCAGAACATCAGAGTGATGACCAGCATCAGCTCGGCGCTGACAATAAAACCGTTTTCGTCATTGAGGAGTGTGCGCAGCATGATTGTGAGACCTTACGTGAGAGTGTGTGAGATTGAGAAACTGAGAAAATCGTGATTCCGGTGCCGTAGCCAGCGGTATCCGGATTCGGCCGTAACGTCCCGTGATAAAAAAGGAGGGACGTTCTGACCGATGCTGAAATTCTGGAGCCACCAGACTTCCAGCTGGCGATTCGTTGGCTGACGAACCGCACTCTTCCTGCAGGAAACGCGTCGCTACGAAGAAGCCTCTGCGTAAAGAGACTCTCCGCAAACCTGTTGATGAACCCGGCCGGACGTAGACGATTGCGAACTGGCAATCGAACGGCTGGATCAATCAACTGATGTACTCGCGGGTCGCCGCACGGTGCGGCGACCCAGGGACTCCGAAACCACCACTTTTGATGAATGGGTGCTCTCTCACCTTCACCCAGTCGGTGGCGGTTTCGATGAAGTTCCAGATATTTGTTTTGGGGGAATGAGCCGTTGTCGAACGTGAGGTGAGTCAGCTGCTCGACAACAAGTCTTCAGAAAAGTAATTTCGATGATTACCGAAATCTGTGGTCTTTGTGGTGTTGAGCGTTGTTGCTCATACACCACATGAATTGCATCGACCGTGCCGTTTGAGTGTTGCCGGAGTGCAACAATCAACGCGACCAGCGAGCAACGGCGGCCCGCAGCCTGTCGTAAAAGCAATCCGTGCAAGGCGTTTGCGGCGATGCAGAATTTCGTCAATTCCATGTCGCTCTCAGGCAACGTGACGCGCGCGGCAGTCGCAAATCGTCAGCAGTCCTGTACGGTCCCTTACAGCAGCAGTGTAAAAGCAGGTTGACGAAGAACCTGCTGGCAGCACTTTGATGCAACGATGAATCAGTCACGTGGCAATTCTGTGAAGCAACTGAATCGTCTCTGACACGTTGGATTGACAGTTGGCAGCAGATTCGCCGGACGAAACAGCAAGGGACGAGACGCTTTTTCGGCAGTTACTTAGTGGTATGCCGGTCAGCCGGGAGGAGATGGTGACTTCTTTGTCAGCCGTCTGGTACGACGCACCGAATGGGGATGCAGTGAGAACGCTCGAAGAAACGATGCGATCCAACACAAAGAGCCCGCTGAAACGCATGCGTTTCAGCGGGCTCTTGCAATTGATTGTTTTGTAGTCGTTCGGCAGTCAGTGCTTCAGACTGGAACAGGCCGATTAGCAGCCCGTTGAAGAATGCTGATTGTTGCTGGTCATAAGACGCATGTTGGTGTCAGAAATGTCGGGCGTTGTTGCTGGTCGTGGAGTCGGTGGAATTG
>JABMPE010000471.1 GCA_013203845.1 Rhodopirellula sp. | reverse complement strand
GTGGGCGCTCGACTGGCGGCCAGAAATCTGATGGATGACCTCCGTGGAGGTGGTGAAATTACCGGCGGGCCATCAAACTTCAGTCCTAAAGATAAACAGGCCTTTGCCAATCAGCTGGATCGCTGGCTCACCGCGGCAAAGCGATCAGGTGGCTGACGAACTGTCAGGCAACCGTTTTCGAAGCACACATCTTTTCGCAGCACACATCGGGATTCATTTTCATGATCAGAACTCAGACGCCAGCCAGACTCGCTCTTCTGTTCCTATTTACGTTAACCGTCCTGCCTGCCGAAGCGGCCACCCAGTCAACTCCCAGCGTTTCGACCACTCCCAACATTGTTATTTTTCTGGTGGACGACATGGGTGTGATGGACACATCGCTGCCGTTTCTCACCGACGCCGATGGCAACGCGAAGCGATATCCGCTCAACAATTTCTACCGGACGCCAAACATGGAACGGCTGGCCTCTCGAGGAATCCGGTTCAACAATTTCTATGCGATGAGCGTCTGCTCGCCGACTCGCATCTCAATCATGACCGGACAGAACGCCGCGCGGCACCACGCGACCAACTGGATCAACCCGGCCAAAAACAATCGGGGGCCGTTCGGACCGCCCGACTGGAACTGGCAAGGCCTGCGAAAAGAAAGCGTCACACTGCCGCGACTGCTGCAGGACGTCGGCTACCGCACCATCCACGTTGGCAAAGGACACTTCGGAGCCGACACGTTTCCCGGTGCCGAGCCGCTGAACCTGGGCTTCCAGGTGAATGTCGGCGGGGCTTCGTTCGGGGCTCCCGGCAGCTACTACGCCGAGCAGAATTATGGACTCGGCACTAAGCGGGCTCACCACGCGGTGCCACATCTCAAAAAGTACCACGGCTCCAAAACCTTTCTCACCGAGGCGTTAACAATCGAAGCGAAGGTGCGAGTGACCGACGCGGTCCGAGCGAAAAAACCGTTCTACCTCTACATGGCGCACTACGCGGTTCATGCGCCGTTCGAGTCGGACCCTCGCTTTGCCGCGAACTATGAAAAGTCAGACAAGCCCAAAAACGCGCAGGCATTCGCCACGCTGATCGAAGGCATGGACAAGTCGCTCGGCGATCTGCTCGACCATCTGGATGAGCTGGGAGTTTCCGACAACACAATCATCCTGTTTCTGGGCGACAACGGTTCCGACGCGCCGCTCGGCCACGAACACGCAGTCGCCTGTGCGGCTCCGCTACGCGGCAAAAAAGGAGCTCACTACGAAGGCGGGATGCGAGTGCCATTCATCGCCGCCTGGGCCAAACCCAGCTCAAACAATCCGAGTCAGGCAAAGCTGCCGATCGCTGTCGGTTCCATCCAGAGTCAGACGGCCAATGTCACGGACCTGTTTCCGACAATTCTCAGCCTCGCCGGACAACAGTCTCCTGCCGACCACGCGGTGGATGGATCGGGCATTCAAACTCTTCTCACCGGAAAACCTGATGCTTCGCGGAAAAAAGAATTCCTGATGCACTATCCACACTCGCCTCACCGCAGCAATTACTTCACTTCGTACCGCAACGGCGACTGGAAAGTCATCTATCACTATTACCCGTCCAAGGGCTCGGAAGACTGCCGTTACCAGCTCTACAACCTGGCCGATGACCCTTTCGAATCGACGAACCTGGCCGACTCCAAACCGGATCAACTTCGTGCATCGATGCAGGGCCTGATCGCTGGCCTGAAAAACTGCAAGGCTCAATACCCGGTCGATATGGCTGACGGTTCGACACCTGTCCTTCCAATTCTTCCGTAGCCGAAAGTTTCTTGTGGCGGGACAAGTTCCAGTTGGGCGGCAGGAACCGGCCCTACGAAAGTCAGGGAACATGGTTCTTCAAAGCGGAGCCAGCGTTTCGCCGTCGGCTGGCATCAGATGGCAGTTAACGACAGACGCGTCCACCGTGGAAGCGGTTGAGGGCAAACGATAACGTGGGCAATCCCTTCGGTCCGCATCCAAAGATGCGTCCCTCTCACGACACCAGGACAGCAGGATGCCCAGCGACAGTTTTCGCTTTATACACGCGGCCGACATTCACATCGACAGCCCGTTGCGCGGTCTGGAAGCGTATGAAGGGGCTCCAGTCGAACGTCTGCGGAACGCCACTCGCGAAGCCTTCGAGAACCTGGTGCAACTGGCGATCGACGAGGCCGTCGCGTTTGTGATCATTGCCGGAGACCTCTTTGACGGCCAGTGGAAGGACATGAACACGGGCATCTGGACTGCTCGCCAGTTCCGCAAACTTGAGCAGGCAGGCATTCCGGTCTGCCTGATCCGAGGCAACCACGACGCCGAAAGCAAAGTGCGCACCGGAATCAAATGGCCGTCTAACGTACGCGAATTCAGCGTCCGAAAGCCAGAGACGCTGACGGCTGGGCAGCTCGGCCTTCCAGAATCAATGGCGGTCGCCGTTCATGGTCAGGGATTTGCGAAACCCGACATTCAGGAAGACCTGGCTGCTGAATATCCGGAGGCCCTCTCTGGTTGCTTCAACATCGGAGTGCTCCATACCAGTCTGACCGGCGATCCGGCGCACGACCGCTACGCCGCCACAACTCTCGAAGTTCTTCGCAACCGTAATTACGACTACTGGGCTCTGGGCCACATTCACATTCGCAGCGAACCACCGCTGAGCGAAACGCCATTCGCCGCCTTTTCCGGAAACACGCAAGGTCGGCACATCCGGGAAACTGGACCGAAGGGCTGCCTGCTCGTCAGCGTCGAGGATGGTGGCATCTCCAGTACCGAATTCCGGAAAACCGACACACTTCGCTGGCACCGCGCTGAAGTGACACTCGACTCGTCCGATGGCCTGAACGAACTCTACGATAAAACCCGTGACGCATTGCAGACGTGCCTGGATCTCAGCGACGGTCGTTTCGCCGCAATCCGCATCGAAATCTCCGGAGCCTGCGCGGCTCATCGAGAACTCGCTCAGCCGGGCACTCAGCACGAAGTCATCTCGCAAATTCGCGATATTGCCAACGAGTGGGATGACGAAATCTGGATCGAAAAAGTCAAACTCAACACGTCGCCACCGATCAACGTCGACCAGCTTCGCCAGGGGCAGGATCTGCTCGGCGAGCTGCTACGGGATGTTGAAAGTCTTTCCACCGACCAGAAGCAGCTGGCCAAACTGGTCGCCGAATCTCTCGCCAGTTTGTCCTCAAAAGCGGGCCCTGAACTTCAGGCGGCGGAAACTTCGCTCACCGATCCCGAGCAACTTCAAGCCTGGCTGCAACAGGCGGAAGGTCTTCTGCTCGCCCGTCTGGAGGCTGAAGCGTGAAGATCCGCGAAATCGATATTGAGAACTTTGGCATCTTCACCGACCGGCATTTTGATTTCGGTGAGTCGCCGTTCCAGCTGATCCACGGCCCCAACGAAGCCGGCAAGTCGACACTGCTGCATCTGCTACGACAGATCCTGTTTGGCTTCCCGACCCGCAGCCCGTACCAGTTCGAAACGCATTCTGGCGAGATGGCCGCTCGCGCGCTGATCGATGTCGCCGATGGTCGGCGAGTTTCCTTCCGTCGCCGTAAGGGGCGCAGTGCGACCGTCGTTGGCGAAGTGGAAGGCACAACCGAAAAGATCGATGAAGCCGCCTTGAACGGCATTCTTGGCAACGCAAACATCGATCTCTATCAGCACGTTTTCGGATTCTCGCTGACTGAACTGTCACGAGGCGAAGAGAGTCTCAAACACGCCAACCTCAACGAAGCGATGTTCGGCGGCAGCCTCGGCAGTCCGTCCAACCTGCAAGAGATTCAGAAGAGTCTCGAAGACGAAGCAGCTGGCCTGTTCAAGTCTGGCAACGCCGCCAAGCCCGTCGTTAACTCGCTGCTGCGTGAAATCCGCAGCCGCAATACAGAGATCAAAAACGCGACTCTGAAGCCTCGCGACTTCGAAGACAAACAGAAGGTGCTACGCGAGGAAGAGGAACGCGTTGCTTCTCTCAGCGAGTCACGCGAAGAAGTGCAGAAGGAACTTGCTCACGTCGACCGACTCTGCCAGGCCGTCGAACCGTGGCTCGAACGGAAGGCGATTCAGGATGAACTTGAGCAGATCAAAATCCCAGCCGGAGTCACAGCGGCGTCCGGAGCAGAAATGCAGCAACTGCTGAATGACCTCGCTCGCGCCAGGTCTGCGCTGAGCGATGCGGCCGAAGAACTCGCGGAAACAGAACTGACGCTCAAAAGGCTGAAACTGTCACCGGAAGTTGTGAAAGTTGAAGCCCGAATCCGTTCGTTGGAAAAAGACTTCAGCCGAGTTCAACGCGACATGGAACTACTTCCTCAGCGACGAAGTCAGAGCCAAACGATTCTCGCCGACGTGAAATCTCAACTGGCTGATTTGAATCCCGATTGGGATCTGACTTACCTCGATACTTTTCAATCGAGTCTCGAACAGCGGGAAAAACTCGACGAGCTGGCGACTCTCTGGTCGGAGCTGGAACGGCGGCGAACCGAAACAGCAGCTCGCCTGCCCGACTTGAAACAGCGAGTCAATGAAGCCACAGCACGATTGGCCGAACTGGCTGTAGTGAAAGCCATTCCTGAAGTCGACGAGATTCTGGAACGGGAATCCGCCTTCCAAATCGCGACCGCAGGGCTGGAAGATTCGGCAGCAACTGAAACGTCACTCAACGGCCAGTTGGCAATTCTCAGAAAACGACTGGCCCCGGCGCTGGCCAATCCAATGTTGACGGATGATGAACTCGCAGAACTTCCCGTTCCTTTGGAATCGTTATTGCGAAGTTTCCAGGATCGCCATGCTGCTGCCGAAAGCGCGTTGGCGAGTGCCGAGTCACGCTGCCAGCAAGAATCGGAGTCACTCAAAAAAATACAGGCAGAGCTGGCGGCAACAACTGCCGCGGATCAAGTCCCGGATCGATTTGAACTTGAAGAGCAACGCGAACGTCGAGATGC
>JABMPE010000470.1 GCA_013203845.1 Rhodopirellula sp. | reverse complement strand
TTGAGATCGACTGGTTACCGGTTCCGAGAGCCACGTCGTATGACGTCTGGATCCGTCGTCTGTCCACAAACAACCTTCAGTATCTGGGTAACACATCCGTGGCTGCGACTTCGCTCGACGTCACGGACTTTGATATTGGGCAGTACGCGGTCGTGGTGCGTGCCCGCAATGCTCAAGGCGAACTCTGTCCGTTAAGAAGCCGCATTATCATCGAGATCAGCGCCTTGCCAGCCAGCACCAGCCTGCCACTCGCGGCTTTGCCTGCCGGTCCCGACTCTCTGGTGCAGGTCAATCAATTGACGGAACTTACATCGACACAAATTCAGACAGCGGCAAACGTGGTCTTCGGCAACTACCGCGACTGGGGGCTGGCTCCTGATGGCAACGATGTCTCAGCAGCCTGGAGCACGTCCGCAAGTCGCTCCGTCGCCGGAACCAATACCGTCCCGTCCATCAGAAGCCAGTCGGAGCAACCTGCGATCAATCCACTGGCCGCCGAGCTCCAGACCTCCGAGCTCCAGACCTCCGACGAAATCTTTTCGGATATTTTCTCTCAGGAAGCAGGGCTTCTGGCTGAGGCGAATCTGAATGGTGTGTTGTGCGTCTGATGAGGCTGCGGAAGAAGGGACTGAGTTCGTCATTTCGACACGTCACAACATGACGCATCGTGGTTTGATCGCTCAGTATCGAAGGATTCTGCACTTTGCTGGAGTCAAAGAGTACCCGAAGCTTTTTCAGAACCTTCGCAGCACGCGACAAACAGAGCTGGCAGGCCCGTACGGTATTTATATCATCTGCACATGTATCAGCAATAGTCCTCAAGTAGCATTGAGGCACTATCTTCAAGTGACGGAAGAGGACTTCAAAAGGGCAAGCCTGGGGGGTGAAAAGTGAGTTGGTACACACGCGGTCATATAAAACCACTCACGAAAACCACTCAGCACACGCAGGCATCCCAAGGAACCCTTGGGAAAGGTGACCTGCCGAAACTCAAAAGCCCGGTCAAAAACCGGGCTTTTTGGGAATCGATGGGCACAGGAGGGAACTGCTGGGAACAGTTCAATGGGCGATACTGGATTCGAACTCCGGGACGGAAGAACTCGACACTGCAACGGGTTACGTCGATTCCATCGAGCCGGATTCTGGAAACGGTGCGAAAACCGGTGCGGTCTGCGCACCGGGGCGGGATGCTGGCCGGCAACTGGCCTGGCTGACTGAAGTCTGGTCGAGTCTTTCGGAAGATGCTCGCGAGACGATGCTGGGCATTGCTCGGAAAGCCATGCGGGGCAGGATAGCGGCAGAGTCGGCAGCCGATCGGACGGAAGCGAGTCTTTCCTGACGGGTTTCTCTCAGTTGGCCAGACGGAAGAATCGGGCTCCTGGACAAGCTTTCTTTCGCAGGTGCAGCCGCGCAATGAACCGTTGGAGTTCGCTGTTGCTGGATTTCTCCAGCATTAGTCGACAACATGGCGACCAAGAATTCGTGTTATGCCTATTTGACCAGTATTGGCGGACATCTGGTTCCTTGATTGATCGTTCGCTCTTGAAGAGCTGAAGTCGGTCTTTGCGCTAACCCGATGGTCAGTCTACTCTTACCCCAGATGAGCATAGGATTCTTCGATCCCAGTGGTGCTGTTGTGAGGATTTGGAGTGAGTTATGGCTGACAATGTAATGTATTTTCGCGGGCCATTTCCGCCAGGATACTTCCAAGTATCCGAGGCGATGGTTTCCGACCTGCGACGATTCATCGCAATTTCAGAGGACTCGTTTGGTGTTTTATGCAGCGAATTGCGTGCATTCGATGGGTTTCTGGATGAAATTCAATGCGAACAGTTGATTGAACGTGTTATTTCTGAACAGCCGGAAAGAGTCGCTGCACAAAGAACATTGCGCTTTATGGATCAGCAAAGACGGTCTGGTCCAATTCGAGTTGAACGTATTCTACATTCAATTGATCAGGTGCTGGCCAATTCCAATGCTTCTGCTTTAACAGATAACGAGCGCAAAACACTCCTGGTGCGTCTTCCGAAACTGATCCACGACGTAGCCGGGCTTGAACTGCAAGCGAAAGCTGAGCGTCTAGGGACGGCGACTGGAAACCGACTCCAAAAGGCCGAAGTGATCTGCGACTTACGACCGGTATTCGACCACCCTGCGAGAGAAGACGTCAAAGGGCTCATCGCTGTTACAACGCTCAAACTCATATGTGAGGGAACGGATGGGTTACCGTTCTCAGTTGAAGCCGTACTCACTGCCCGTGATGTCGAGAAACTCTGGAAAGAAGTGCAGTCTGCAAAAAATAAGCTGACGAAACTGCGAGAGGTCGCAGAGGAACTACCCTATCCAATTCCGACAACTGAAATGACGCTGACAGGAACGGGTGATGACTGATCAATTGACAATAGCTCGTAAGAGTGTCTTCACTCCACAGAGCATTGAGCCGAGTGATGATGAGGCTTTGTATAAACTGGTTCAACGCATTTTTCACGACAGATTCGAGTTGAATGCTGAAGGGCTGATAACGCATCCGAATCCAGCGACGGTTTTCCTTGATGGCGGTGATTGGGTTGCGTCTTGGAGAAATGACGAAGGATCTTCGTTTCAAGCAGTTCTGAATCCAGTCGACTCGCCGGAGTATCCTCAGTCTGAAATTGAGCCAGAATCGGTCGCACAGGTGGCTGATCCTTACGTTGAGGAACTGAATGGTCGCTCGACGAATGAAATCGTAAAAGATGATACTCTCGCAACAAACGCAAGATTGTCGGCACTTCGTGACTGGCTGGAGATTGATCGTCCAACTGCGACTGATTTTGTCTTGGAGCAGCTTGAGCAGCACACCACCATTGATGAATGGTCAAAAATGCTGGTCTACGCCGCAGAGGATGTAACCTTCGACAGTGAGGCTTTCCAGTCTCGGGCCGCCGCTGCATTGCTAGCCGCAGCGAAACGACTGCGTGAAATTGATGACGCGGATTCCGGGGAGGTCGTTTGGGCGGCGATTCAGCGGGCAGGTTCTCTGATCCCAGTCCACGAAGTGTCTGAGCTTGTCGAGTTTCTGACGCCGCCGAATGTTGTCGATACCCGCTTGGCGGCACTCCAGGCGATTGTCCATGTCTTCGAAATGGCTCCACCCACTTCAGATGTTGACCTGAAAGCTCTCCGAGATCAGACCTTCGATCTCTGCAGTCTCTGGTTCAATCCAAACTTGTTCATCGCCGGGGAGATTTCTGCCTTGGCAATTGAAGGATTGATCGCTTTGGCGACGATGGGAGATGAGCGACTTGGGGATCTGGTTGAAGCGGCAAACCAGCTCAAACGAGATTGGTTATCCCAAGAAATCGATAGACGACTGAATGAGGTCGTGGGATTCTGGGCAGAGGCCGATGGCGAAACCGCCGATTTAGAGATACGTCGTCTTTGTGAGGCGTGTGGTCGACTGCATGAATCCGCAGGCCATTGACGATGTCGGAGCATCCACGTTCCAGCGAGACGTCCACACCGTTTACGCGACAGCTTTTTGCCGACGACGCACCATTGAAAGTGCGACGGTACTCGATGATCGGTACTTACGCCGAAACGCCGCCCCGATTTGTTCGTCATGTGGCATTGCTACGGGAACCCACTGAAGTAACGGGTGGGGCAGCCGTCGCTGTTTATGAGTCGGCGCCGCCGGTTTTTGCTAGCCCTGACTCAGCTGAACGTCTAGCGAATGCGCATGTCGTTTCAGATTTGGCTCTTCGCACTTCGGAAAGCGAGGCCATGACGAACTGGTTGGCAAGAGTCGCAACAGAGAATCGTTCGTTTGCACCCATTTTTCAGCAGTATAAAATCAAGCCCCACATGGAATGGGTCCGAGCATCAGAAACCAATCGCCGAATTCGACGTCGTTTCAGTTGCGCAGGATTTGTTCTAGAAGCGTACCGCGCCGCAGAGATTCAGTTGGTACATCCGAACGTCCCGTTTCCTGCAGCTAGCGACGAGCAACTAAAACACGCCTATTCGAATTTATTCGATCTCGAAGCGGCCAATCCTCAAGTTCGCAAGCGTATTGGATTCATTGACCGTGCCGATTTGGGACTGACTGGAGACGGGCCGTGGTCTGTGTTGCTGCCGGGCTATCTATTTCATGCCGGGTCAAAGGCCACCGCTGACATTCCACGACCTGCTCCGTTTGCGCCAACCGTTGTTGCCGAAGCGTACTTTCCCAAAACCGCGACAGAGACTTCAACGGCAACATCAAAGTGACGCCAAAGACCTACGACCTGACAGAGCACTCGACCGGAAACCTCGAACCGATGCTGTCAGACTGTGGGGTCAAAAGTTGCAGAGAAGCGGAGCACCGCGCTGCTCGAAGTAAATGTCAGTGCGATTTAATTTGATGGGGCCAGAACGGGTCATTCTTGAGGTGCGAAGGTGAATCGCACAGAGTGGCCAAATTCTACCGCCGTCCTGTCCTGCCGTTTGCATCCGGATGCCGCTGCCCTGCCGCTGTCGCCGAACTATTTGAGCCACTGACGCCGGAATCAGTCGAGCCGATGGCTGGCACCTACCGGTATCGCGTTTGGGTCCTTCCCGGAGGTGTTTCGTCCGACGGGCTGGCGGAAGAACCGGGGTCGCACACAAAGTTTCTTTCCTTCCCCCCCCGAAATTCTTGCTGGCGACGCGCACGTTTTGAGGGAAAGAAAGAGTGTCTATCAGCTCGACTGTTCCCTTAATCCGTCCGGGAAAAGGTTGTCGAAAAGGACCCGCGAGCTTTGAGACGGCTGACGGGAGACGGACGTTTGCACAGCCGCTAGGATTCTTGATTCAATTCCATGCGAATCAGTGCTGTTCAATCCCGTCTGTCCCGGAATTCGCCTCGATATGACTCCCCAGGAATTCATCTCCAATTGGCAGGACGTCACGCTAACGGAGCAGTCCGCTTATACGCAGCACTTTATCGACCTCTGCGCGTTGCTCGGGCAACCGAAACCCGTAGACGTCGACAAAGACGGTTCGTGGTACACGTTCCAGCGGGGCGTCGAAAAGAACGATGGTCGCAAGGGCTGGGCTGATGTCTGGAAGAAGGGGCATTTCGGCTGGGAATACAAAGGGAAGCACAAGGATCTTGTGAAGGCGTATCAGCAACTGCTGAAATACCGGGAATCGCTGGACAACCCGCCGCTGTTGGTCGTCTGCGATATGGACCGGTTTGAGATTCACACGAACTTCACCGGCACTACGAAGACCGTTCACAAGTTTGATCTGTCCGGGCTGGCAGAACCGCAGAACCTTGATGTTCTGCGAAAGCTGTTCACTGATCCCGAATCGCTGAAGCCGGGTGAAACGACGGCAGAAATCACTCAGCGAGCCGCACAGGAATTCGCTCGCCTGTCGGACGGAATGCGTGACCGGGGAATCGAACCGCACCGGGCTGCACATTTCCTGATGAAGCTGATGTTCTGCATGTTCGCCGAAGACATCGAGCTGTTGAGGGGAGAACAACCGGGCGAAAAACTATTCACGCAAGTTCTCACACGGTCCCGAAACGATCCAGCGCGACTGGCCAAATCTCTGACGGACCTGTTCGACGCAATGTGCGAGGGTGGTGATTTCTGGGGCATCGACATTCCGTACTTCAACGGCGGGCTGTTCAAGGACGCGGAAGTCGTCGAGCTGACACCGGCTGAGATTCGCATTCTGTCGCGGGTCAATGACTTCGACTGGAGTAACGTCGAGCCGTCCATTTTCGGGACACTGTTCGAGCGGACTCTGGACCCTGCGAAACGGTCACAGATCGGAGCGCACTACACCAGCCGCGACGACATCGAGACGCTGCTGGAACCGGTCATGATGGCCCCGCTACGGCGGGAGTGGGCCGAAGTCCGCAAACAAGCCGATCTTCAATGGGAGAAGGTAAGAAAGACGGTGGCCCGCGCACCGAAAGCTGGAACCAAGCGGAAGCGAACGACGGAATACAAGGTATTTACAGAACTGCGAGTTCTGATTCAGGACTACCTCGATCGCCTTTCGCACGTTCGAGTTCTCGACCCGGCCTGCGGTTCGGGAAACTTTCTTTACGTGTCACTGCATCTGCTGTTGAGTCTCGAAAAGGAAGTCATCAGTTACGCATCTCAGATCGGGCTTGGGCTGTTTCCCCAGGTGCGACCGACTCAACTGTCGGGAATCGAAATCAACCCGTACGCGCAGGAGCTGGCGCAGGTCGTCATCTGGATCGGGTTTCTGCAATGGATGCACCACAACGGATTCCAGCCACCACGCAACCCGGTTCTGGAACCGTTCGAAAGCATCCAGAACAAAGACGCGATTCTCGACATTGAAAGCGACCCGGAGCATCCGACCGAACCCGAATGGCCTGAAGCCGACTTTATCGTCGGCAACCCACCGTTCGGAGGCAGTCGCAAAATGCGGGGATTCTTCGAGGACGATGATTCTTACGTCGACCTGTTGCATTCGTTCTATCAGGGTCGGCCAGGAAAAAATGCCGACTTCTGCTGTTACTGGTTTGAAAGAGGTCGAGAATACCTCAAGACCCATCCGGACACTCGCATCGGACTAATCGCGACCCAGGCAATCCGTAAGGGTGTTAGTCAACCAACGCTGACAAGAATCAAAGATGAAGGCGACATCTTTTTCGGAATTTCAGATCGAGATTGGATTCAAGACGACACTGCCGTACACGTTTCGCTGGTTGGATTCGATGCCGGACATGAGTCACTTCGAATGCTCGATGGAAAAGTTGTGCCAGCTATTTATGCCGATCTGACGGCATTTGTTGACGTAACCAAAGCAGCAACACTGAAATCGAACAAGGACATCGCCCACCAAGGTGACACTCCGATGGGGCCTTTTGAGATACCAGAGTCTTTGGCTCATGAGCTTCTCAGTGTTGGTGGCAATCCAAATGGTTTTCCTAACTCAGACGTAATCGTTCGATGGGCCGACGTGGACTCCCTTGTTCAGTCGCGGGCCGAGCAATGGACAATCGATTTTGGCCACAAGGTTTCCGAGGACACTGCATCAAAGTATCACCGGCCTTTTGAATGGGTTCGAAGTGAAGTAATCCCGTCGCGGGAAGAAGGTCGGACCAAGGAAGCACTGGATACTTACTGGCTACATTGGAGGGCACGGCCAAAACTGCGACGACTGATTCGTGAGCTGCCAGTTCCGCGATACTTTGCTATTTCGCGGCACTCTAAACATCTGATTTTCATCTGGATTGATGCCACCTGGCTTCCCACAGATGCGACCGTCGCATTCTCTCGGTGCGATGACTACCTCTTTGGCGTTGTGCATTCTCGCATCCACGAAATCTGGGCTAAGCGAAAAAGAAGTCAGGTTCGAGACGCGGACAGCGGATTTCGTTATACGCATACCAAGTGCTTCATGACGTTTCCGCTTCCTGAGCCGAGCGACTCACAGCGGGAGGCGATTGCGGAGGCCGCTCGCGAGCTGGACGGGCTGCGGAGCAACTGGCTGAATCCGACGGAGTGGACTCGCGAGGAAGTGCTGGAGTTTCCCGGTTCGGTCGATGGCCCGTGGTCCCGCTACGTGACCGACCCCGACGAACGCGGCATCGGCACCGTCCGCTACCCGCGACTGGTGGCCAAAGACGAAGCCACCGCAACGAAGCTCAAAAAGCGGACGCTGACCAATCTCTACAACGAACGCCCGACGTGGCTGGACCTGGCCCATAAGAAACTCGACGCCGCCGTCTTTGCCGCCTACGGCTGGAACCCCGAAATCAGCGACGACGAACTGCTGGCCAACCTGCTGGCCCTGAACCTCGAACGCGCCGCTGCTGAACGTAACTCCTGACATCCCAGCCGGCATCTGAGCATTGGCCGCGTCCGGGATTGTGCTGGACGTTGACGCGCCGTGGTCATGAATCGACTGGATTACTTCCGTGATGAATCATGAACCACAACATCGAGAAGCTGGATCGGCTGCATTCGATTGCCAGACAGGCGCTGGAGGCCGCGAAAGAAGTTGAAGCGATTGCCCGAAATCTATCTACCACCCGTGGCAAAGTTTCAAAGAGAAAGAACAGCCAGCTACAGGACCAGTTCCGCAAACACAATCAGACGTTCTACGAATTTCACACGGAAGCGAATTCCGACGTGATGATCAAAATCTGGTTCATGTTGTGGGATGTGTGGTATGACGTCTGCCGTGGTCACAATCGGCCATCGCCCATTATCGGCTGGAATGAGACCGACGAAATCGACGCGATGCACTGCCACGAAGCGCTACAGATCGCTTGCAGCACGATCGGCCATGCAACGTCTCAAATCGGCTTGAATGACGCATCATTGGAAGATGTCGCGGAACTGCTGACTTTGCCGATGGTCGAAATCGTGTGTTCCTCAGAATTCGCAACCGCGTTGAACGAGGAAGCGAATGCCGCTCGGAACATCCTGAAACAATGCCCAAAGGGTGAGATTCCGCTGAGCGTGGCAGCGGAACATTCAGCCCGTCTGAGGATCGTTCACAGGGTGAGTGACAAGGCTCAGTCATGCGCCGGCCTGTCCGCAGAATTTGTCGACCGCTACCGCAAAGATCCTCTTCTGTCGACAGACGCATGGGCGGCGAATTCACAGGCAAGACAAAACGTCGACACCGCTGTTCTTATGATCGATCGAATCAGGGACGTCAGAAATTCCATTGAGAGAGTCCCCGATTGCGACGTCGCATTTGAGACGATCAAGGAAGCGAACCTCGCCACGCTCGCGCCAATCACTGTTGGAGTCGAGACGTTCCCGACGGCACATGATGCTGCTATTGGCGAGGCTGAGCTGGTCTGTTCTGTCTTTCACCGGGCAGAAGGAATACCGGAACGGGAATGGCTGATCGATCTGTCGAAACGGCTCGACAGTCTGAATCTGCCAAACCTCTATGGCCTGATGTTGATCGAACTCGCCCGCGCCGATGCGTGGCTCGACAAGTGGCTGGCAAAGCAACAGACAACGCCAGAAATTGACGTTCCGCGCGCGAATGCCGCCAAAGTTTCAGAACCGACTGAAGCAGTGAAAGAAACCGCAGCACTCACGATATATCCGGAAACGGCTGAGCCGCCAGACGCCTACTGCAAAGACGGTCGCCCCATTGGACCGCTGATCGGCAATCGAACTGCTCTTGGGTTTGCTCTGCACAAGGCCGACAACCGGAGCGATGTTACTTATCGCAAGCAATTCGTGGCCAAAGTGGCAAACGGAACCGTATGGGTTCGTGAGTCAACACACTCACGGCAACTCGAAATGTTCGTACAGAGTTTTCCACTTCGCGATACATACCAAGAGCGGCTCGAAAAGTTCGTTAAGCGTAAGTGAGCGAAACCCAACGAAAGTGAGCGAAACCCAATCCGTGGGAGATTGCCGCAAAACGGACTCGCAGGAATATGAATCCGCGAGCACAAAAATTATCTCTTGCCGCACTGAGGCCAATGGAGCCGCAGCACTTAAACGACAGGAGATTTCGATCATGGTTGCTTTTGCCACATCGGGTGAGGATCAGCCGCGGCTGGCGTTGACGTATCGGGAAGCGGGAGATTCGCTCGGGGTCTGTGAGCGGGTTGTCTGGCAGCTGGTGAAAGACGGCAGGCTCAAAGCCGTTCGCATAGGTCGGTCGGTACGGATTCCCGTCAGCGAACTGAACCGCTTTGTATCAGAGCCGGCTGAATCAGTGTGACCAGCCGAAATGGCTCGACGGCTTCCGTCGACACCATGAAACGCAAAGGCGGCAGGCCATGACTTGTCGGTCGACCTGCCGCCTTCGATTCAGACTTCCCGATCATCCGACCAACGTCCTGCAAGACGACGGTCTCAATACGGAAAGGGTGCCTGCATGGTATCCCACAATTCATTCGAGGATGAGGCCGAACGCTGCCTTCTCGGCTCAATTCTGCTGAAACCCGACGCTCTTTCGAAGGTCGAAAACGTCGAGACGTCCGACTTCGGAAGTTTCTTACATCGAGCGATCTTCGAAACGGTTCGAGAACTGGTTGCCGACGGAGTCGCAGTCGATGCCATGACCGTTGAACATCGTCTGCGGAATGGTCCGTTTGCTGACGATTTTCGCGACCGGAACCAGGTCTCGCAGTTTCTGATTGATTGTCTGGAATCGGTTCCAAACGCCGCCCATGCGGACTATTACGCCGCGCAGGTGATTGAAGCATCGAGGCGTCGCCAGGCAATTCGAATTGGTGATGAGTTGGCGGACGCCGCTCGAAACGGTGGCAACATCGAAGAACTGATTCAGAAACGGTTGCCAGACCTGACGGCGATGGTGAACGGTGAGCAAAGACTGTCGTCGCGGTTGACAGTTCGCTGTCTGGCGGACGTGGTCCCCCCGAAAGTTGGAATGGCTCTGGCCGGGAATGTTGCCGCTGGGAAAGCTCTCACTGTTCTGCGGGGATCCGGGACTTGGCAAGAGTTTCGTCACCTGCGACCTGGCAGCGCGAGTCAGTCGCGGCGGAGCATGGCCGAACGGTGAAGCCACTCAGCCTGCCGGTTCCGTCCTGATTCTCGCCTGCGAAGACGACGTCGAAGACACCATCCGTCCCCGACTCGATGACGCCGCCGCTGACGTGAACCGAATTCACGTGATCGATTCCGTTTGCGTGCGGAACAAGGAACGGGGATTCGCTCTCGATGCCGACATGCCGCTACTGAAACGGGAAGTCGAACGGCTGGGAGACGTTCGGCTTCTGATCATCGATCCGATTTCAGCCTACTGCGGGAAGGCGGACACGCATCGAAACAGCGAAGTCAGAACGATGCTGGCTCCACTGACGGACCTGGCAGCAGAATCTCAGTTCGCCGTTGTCGGTATCAACCATCTGACAAAAGGCGGGGGCAAAGCCGTCTACCGCGGAATGGGCTCGATTGCCTTCAACGCTGCCGCGCGGGCCGTCGTCAACTTCTAC
>JABMPE010000469.1 GCA_013203845.1 Rhodopirellula sp. | reverse complement strand
TACCACTACAACCTGCCGAAGAGTCTCGAAAACTACTCGCAGGAAATTGGAAGAGCAGGGCGGGACGGCGAAAATTCCCTCTGCGAAATGCTGTTCTGCCCGGCTGACCTGACCACGCTGGAGAACTTCATTTTTGGAGACACTCCTGAACGGGACAGCGTCGCTGGGCTGGTCCGAACCATGCTGGCGTCCGACGACGACGTTGCCATCAGTCAGTATGCCCTTTCCAATTCGATCGACATGCGACCGCTGGTGATGCGAACGC
This sequence comes from Rhodopirellula sp., assembly GCA_013203845.1. Taxonomy (GTDB): domain Bacteria; phylum Planctomycetota; class Planctomycetia; order Planctomycetales; family Planctomycetaceae; genus JABMPE01. The sequence continues at coordinate 11,857 of JABMPE010000469.1, read as the reverse complement.
TGATCACGTATCTGGAACTCGACGGCTGGATCGAAGAAACGACGCCGATCTATTCGCAGTACCAGTTCATTCCGCATCAGACGTCTCAGCAGATTCTTTCCAACTTTGATGAGCAGCGACGCCAGTTTCTGCTGACGCTGTTCAAGCAGGTCACAAAGTCCAGGAAATGGTGCACGATTGATATCGATCAGGCGGTTCGTGAATCAGGGTCAGACCGAATGCGAGTCGTCAAAGCGTTTGACTACCTGGCCGAACAGGGCATGATCGAACTGAAACCGAGCGGCCTGATGCATCGCTATCGTCGACTGAAGCAGACGGACAATCTGGACGCTGTGATCGACGATCTTTGTGACCGAATGCAACGTCGCGAGAAACGTGATCTGGAACGGCTGGGCAATGTCATTGATCAGGCGACTGGGGAAGGCTGTCAGGTCTCGCGACTGGGAGCGTACTTCGGCGAGCCGCTCGAAGCTGGCTGCGGACACTGTTCGCGATGCCTCGAAGAAACGCCCGTGCCGGTAGACGGTTCGCGACCGCAACGGGAAATGTCCGACGCGCTCTGGCAGCAGGCCGAGCAACTGCGTGATCAGCATCCCAAAGCACTGGGATCAGCATCGCGTCTGGCGAGATTACTCTGTGGCATCAGTACTCCGCAGCTCACTCGTGCGAAGCTGACGAAAGACCCGCTGTTCGGAGCGTTCGAAAGCGTGTCGTACCAGCAGGTACTGGAGCGAGCCGATCAGCTCTTTCCCCGCTGAGTGGCCATGTTCAAAATCACTTCCCGATTTGAACCACAGAGGCACAGAGACACAGAGTTTGACAGGAGAGTTTTCCTCTGTGTCTCCGTGCCTCTGTGGTTAATTGCTTCTGATGATTTCGGGATGTTATTTCGGACGCATTCCTAATTAAACAACGCTGACTGGTCAAAAAAGAAACGCAGAGATCGCTGAGGCTTCGCAGAGGAATCGAAACGACAACGTCTCGATTTTTCTCTGCGTTTTGCCTCTGCGATTTCTGCGTTCAAAATCTGCTGGGTCGTTTCGAACGGAATCCTTGCGGAATTCTCGCCGATTATGTCTTGTAGATCTTGTGACGTGGACGGTCGGAAAGAATCTGTTCCTTGCCCCAGTTTGTCACGGCGCGGAAAGCGTCGCTCTGAATGAAGGCCGTGAAAGCGGCTTCGTCTGACCACTCGCTGGTGATCAGGTAAGACGCGCTGTCTTTGACGTCTTTCCACAGGGTGGATTCGGTGTGGCCTTCGGCGGCGTTCAGAGCGTCAATGACTCCAGCAAACTTATCTTCGAAGTCCTGCTGTTTGCCTTCGATGACGTGGTAGTTCATTCCAACGGTAATCATGTCTTCGTCTGCTCCTGAGGTAGATCAAAAAGTGGTGAGACATCAAATGGTAGCAGGCTCGGTTCGCAAAGGCCCGTGAGTCGATGCGGAACGAAGCCGAAAACCAGGATGGGCATCCTGACAGGAGTGCATCGACGCGTAGTTCGAAAATCCGCGCAGTCGCCAGTTTCCGGATTGAAAACCGCAATTGCGGCACTTTCGTTAGAAATAGACCCGAATGAGCACGCCAACAGTCGTTGTAAACAATGAAAGCTTGCGATCAGGATCTGGTGACGTAGGAGTTTGGAACGCGAATTAACGCTGATTGCCAATGGGGCGCTTTCGTGTGGGGCGCTTTCGTCGTTTGTGACGCCACCGAGCAATTTAAACCTGTGGACGTTTCTCTCATGACAGTTACCACCTTTGTCAACGAGACAGCAGAGTCGCCCAACTCTGCGCGTTCGCGTTGCTCGAGTTTTTCGAGCGGTACTGACTCAGGCGTTCCTCGTGTCGAGAAGCTGCCGTACCGGGATTTTGTGTACGACTTTCAGCGTAAACGCCGACCAGTGATCATCACTGATGCGACGCAGGACTGGCCGGCTCGCGCGTGGACACCCGAAGTCCTGCGGCGAAAGGCTGGACATCGGCAGGTTGAGATCCGAACGCAGTCTGAGCCGGAAAGCTGGTTGTTTGAAGAATTGATTGATTTGACGCTGGCGTCAACGAATCACCGTTCGGCTCCCTACGCCCGGAATATCGACGTCCGACGTGACCTGCCGGAACTTTGGCCCGACATTCAACCTCGCCTGCAATACGCCTCACCCGACTGGAAATCGTCGAAACTGCTGCCGAAAGATTTCGTGTTTCCGAACGGTCTGGAAGAGCTGTTTTTCGGCGGGCAGGGAGCATCGTTTCCGCGGCTGCATGTTGACTACTGGGGAATGGACGGTTTCGTTTCGCAACTCTACGGTCGCAAAGAATTCATCCTGATTGATCCCTCTCAGACTCCGTTTCTGTACGTCGACCCTGCGGACGAACTGGGCAGCCTGATCGACGACATCGACAACGTTGATCTGCATCAGTTTCCGTTGTTTTCGAAAGTCGAGCCCGTTCGTCTGATGCTGCAACCCGGAGACACGCTGTACAACCCGAACGGAATCTGGCACACGACAAAGATGCCCGAAGTCTCGCTGACGGTCATAACGGCTGCGTGGAACTCGTCGAACTGGCGACGTTTCTGCCGGCAGTACCGCCTCTGGATGCCGGGGACAAAGATACACCGGGCGGCAGTTCTTGGCTGGCTCGCAGCTGTTGGGGCGGTGCTCGGTGTTCGCGATCGTTGCCTCAAATAGCAACGCTGGTCAGACTTCCTGACGGACGTCGACGACTGTCGGTGATGTTTCCGAAACAAGTTCCCGAAAGGCGTTGCCTCTCCGCGTGAAGCTTGATGAATCGCCCTGAAGCGTTTGAAAGTTGAACTCCGTTGCGGCGTCCTATTCGAATCCAGATTCTGTTGCCGTTTTCGGCGACGATGGTGGCGGCCGTGGCGATCATCGCGATGACGTCGGCCTGGCTGGCAGTTCGTCGCGAGGAAGAGCAGACGTTGCTGCGGATTCAGAACGTCGTCGACACGCTGTCGGATTCGAGGCTGACTTACACCGACGCGATTCTTCGCAAGATGAGCGGCTTATCGGGTGCTGAGTTTCTGGCATTGAATCGAGATGACGAGCCCGTTGCTGCGACATTGCCCGATCCAGGAGTGATCGCGCAGGCCGCCCGATCAGCTCCGGTAATTTCCACCGAAAGTTCCATGACGCAGCTGCCGCGTGTGGAGACGCAACGGGGACCGTGTTTCGCGGCGAGAGTGCCTACCGACAGGGCGGGACAGGTTGTGACGCTGGTCGTTCTTTATCCGGAGGCAAGTTGGGAAGAAGCTCGCTGGACGGCAACCTGGCCGCCGCTTTTTGTCGGAGCGGGAACGGTCGTCGTGATGGCGTGTCTTTCTGCCTGGCTGGCCGATCGCATTTCCCGCCGAATCAACAGCGTCAGAGCGTTGCTGGAAGAGATCGCTCAGGGACGGTTTCCGGATGCCGCAGTTGGTGACGAGCCAATCGAACGTGTGGATGAGATCGACGATCTGATCGCGTCGGCCGGCAGCCTTTCGGTTCAACTTCGAGAACTGCAACACACGATTCAGCATACCGAACGCGTGCGACTGCTGGCTCAACTGGCCGGCGGTTTGGCTCACCAGTTACGCAACGCCGTCACCGGAGCGCGGATGGCCGTGCAGCTTCATCAGAAACGCTGCCCGTTGAATTCGAATGCCACTTCTGGTGCTGGCGAAACCGGGGGCGACGATACACTCAGTGTGGCATTGCGACAGCTTTCGCTGACGGAAGAACAGATTCGAGGTCTGCTTTCACTCAGTCGGCAGGAAGTCGAACCCGTTCAACCGGCAATGCTGTCCGAAGCGGTTCGAGAAATCGAGCGACTGATTGTCGTGCAGTGTGAGCATTTCCGCGTGAATCTTCAGGTGAGTTTTCCTGAAGCGGTCGACTGGGAAATTGCTGATGGTGATGGATTTCGTACGGCGGTTCTGAATCTCGCGCTGAATGCCATTGAGGCGGCGGGGACTGGTGGTCGGATCGAAATTGCAGTGATTTCAGCCATTTCCGGTGACGAAGACGACGTTCATGCTGGTGCCGAATCGGGTGGCCATCCGGCTGGTCACTTGACTGAGTCGTTGGTTGTGGTCGAAGTGCGGGATTCGGGGGCTGGCCCTCCATCGGAAATCAGCGAGAGTCTGTTCGAGCCGTTTGTCACTTCGAAACCGGAAGGCGTCGGGCTGGGGCTGGCTCTGGCGAGTAACGCGGCTGAGGCGGTCGGTGGTACACTTTCGTGGGAGCGGCGAGGCGACATGACGGTGTTTCGTTTTGCGGTGCCAGCCAGTTCTGTCGTTAATTCTGAGTTGAACCATCCACCATCGTGAGGCCAGGTGAATCATGAGCCATGTTCTGGTCGTCGATGACGAACCGGCAATCTGCTGGGGATTCCGTGAGCTGCTTCGGGAAGATGGTCACGACGTCACCATTGCATCCTCTGCTGAGGAAGCATTGCGGGTGGCTCCAACGTGTATGCCGGACACGATCCTTCTCGACGTTCGTCTGCCAGGGATGGATGGTCTGACGGCGATCCGGCAGCTCAAGGAAAAGTCGGAGGATGCACCCGTCGTCGTGATGACCGCCTTCGGCAATCTGGAAACGGCCGTGCGAGCCGTCGAGCAGGGCGCGTTTGATTATCTGACCAAACCATTTGAACTGGCTGACGCCACGGACGTCGTGCGGCGTGCGCTGGAACATCGTCAGGCCAGCGTTCTGTCGAAGGACGCCGCTGTTGTGCCGGGTGCTGCTGACGCTGCCGCGCTGGCTGAAACGATCGTAGGTTCGTCGCCCGCGATGCAGGCCGTCTTCCGGCAGATTGCTTTTGTGGCGCAGAGCGACGCACCGGTATTGATCATGGGTGAGAGTGGTACCGGCAAAGAGCTGGTCGCGCGAGCCATTCATCGTCACAGCTCACGAGGGGCTGAGCCATTCATGCCGGTCAGCCTGGCAGCGATGAATGCGGCGTCGGTCGAATCCGAATTGTTCGGCCATGTGAAGGGTGCCTTTTCTGGAGCAACAACCGATCGCAAAGGGATTCTGGAAGTTGCTGGTTCCGGCACCATTCTGCTTGACGAAATCGGCGATGTGCCGGTCAGTCTGCAACTGAAACTGTTGAGAACGATCGAGCATCACGAAATTATCCCGGTGGGTTCCGCGAAATCGCAGCGCTGCGGGTTTCGAGTTCTGGCGGCGACCAATCGCGATCTCGGCGCGTTGATTGAAGAGGGCATGTTTCGCAAGGACCTCTATTTTCGACTGAGTGTCGTACGGATCGATCTGCCGCCGTTGCGCGAGCGGGCGGAAGATATTCCGGATCTCGCGCGGCATTTTCTCAGTCAGATGTCCGGTGACATGGCCGGTTGCACGTTGTCGTCGTCGGCGCTGCTGGAACTCAGTGGGCGTGCCTGGCCCGGAAACGTACGTGAGTTGCGAAACGCTGTTGAACACGCCGCGATCATGGCGCGAGGCGGCACGATCGAAGTGGCTCATCTGCCCGTCCAAAACGAAATGGCGACGCGTTCAGCAGTGAGCAGCGAAGTGCTGCAACGCGAGATTTCGCGTTGGACGCTGCAGCAACTGCAGCCACTGGATTCGGCAGACTCCGAAGCAACTCTGTATGAAGAATTGCTGCAGCTGGTTGAGCCAGCGTTGTTGAATGCGGTACTGGCTCATTGCCGCAACAATCGAGCGGCGGCGGCGAGGCTGCTGGGTCTGCATCGAGCCACGCTGCGGCAGAAGTTGAAGAATCATGGAATCACCGGCGAAGACGAAGCGTGATGACGCCGAAGTCGGACGTCTTTACACTGCGATCACCCTGCGGCCAGGTTAGAAGCCGCGCGTCGTTTTCGACGACGGACCTCAACGTTTGAAGATAATGGAGTATCGTGATGCAGCTGCTTGAATTATTGACTCAGACTCCGTCGGTGCCAGGCCGTGAAGATCGCATTCGCGAAGTGATCAAGTCTTACGTTACCGAGAAGCAGTTGTTCGACGAGCTGACGACCGACGCGATGGGCTCGCTGATCGGCGTTCGACGAGCCAGGCCGAAAGACGGAGCTGCAGCAACGGAGACTCCTGCGCGGGTCATGCTGGCAGCTCACATGGACCAGATCGGATTTCTGGCCCGGCACATCAGCGATGACGGTTTTGTGCGAGTGATTCCGGTGGGCGGTTTTGACACGCGCAACCTCTTCGCTCGCCGCGTCCGCGTCTGCACCGCCGACGGCGACTTACCCGGTGTGATGAATCCTGGCGGGAAGCCGATTCACATCGCATCAGAATCCGAGAAAAAGAAAGTGCCGGAGATTTCGGAGTTCTTCATTGATCTCAGCCTGCCTGGAGAGATCGTGAAAGAAAGGGTTCAGGTCGGCGACATGGTCGTGCTGGACGGACCGTTTTCGGAAGTGGGTAACAGCGTCGTTTCACAATGTCTGGATAACCGGGTTGGTTGCTGGGCTCAGATTCGAGCCATCGAAGCTCTGGATCATCACAACTGCGACGTCTACGCCGCGTGGACGGTCCAGGAAGAGGTCGGACTGCGAGGTGCATTTCCCGCGGCTTACGACATCGAGCCGGACTTCGCGATTGCCTGTGACACCACGCTGTGTTGTAAGACTCCCGGCGTGCCCGACGAAGAACGAGTCACCGTGGCCGGAGACGGTTTGTGTCTGCACATTATGGATTCGTCGATGATTGGAGACATTGGCCTGATCGAAGAAATTGAGGCCGTTGCCAAAGCGGGAGGCATCAGGACGCAACGTGGCGTCCTGGCTCGCGGTGGTCAGGACGGAGCGGCCATTCAGAGAACTCGCCGAGGCGTACGCACTGTCGCGTTTGCCTGCCCGATCAAATACATCCACACGATTACCGAGATGGCTCACAAGGATGACCTGGCAGCGTATCCGGCAGTGTTAACAGCCTGGCTGAAGTCGCTGTAAGTTTCTGTAATTTGCTGTAAGTTGATGATGACTGAGTCTGGTGCCGAATTTGAATTGTTCCGTAGGGTATTGATAAGCGCAGCGCAGGCATACCATCGTTAGTTCCGGATGAATATGGTATGCCTGTGCTGCGCTTGTCATACCCTGCGTCGATGTGATCTACGGTCGACGTCGAACAGGTGTTGCTCTATTCAATCCGTCGGACAATGCCGCCGAACCAGGAGCGGACAACTCCGTCGGATTCAATCTGAATGGAGCCATCATCGGCGATGCCGTGGCAGAGTCCGGAAACACGGTGATCACCGGACTGTAGCGTGATTGGATTGCCGGTCAGCGTGCATTGCTGTTGCCAACGTGCTTTTAAGTCGAGTGCCGAGTTTCCGAGTTCTTGAATCAGAATTTCAAACCGCTGCAGGAAAGCCAGCAGAACGTCGCTCGGGCTGAACTCCGTGCCGGTTTCGTCGCGGATTGATGTCGCGATGTTCCTGACTTCTTCCGGAGCGTCAGCCAGCGTATTCGCAACGTTGATTCCGACGCCGATGACCAGTTCGGATGTCGATCCCTTCGGTGGTTCGACGAGAATCCCGCAGACTTTGCGGTCGTTTAGAAACACATCATTGGGCCATTTCAGGCCGACTTTATGTTCGGACGCGAAGTTGGCCAGCGTGTCTGCGACGGCAATGGCCGTTGTCAGCGAAACCAGTGGCCACTGTTCATGTCTGATTGCAAAATCTGATGGCGCGAGACGGATAGAAAACGTGAGGGCTCCGTCACGAGCCCACCACTGATTGCTGCCTCGACCGCGTCCACCGGTCTGTGAGTCAGTCAGCAGTAGCGTCGGTGACTTCCAGTCGGCCGAAGTCGACAATGCGAGGTTATTGGTCGACACGCACTCTCGACGGAACTCGATTTCCCGGACGAATGTTTCTGCGAGCAGCCGTTCGAGATCGAACCAGCGCGATGTGTAGTCGGCAAAAATGCTCATCGACTACTTCGGCAGATCGGTCTTGAGCTGGATGGTGCCCGTTCCGTCGGCGGCGATTTCGATGGGCAGTGACCACCGTGACGTGTGCAGCTTGCAGAGTCCGCCGACGCCTCCGCGACAGTATGAATAGGTCACGGCGAGCTGCAGTTTGGCTGAGCCAGTGGCCGCGGACAGCGGAACATCGAAGCTGGCCATGTTGCCATCCGCTTTGCCTTTGATGCTTTTTCCCAGGTTCTCTGCGGCGATCAAAGACTGCTCGCCATTGGCGACAAGTCTGGCTCGCAGTGGAGCGAGTTCGTTGAGTTTGTAGTCTTCAGGAATCTGTAGCTCGACGGCCAGCGTCAGGGACTTGCCGGCGGCTATTTTCTGAAGTGGAACCTGCAGAAGCTGAACATCGCCGGGCGTCTCGTCGGCTGACTGACTGACCGGTTTTGTCGGTTTCAACAGGCCATCAATCTCGAAGTTCGACGCTTTTTTCGTTTTGAGATTGATGGTCACGATGCGATGGTTGTTGGTGTCGGCGACGTAGAGTGTCTCTCCCGAAATCGTCAGGCCGGCCGGTTCGTGAAGCTGCAGAGGTTCCAGATCGGTGCCGGCGGTACCGGTTCCTGACCAAGTCGTGACTTCGCGTGTGGCGACGTCGATGACTTTGATTTTGTGGTTATACGCGTCGGCGACAAAAACTTTGCCATCCGAATAAACAACACCAAGAGGGTGCTGTAGGCGAGCTGCTGACCCGATGCCATCGCGGTCGCCGAATTCGAACAGAGTGCGGCCATTGGGCAGGTCATGAGCGCCGACGATTGTGGTGACTTTGCCTTTGGCATCGACGGAGACTTTGCGGATGGACGAGCCCTCGCTGTCCGCGACGTAAATGAATTCACCGTCGCTGGAGATTCCCGATGGCTGCGCGAGCGCCGACTCGTCAAGTGGGCCGTCGATAATGTCTTCGCGCCCGGAGCCAGCGAAGACGCCGATGTCGTTGGTACCGATTTCATGAGACCACAACTGGTGCGGTCCGGCCATGGCGATGTACAGCGTACGATCGACGATCGCCAGATCCCACGGGCTGTTCAGCGCCGTCGACTTGAGAGTGCCTCCGGTCGTGCGACGTCGATCCTGCATGCCCGTGCCGGCCAGGGTCGTAACTTTTTTCGTTTTCAGATCGACCGTGCGCAGCAGGTGATTTTCGGTGTCGGCAACGTAAAGTGTTTCACCGTCCAGCGCCATTCCCTGCGGATGATCGAACGACGCTTCCGCGTAGCCGCCGTCATGGGCTCCAATCTGGCCGTTACCGATGACGTCGATCAGCTTTCCGTCGAGTGTTGAAACTACGATTCGATTGTGGTTGCTGTCGGAAACGAACAATCGGTTTCCGGCAGTGTCGGCCAGGAGTTTTCCAGGAAACTTGAGCGGTCCGGATTCCAGACGGTCGCGTTCGAGATCGAACCGGACGGGCGTCCTGTCGAGCGTTCCCTTGGCGCTGTGCCAGGCGATCAGCTTTTCAATAATCACATCGAGCAGCTCGCGATTCCCTTCGCCGGAAACGTACCCGCAGTAATTGCCTTCAGGGTCGATCAGGACCAGTGTCGGCCAGGACCGGGCGCCCATCTTCCGCCAGACCGTCATCTCGGAATCGTTGATGACCGGGTGTTCGATTTCGTAGCGAACAATCGCTCGCCGAATTGCTTCGGTGTCTTTCTCGTTGTCGAACTTCGCCGAGTGGCAGCCGATAACCACCAGCTCATCCGGGTATTTCTGTTCGAGATATTTCAGGTCGGGCAGAACGTGCATGCAGTTAATGCAGCAGTACGTCCAGAAGTCGATCAGAACGACTTTACCTCGCAGATCCTTGAGGGAGATTTCGCCGGACGTATTCAGCCACGCTTCGCCTCCGTCCAGGCTCGGAGCTGGGAATCGGTTGGGAAACGGATTTTCGATCGGTTTGCCGTCAGGCCCGATGACCGTATTTTTTGCCGCAGCGTCGTCAGATTTTTTAGCGTCGCCCTTTTCCTTGTCGGTTTGCTGGTCGTCGCTGATGGCGAAGCTGCTTCCGACCACGGCGAAACCCGAAATCGTTAACGCGGCGATCAGGATGCCGACCAGCAGGCGGGCCGTCGGTGACGGTGGTGAGTCGACTGTTTCATTGGTCGATCGAATGACGTTCGAAATATCTGAGTTCGGAGAGGTGGGCATGGAAGGCTCCACGGCGGGAAAGAATCGTTACACGGGAAAGACTCGTGATGTAAGAACACTTTGCGGAAGCGTTGATCCGCAGCAGATCGTAGGTGGAGAGAGCGTCGCTTCAAACCCTGGCGATGTTACCTGTCGGCGGCTACTGCCCCGGCGTGAAGTCAAGCACTCGTACTTTGTCCAGGCTGGGCTTGAGGATCTCGACGAAGGCCAAGTGGTCCGCGTGAGGCAGATACGCAGTTCGACCAGCGTCGTCGGCAAAGGTCACCATGAAGCAATGAGTGAAACCATCACTGTGGCTTTCGGGGCTGTTGTTTGTGCCCCATTCGAACGACTGGATCGAATCGATTTTCGATGGCAGCGCCGCGAATGCGTCTTCAACTTCTTTGACGGCTGCGGATGGCGCATCGTCTTTGAATTTGAAGAACACGGCATGCTTGAGTTCATTCTCGGGTCGTTCTGCCTGAAGTGTGCCCCAATAGTCGATCACGAAGACCTTTTCTTTATGCGGGCGAAGAACGTCGCCGAATGCTTTGTGATCAGGATGCGGCAGGTACTTCGCTCGACCGGCTTCGTCTTTGAACGTCAGCAGGAAGCAGTGCGTGAAGCCATCGTCGTGATCTTCCGGGCTGTTGTTGGTACCCCACTGGAAGTCGATGATCGAGTCGATCTTTGAGGGCAACTCTGCGAAGGCGGCGATGACCCCCTTGATGTCGTTTTCTGTTGCCGTCTCTTTGAACGAGAAGAAGACCGCGTGCCGTAGTACCTGTCCGGCATGGTCTTCCGGAACGGCAGCGTCGGCGGAATCAATGGCTTCCGGAGTTTCACCTGTTCCAGCAGTCGAGTCGGTCACGGTCGAGTCAGTCACGGGCGTCTCTTCCTGAACCGTTGCGGATGTTGATGGGGCGGGAGCGGGAGTCTCGGCAGGTGCACAGGAGATGCAGCTTGCCAGAACCAGGTAACCTAACGAACACAGGGCCAGTTGATTTCGACGCATTTCCGTGGGACCTTTTCTGCAGCTTTCTGAAGGCACAAATCCGAGAGTTGCCGACGGCATGCTCCGCGAATGATTCGCATGGTCTGATGCCTGATGAATTAGATCAATCGTGGTCGGAAGCGTAGTCGATGCCAGCAGGAATTCGTACGCAACGGCGATGTTGATTGGTCGCATGATGCACGCGGGAATCGCCGACCGTGTCCACGGAGTGCCGTTTCAGGCGGCGTCAGGTCGGACACGCCCTTCCGTCCCGACGCGACAGAAAACGTCGGGCCTCAGTGGCCGCGAAAGGCCACTCAACTCACACGGAAGAACTTTCGCGAATGGCTCGCGGACGGGTCCGGTCCTGCACAGACTTTGGTCAACTGCGGAAATCGCTCTCCATCCACGAATCGCTGGCGTTGATGAACAACGGTGGTATCTACGCAACGGAAAGCCAAACCGTTACGCTGGAGCTGGTTCGAAACACGAAGTACTCAATTGGAGTCCATTGATGAAACATTTTTGTTGCGCACTCGTGATTTTGCTGGGTGCTGGAATTCTGCTGGCTGAAGAAAAGTCACAGAACGGTGATGCCGTCAAGAAGCACATCGGCGTCGGTGCAACTCCGATCAAAGAGGCGGAGGTCCTGATTGACGGGACACGCAGGATGCTGGACGAAAAATGGACCTACTGGGAAGGGCCGCGTTTCGCTTCATCGTTGCCAATCAAGTGGAAGATCGTCGATGACCCGGTTGACGGTGGCACC
>JABMPE010000468.1 GCA_013203845.1 Rhodopirellula sp. | reverse complement strand
GACAAGCAGACCAAATCAACCAGCACACAGGAAACAACCATCGCAACACCAGGCGGCGAGACAAAAATTACGGTTGAAAAGGAAATTAAACAAACCGGTGACAAACCGCCGGCTGCCGCACCCTGAGCATCAGGGGAATCAGCAGGCGTATGTTGCGTACGTTGAATCTGCGGTAATTACATTCTGTAAAGTAAGGAGATCAGGTATGAAGATGGTTTTTGTAGCGTTAACGGTCGCGACACTTGTCGGATGCAACCAGGGAACTCCTGGAGGGCCAGGTGCGACTGCCGCGAACGGCGAGAATCCGACTACCGGGCAGGCGGACGATACGTTCAATCTAAGCGTGCCGATGACGTCGTCTTCACTCCAGCAGGGTGATCAGTCGGAAGTGACGGTCGGCATCGATCGAGCGAAAAACTTCGACCAGGACGTCACGCTGAAATTTTCCGATGTTCCTGAGGGAGTGACCATTGGTCCTGTCAGTCCTGTGATTAAAAGTAGTGATACGGACGTAAAACTGACGCTCACAGCTGGAGATGGTACGCCGACTGGCGATTTCAAGTTCAGTATTACGGGACATCCGACGAAGGGGGCGGACGCCCAGATTGAGTTCAAGCTGACTGTTGCTCCGAAGGACAGCTTTACGCTGAGTATGCCGCTGCTGCCGACATCCCTCAAACAGGGGGAGTCGAAAACCGTTTCGATCGGCATTAATCGGGACAAGAAGTTTGACCAGGACGTCGCGATGAATTTTGATGACATGCCCACTGGAGTAACTCTTACTCCACCAGCACCGGTCATTAAACGCGGAGACACAGAAACAAAGATCACGCTCACCGCAGCGAACGATGCCTCGCTTGGAGACTTTGCTGTCAAACTACTCGGCCATCCCGGCGAAGGCCTCGACAAATCGAGTGAGTTTAAGTTCACAGTGATCAAGTTAGACAAAGAGTAATCGCTCTGAATCAGACGTAAGAATTTATGTAGCTGTCCATTCTTCGCGGAAATCACTTCATGAGATTGGTCTTGAATTCAACAGTCCAGTTACGGATTTGCCGTGGTCTCTGTAGCTTGACGTGTAACGTTGGGCAAACTTGAACCCAGGAATGGACAGCTACTATCGGGATCCCGAAAGACCGTATTGGTAAATATGAAGCGGAACTTAAGTCAGACAGGTTTTCATTGATCGTCCGTAGAAGGCCGAAAGAAGTGGGTCGCGCAAAACGGTGCCTGGATGACACTCAAGTGACAGTTCATGCCGTCACCGTGGCCCTCATCACGTATATGTCGGAACGGAATTGCAGTTGGTGCTGTATCTTGTTCTTGAAAGTGAATCACTCGTTTGGTGGTTGTGATGAGTTTACTCCTGAAGGAGAAATGTGATGTTGGGAACAATACTACTGGTGCTGCTGATTCTGATGTTGATTGGTGCCATGCCGAGTTGGCCGCACAGCAGGAGCTGGGGCTACTACCCGAGTGGTGGACTTGGCATGGTGCTGTTGATCGTGCTCGTCCTGATGTTTCTGGGCCATATTTAAACTGACAGATAAACATGCTGGTTAATAAAGTCAGTGCTGGAAGTGGGTAGCAATGAGACGACTCGTATTTCTGTTGATGATCATCCTGCTCGTGACAGGCGGAGTTGGAGCGTATCGAGGCTGGTTCGCCGTGTCGGGAAATCGTGAGGCGGTGAGTCACAAGATTGATCTCAATCTGACAGTGGATTCAGACAAAGTCAAAGCGGACGCGGAGACGGTCAAGGAGAAGGCCGTGGAACTCACCGGTCAGGCGACACAGGATGTCGATGAACCGGTGAAACAGACAGAGGGCAGTTCGAAGTCGTTGGATGAGTAGGGTCGACAGTTCGACAGATTTGTGAGCAGCTTCAAGTGATATGGCGAACCGCCGGAATGTAATAAAAAGGGATTCAAGATGATTAGCGAACAAACACTGCGAGGAAACTGGAACGAAATAAGTGGCATGCTGCGCAGCAAGTGGGGCGAGCTGACAGACGACGACGTGACGGCGTTTAATGGAAATGTGGACCAGTTGGTGGGGACGATCCAGCGTAAGACTGGCGCTGCGAGGGAAAGTGTTGAACAGTTTTTCGAGCAATTCAGTGCGAATGGCGCTTCCGCGATCAAGCAGGCGTCAGAGTCGGTGCGCGCTGGTGCTCAGGAAGCGGTTGATTACGTAGAGGATACATCCAGACAAGCAGCCGCCTCTGTGCGGGAAGGGTATGCCGAAGTTGAGCAAATGGTACGGCAGCGACCGATTGAGTCGGTGGCCGTGTGTTTTGGTGCGGGAATAATCACTGGTGTTGTCGTGGGTCTGCTTCTGCGGCGCTAAAAGCTGTCGTGCGATGCTGGTGTGGCGTCGCCGATAAGACTGTGCGCACAAATATCACTTCGGGTAGTTCGGCTGTTGTAAGAGGACGCCAGGGGTTTCAGACGAAAGGATGGCGAAATGAGTGTCAGAGCAAACGAGAAGCCGGCTAGTTCAGTGGCCGCGCCAGCTGTCAGCAGCCCAGGGAAGCTGGTTAACAATTATCCGTTGTCATCAGTTCTTGTTGTCTTTGGTGTCGGACTGGGGCTCGGAGTGGTGCTGGGGAGCTTTCTCGATAAGCCAAAGCTGTCTCGTTTGTCTTTCGCAGGACGAACGGAACACGCTGCCGAAAAACTTGGTCGACAGATTCTGGATGCGATCGCGGGCACGCTGCCTGAGTCGTTTACCAAACGCAGTTGAATGAAGACATGAGGGAAAAGGTGGTGGCTAAGGTGCCTGAGTCTCAAGTGATCCTGCAGCAGATGGAACAGGTTCGTCGTGACCTGGACCAGGACCTCGAGGAGATCGTCGAAGGGGCTCGTGGTATGGGTGATTGGCACGCTTATGTGAGGGCGTATCCGTGGGTCTTTGTGGGCAGCGCTGTGGCGTTGGGATATCTGGTCGTTCCGCGGCGTCAGGTATCGAAGCCGCCGGATGTGGAGTTGCTTGCTGAGTTAGCAGAACAAAGTCGACTGGCCGCGTCGGAAGGCGCGCCAGCGAAGCACAACACGCGAGGAATTCTGCTGGCGTTTGCGGGCAATCTGGCGATGCGCGGAATTGCATCGTATGCCGGTCAACTGGTTGGCAACATCCTTGCGGCTCACCCCGCGAGCTCTTCATCGGAAGGTAATAAATCATGACGAACCGGATTCCGCCTCATTTGCGGGCTTCCAGGCAAACAGACCAGGCGTCGGAGCCAGTGTTTCAGGGGCTAAGTGACCAGGCTGGTAAACCATTCGAGCATTGGATGCGTCAGGCTGAATCGTATGTTCGACGGCGACCTGTCGCAGGACTCGCTGCGGCGATGTGTATAGGAATTATTTCAGGATGGGTCATCAAACGAAAATAGCCGCGACAAATGGCTCACTGGAGGCTGCTCCGGAGGCACTGGCACGAGACGTGGGCGGGTTTGCCCATGATGCGTTGACTCTGGTGGAACTGCAGGCCCAGTTGCTGGTCAATGATTTGCAGGAATGCTGGCGGGGTGCGCTGATTCCATGTCTGGTCCTGTTCTGTGGCATAGCGCTGGGGCTGGCTGCGTTTTCCATAGCGCTGGTTGCATTGGCGCTGTGGCTCATTCCAACGATCGAGACGTCATACGCTTCGGCGTTTCTGACAGCAGCGATGACAGGAGCGGTGTTGAGTTCGCTGCTAGCAGCCCGTTGAAGAATGCTGATTGTTGCTGGTCATAAGACGCATGTTGGTGTCAGAAATGTCGGGCGTTGTTGCTGGTCGTGGAGTCGGTGGAATTGGTTTACGCGGCGGCGGAGTCGCTGG
>JABMPE010000055.1 GCA_013203845.1 Rhodopirellula sp. | reverse complement strand
GATATTCACCTTGCCATGAGCCACATCATGCTCCGCCGTTTGACCCGACCACCAAAACCCCAGCATCAGAACGAAAATCTCCTCGCCCACATCGCCTGACTTACCAGATGCCCTCTAATTTTCAATCCGTTCAGTGGATCGCCAGCCAGCATGCCGCGACTTCTCGCGAAGTTGACGAGCTGTCGAATCACGACGGTCTCGTTGTAGACAGTTTTCGGCGATCGTCCGGCCGTCACGCGGGCGTGCCTGTAATCGTCGAGAAATTTGATGTTGATCTGATCGATTAACTGGATGTTTCTTTCCGCAGCGTTCTCACGAAGCCGATCCAGAATTCCTCGATATCTTGTCATTGTTTTGGGTCTGCGGCGTTCCGTTTCAAGATTTTGGCAGTAGGCATCGATGACATCGCTGATCGCAGCCGCTTTGAGTTTTCTTGGGTCGCGGCCATTGAGGATTTCGACTTCAAGTCGAGCCGCTCGGAGACGTGCTTCCTTTTTACTCTTAGTACGCAGCGATTTTCGTTTCTGTCGACCGTTTTGTTGCCAATTGGCCCACCATGTATTGCCCCGCTTGAAGATGGAGACGATTTCGCCGACCTGTTCGTATCGTTGGCTGTTTCGTTCTGGATTTCTGTCAGTCATTGGAGTTCAGCCCTTCATTGAAAATCTGTTGGATGAGACGGTCACGGAAAAAGCGGACGCGTTTGCCGGCGCGACGACTGCAGCTGTTGAGAAGCCCACGGCTGCGCCAGTCATAAAGAGTGCTTTTAGGGATTTGGAGGAGTTCAGCGGCCTGATCGATGGTCAGTACGGGCGGAAACTGCTCGGCCCACGGGCCTGCCGTGAAGGCCGATTTGATTTCGTGCTCACTGAGCTTGAGTCCGTTCGCCACGCTGCACCTCGACTAAACCGATTCCGTTTGCTGCCGGTCAATCCGGCTCTACAAGCAGTTGGAATTCCGGACGGTTTTTCTTCAGGTGAAGGCACCGATTGATGTGTTGCCGATGAGCGGCGCATTGATGGCTGTTGAATCAACCGACCGTCGTGGTCTAAAAGTCCAGTCGATTTCAGGCTGCGAGTGTCAAAGAAACTGCAGCGATTCGACCTCTTTGATTTCGCACTGAGATGAAACGGCTGGAGTCGGCGGCTCGGTGTGCTTCAGCAGCAGGCGGGGTGGTTCGTCACCAATGTGGCGAAGTGTTTTCGCATGATTGAACCATGTTGCGCGTGAGCCATGTCCGCAGTCGATAAAGGCCTGCACTCGCTTGCCATTTGAAGAAAAACTCGCCTGGGCCTTGAGTCGTGCCACCTGAAGTGCCGTACTGGTCAGCAGCCGACTCAGAACGAATTGTTGCCAGTCGAGTCCGGCCTGCTTCTTCTCCCACGCGAGCACGTACGTGCGGAACGAATGCTCCGAAATCAGATGCAGGTGGTCGGCAACGAAGTCAAAGATGTCCTGATCCCAGAACCACGCGTCTGCCCTTTTGTGCAGTTCAATGGGCGCCGGTTCGAAAGAAATCGTGTGGCCTCGATCGAGCAAGGCAGCTACATCAGCATTCGGGCACTCCCAGCGATTTGCGATGATGGCCACACGACTGGTCGTCACGAAGCTCTTCGGAATGCCGTTCTTTTCCAGAGCTGTGGCATTTGTCAGCCACGACATCGTCTTGACCGAATCAGTCTGACAAAGACATTTGAGTAGCCGGACTCCACTGCGGTTGGCATAGAGTCCATCGACATCGTCCAGGACCAGTGGCCGGTCCCGAAATTCGTAGGCCTGCATATAGATGCCGAACGGCGTAGCGGTCCCGTCGATCCAACAGGCTTCTGCGGCAACTCGACTTTGTAGAATCCGGCTCTTTCCGACTCCGGCGGGGCCAAGAATGATCAGCAGGTTGAGATGGCCGCTGGCGAATGCCGTGACGTACTCGTCGAGTTCGGCGTATGTGTGAATGGGTAGAACGGCTTCCGGCAGACTTCTGGACCAGGGCATCGCGACTTTCCTCTCTTCATGTCAAAAAATCCAAAGCGGGTCTCTCCCGCTAGACATAAAGCTGTTGGAAAACCGGACAGTTTTCTGAATTATTCTCTCGACAAATGCGATGTGTGATCACATAAGGAACACTCGCCCATCGCCGCCACTTCAGCCCAGGAAGGGAACTCAATGTCAAATGCAGCATCGTCACAGTGGGGATCGACGCAGTTCCGAGACCGTCGTAACGGTGACGCCGATCACGGAGTCGAATCCCGGTTTGATTGGTTCTTCGAGGAATCGTGTGCGCGGGTGGTAATCCGGTTATCCGATCAGTTGATAGCTGCTTTCGTGGATGGCCAGAATTCGGAGTTTGAAGTATTCCTGATCGCGGTATCCATAAGCCTGACGTTTCATCGTTTTGAT
>JABMPE010000467.1 GCA_013203845.1 Rhodopirellula sp. | reverse complement strand
CTGTACGGCGACGGCGTGTTCGAGGGAATTCGCGTTTACGGCGGCAAGGTTTTTCTCCATGAAGAGCACATTGCGAGGCTCTACGAGAGCGCACTGGCAATTCGACTGCCAATTCCGATGTCGACATCCGAGATGATTGACGCCGTCAATATGACAGTGAAGGAAAACGGCATCGTCGATGGCTATGTGCGTCTCGTTGTCACACGGGGAAGCGGCAGTCTGGGTCTGGACATTCGCAAAACGTCCAACCCGCAGGTCATCATCATCGCTGACACGATCACGCTGTACCCGGAAGAGATTTATAAGAACGGGATGAAGCTGATCACTGCCAGCACGATTCGAAATCACCCCGGAGCGTTAAGCGCACGGATCAAGTCGCTTAACTATCTCAACAATATCCTGGCAAAGATTGAAGGCACCGACGCTGGCTCTCCAGAAGCTTTAATGCTGAACCACAAAGGCGAAGTTGCCGAATGCTCTGGCGACAACATCTTCATTGTGAAGAACGGCGTCCTGAAAACTCCGGGCCCGGATGCCGGAATCCTTGAAGGCCTGACCCGCAATGCGGTCATACGAATCGCCAGGGAAAGCGGCTACGAAGTTCGCGAGTGTGTGATGCTGCGACACGACATCTACACGGCGGACGAATGCTTCCTGACGGGAAGTGCCGCTGAAGTTGTCCCAGTCGTCAGCTTGGACGGACGCGATATCGGTGACGCAACGCCCGGTCCGATCACACTGGAACTGCTGGAAAAGTTTCAGGCGTTCGCTCGCGAGTAGTTCCAGGACTCGTCCACCAGCCGCGCTGGGGTAAGCCGATTAAAACCTCTCGACGTTCACAGAACTTATGGACCTGCTTGTTTCGCCGGATTAACACGGAAACGAACGTCAAACTGGTCTTGGCCCGGAGGAAAGTTTCCCGATATTGTCTGCTGGCGAACCGGCTGGACGGCTCGCTCCGTGCTGAGCTTTCGGCTCGAACGCGGTCGATGCACGTGTGACGAGGCTCCTGTATTCGATGCACGATCGCTGACAGCCAGCCCCAGACATGACGCCGGAGCTTTCTTCTGATGGATCAGAGTGTCCCTCCTATAACCAGACTCGCGATTTTTCGCGAAATCCAGGACCCCGCGGACAGACCGATCGCTGAGGAACGGAATTGCGCTGACATCTGCATCGTCGTGCCCGCGTACAACGAGGAAGCCCGGCTGCCATCCACGCTGGAGTCGCTGCAGCAGTACCTCGAAGCCTGGGGAGTCGACTACCACGTCATCGTTGTCGATGATGGCAGTCAGGACGGGACTTCTTCGGTTTCGGATGCCTTCGGGAGTCGGTTTTCGACGGTCACCCTGCAGAGAAATCAGGGCAAAGGGGCGGCCGTCCGAGCCGGGATGCTGGAAGCAGTCGGCAAGGTCGTGGCCTTCATGGATGCCGACCTGCCGTACGAACTCGACAGCCTGCGCATCAGCTACGAAATCATCCAGTCGGGAAAAACCGACGCCATCCTCGGCGCACGAGACATCGAAGGAGCTGGCTGCCGGGTCAATCGGCGAATGTCGCGATCGTTTGCTTCTGTCGTTTTCCGGTCTTTGTCGAAGTATTTGATTTCTCGCGAGGTCACGGACACGCAGGCGGGTTTCAAGTGTTTTCGCGCCGCAGCGTGTCAGCGAATTTTCAGTCTGGCGACACTCAACAGCTTTGCGTTCGACATTGAAATCGTCGTTCTGATTCGTACGTTGCGGATCCCGTTTCAGCGGATCCCCGTAACATTGATTAACGAACGAGCTTCGACATTAAGTCTGTTTCGTCACGCGCTGCCAATGCTCGTCGACATGTTTCGCGTTCGCTGGAACGTCTGGCGTGGAATGTACGCCGAGACGCTGCTGCTGCATCAGGCCGATAACGCGAATGACGATGAGGCCGCCCTGGCCACAGAAAGCACCTCAAAGGCGGCAGCATGATGGCGAACAATCCGTTGATTGCCGCTGACACTGCTGTCTCGAAACGACTACTGCTGCACGCCGACGATCTGGGCATGAATCAACCGGTCACTGACGGAATTCTGCGCGGCTTCAGGCATGGCCTGCTGACGAGTACGTCGCTGCTGGCGAACGCTCCGGCAGCAGCGGAGGCGTTGCGGGTGTGGCCGCAGTTGCAGGAACAGCAGGCTGCTGGAGTCCTGCCAAGTGCAGAGTCCCGCGAGCGTCTGGGAGACACCGGAAGTCCGTTCGATCTGGGCATCCATCTGAATCTGACGCAGGGCTATCCGCTGACGGGTTCGCGTTATCCAGACGAACTGCGGGAAGGCGATGGTCACTTCTGCGGAATCAGTCGTGCGTTTGTGCGACTGCGACGACGACGGCATCGATTCGTGGCGTCGATCACCGCCGAATTGTCTCAACAGATTGAGTTTCTGCTTGATCATGGCCAGCAGCCCACGCACCTCAACGGCCATCAGTATGTCGAGTTGCTGCCCGGCCTTTCGCAGATCATCCCGAGACTGCTCGCCAACTACCGGATTCCTGTGGTGCGAGTAGCACGCGAGCCGGCACGTTTTCCTGAGTCGATCATCGCTGCCCGTGAGCTGTCGAACTGGGGACTCGGACGAATCAAGTGGCTGTTTGCGCTGGCGTTTCGGCAACGCATGATCCGTCTGGGTGTCCCCCATCCCAGGGCCTGCTTCGGAACATGTCACGCCGGTCGGGTTGGGCTGTCCGCAATGCGACGGTTCCTGGACGGCGGACAGATGCCAGCGGTCGTCGAGCTGGTGATGCATCCCGGCAGTCTTGCGGAAGTTCGCGACGTCCCTGCCGAAACAGCCGGTGATACCTGGCACGATCCGCTGGCGATTGGACGCACACGCGAACTTGATCTGCTGCAAAGTGAAGAACTGATTGACCTGTTCGAGTCGCGCGGCTGGCAACTCGGACGACTGAGCGAGCTGGTGGATTTCTCGCAGCGAACCGTCAACACCGGTGACAGAATACAGAATGAGACTGCGGCGTGATGCTTCCGTCTGGATCGGTGGCCGGTTGAGTGACCACCAGCGGAAGCAATCTACGAGACAACAGATCTGCCGTCTGGGCATTCCTGATACGAAGGACCGAATCAGTGAACGATTTACTCAACGATCCGGCTGCTGCGAAGCGGCGGCGGTTTTCCGGCAGCACGATTCTGATCGCGGCGATGGTGGCCATCGGATTGCTGCGACTGCTGACGCTCGGCACAGCGGCGCTGACGGACAACACCGAAGGCCGTTACGCCAGCATCAGTTGGGAAATGTTTCAGTCGGGCGACTGGGTCACGCCGAGGCTTTACCTGAGCGGCGAACTGGTTCCCTTCTGGGGCAAGCCGCCACTGCTGTTCTGGCTCACGAGCGGGTCGTTTCATCTGTTCGGCGTGTCCGAGTGGCCGGCTCGTTTCCCGAACACGGTGCTGGGCATCGTAATGGTGCTGGCGACGATGCGTTTCGCTCAGAGGTTTGGTGGCACTCGCGAAGCGCTGCTCAGCGGACTGATCCTCGCGTCGTCCGGGCTGTTTTTTGTGTTGTGCGGTGCGTGCGTGCTCGACATATCGCTGGCCGCAGCAACGACCGGTGCGATGCTGGCGTTCGCCCTGTTTGCCGATTCTGAAGAACGGAACGAACGATCGAAGCTGTGGGGCGTAACATTTTTTCTGATGCTGGGACTCGGTTGCCTGGCAAAAGGTCCGCTGGCAATCGTGCTGGTCGGACTGGCCATCGCTCCGTGGCTGCTGCTGGCCAGACGGCTGACGTTGATCCGTCGTCTGCCGTGGCTGTGGGGAACGGCGGTCGCGGCAGCTGTGACGCTGCCGTGGTATCTGATGGCCGAGCAGGCAACGCCAGGGTTTCTATGGTATTTCATCGTGAACGAGCACGTGCTGCGTTACGTGACGAAGGATTACGGCGACCTGTACGGAGCCGGTCGCGTCAAGCCGTACGGCATGAGCTGGGTATTTCTCGCACTGGCCTTTCTGCCCTGGACTCCATTGTTGATTCAGGCCTGGGCGTCAAAAATCCGCAACTGGCGGGCTCTGTCGGTTGAAGGGCAGAATGCCTGGTTACTCTATGCGGCGTTGTGGGGATTGATGCCAGCCGTATTTTTCACAGTCGCGCGTCAGATTCAGATCACTTATGTGTTACCCGGTTTGCCGGGAATGGCTGTGCTGATGGCGGTGAGTCTGGTCCGCTGGATGGAATCGCCGCGGCGTCACACACTGCTGATGGCATTGCGAAATCAGTCGGTCGTAACATCACTGCTGCTGATTGCGGGAATCGTTTTCGAGATTGTGTACCACGCGCCGCTGCTGGTTGTTGTTTGCTCAGCAGCCGCCACGCTCGCCTTCATGTATGGAGCATGGATCGGGCACCGCCGTCGTGACCCGGAATCACTGCTGGCGGGCATCGGCTTCGCCACGACGATGTTGATTGCCGTCGGTATGACGTCTGCAAGTCCATGGCTGGGTGAACGACACTCGACGCGAACGATTCTCAACGAAGTCGCCCGACAGACGCCCGGCTCGTCGCATCGGATCCTGTTTCCGTTCGGCGATCCCTACTCGGCCGACATCTACCAGGCGGGCATGCTGCAGGGGCGGGTCGATCGCAATGTCGAACGCGACGAGTCGACGTTTCGCGCCGCGCTGAATACTGATTCAGATCGCGTGTTCGTTTTTCGTAAGCCTGCCTGGGGAAAACTCGCCACCGATCTGAAAGAGCGACTGCAGCCGCTGGTCGAAACGGACCACTGGATTGCCTGCACCACTGCCCAGACATCGCCTGTCACGACGGTTGGACGCGAACCGACGACCATGCGACAGGCACGGGCAGTGGCGAGTCGGAATCAGTAGCCTGGATTATTCATCAGGAGCAGGCGGGAACGAGCAAACGCAAAAGCTGCCGGAACTTCGGCCGCGAAAACTGATTCTCCCTCGCTGGTGAGTTTTCAGAGAGCCTCGAACCCTGACGACGAGAACCCGCAAGGTTCAACACTCAGCAAAGAGATTTACCGGCCACAGGCGCCGCACGTCGCACCGCTGGCGGCGCAGGTTCCGCTGCCAAAACATTCAGAACACGTCTGCACTTTCTGCATCGTGAATGTGCCGTGGTCTTTGTTTTCGGCGCAGTAAGCGGCCACGAAGTCCGTCGCTGTGGCGTTGCCTTTGCAGGTATAAAGTCCACCGGCCAGCCAGCCGAGATCGGCTTCTCCTTCCAGAGCGTACGCCTGCCCGTCGTCGGTCACGAGCAGCGGCAACTGAAACTCAAACGGAATCACTGCCGCGTAGGTCGCGTGAAAATGGGCGTCGTAGTAGCCGTCACCCTGTTCCGTAATGATCGCTCGTAGCCCGCCGTGGTGCCCGTTGTACTCGCTCTGCCACGTCCCTTCCCAGCAGCCAGCCAGTTCCTGTTCGGGATACGAGTAACAGGAACTGGCCTGCCATTCCCGGTCGAAACTGCAACCCGTCAACATGCCGCACAACGTAAACAGCACCGCGACCAGCGCGAGACGTATCAACACGGCAGTGGCTGAGTTTTTCCTGCGGAATTGATCTGCCGTCTCGGTCGTGATCATGGTTTCCAAGCTGCTCTTACTATGTCGTTCAAAGAAGGCCGAATATGACCGCGAGAACCTTCACGCTTGCGCATGCCCCAATATCGCCGCCGATTACCTGGGCGTCCCTGCTTCATCGATCGGAAAAAACTGAGCGACCCCTGCAGCATCGGATCGACAATCCGCAAACAACACCCAAACCACCTTAAATACCTGAACTGTGAATTCGACACCGTCGATTATCGCTCGCGGTGATTGCGGCAATTGACGGCGACTGCGTCAAAGAGTAACTATCCGAAGCTATGAAGACCGATTCGAGTAGAACGGGCCGTCTTCAGTGAACATCACCGCTTGACGATCTACACCTCTTCGCCGTGTCCTGCCCTGCGGGCGGGAGCCTGGAAGCCATGCCGCTTAAAGTCGCTGACCCATCGAGCGAGCCGACTCTGAATCTGACGCCGATGATCGACATCGTTTTTCTGTTGATCATCTTTTTCATGGTTGGAACTCAGTTCACCGAGCAGGAACGGCAGTTCGATGTGCAGGTACCGTCAGTCAGTGACGCTCCGCCTCTGACAAGCCGGCCGGACGAAATTGTAGTCAATGTCGCTGCGGACGGTCAGGTTTCGATTCGCAACGAACTGTTGAGTCTCGACGCGCTCGAGCAGCGGCTCAGCCAGGCTCACGAGAACTACCCGGACCAATCAGTGGTTGTCCGCGGCTCAGGACCGGATCCGTACCAGAACGTGATGGATGTGCTGTCCGCGTGTCATCGCGCGAAGATCAACAACATTTCACTCGCGAATCAACTGCGAGACACACCATGATTCTGGCAGCCATCGAATTCGTCGAGTGGCTGGCTTCAACCTTCGGCTCGACAACCGAAGAAGTGGCCGTGGCGCTGTGGGTGTCACTGCTTGCCGGAATGCTGTTCGCGACGATTCACTTCATCACGATGATGGTCACGAAGTGGGGCGACAGCGACCCGACCGGCAAAGCCTTCATGTGTTCGGTGCTGTTGCACCTTTCGCTGGCGTTTGGAGCGGTCGCCGTTTCACCGCCCGAACAGCTGGTGATGGCCAGTATTCCCGAGCCACTTCAAATCCGCAGAATCCTTCTCGAAGGAGAAGAACCGATCAAGGCCGAAACGTCGGGGAACACTCCAGTCTGGGAGCGACCGCTGAACACACAAAACCAGCAGGTCTCGCGAACCGACCACGTTCCACTGGAATTCGAACCGCTCAAGAGTCCCGAGCGGCGACCTGAACCGATCACACGACCGGACATCACCATTCCCGATGCCAGATCGATGCCGGAGCTGGAAGTCTCGCGTCCGGAACCACGTGACTTCGGGAACGAAGGCCCGACGATCGAATCAGCAGCACCGCGAACGATCACCGATTCCACCGCCGAAGCACGACCGGATATCAACATCCCGTCGCTTTCAGCGATCAAGCGAACCGTACGTGAAAGCGGTCTCAAAGAAGTCAGCGTAGAGCGAACACCGAACCGCGGTTCAGTCGACAGAATCGCTCCCGACTTTGATGCCACTCGACAGCTGGCAAAGCTGGATACCACTGTTGATCCGACGGCGTTTCTCGAACGAGGGGCCACCGACCAGGCCGTCCGACGTCGCATCGCTCCGGCGCCGTCGACTCTTCAGGAAAACGCAACCGGAACTGTGTCTGAAGAATCGACCGCTGACTCTGCCAGCGGCGGAACGGCGACTCCGAAATTCAGCCGGTTGCGAACTCGAACTCCGAAAATGGAAGAGTTCGGCGGCACCGAGCGGTTCCGACCCGATCTGACACCGCAATCGAAGACACCACTTCCGTCGCCGGTCGTTGCGGTTCGCGAAGGCCTTCGAAATCCGTTCCCCACCGACGCTCCCCAACCCAACATTATCCGTCCCAACTTCGAACCGGTCGATCCGGGCGTGACCACAAAGATCCCTCCAACCTACCGGCTGCGATCGCTGGCTCGGCGTCAGGAAACAGCACGGCAATTCGGAGGGACAGAGGCGTCGGAGCGAGCGGTTGAAACCAGTCTGCAGTGGCTCGCGCTGCATCAGAATCCGGCTGGCTACTGGGACGCCGATGGTTTCTCGGGAATGTGTCCGGAGGGTGACCGCTGCACGGGCCGGTCCGGCCTGGTCAGAATCGATGAAGAAAAAGTTGACCGTCTGAACGCCGGCCTGCAGGCCGATGCTGGCGTGACGGGACTGTCGATCCTGGCGTTTCTGGGAGCTGGCTACACGCACGAAGAAGGCCAGTACGCCGACCAGGTCGACCGCGCGTTGAGATGGCTCGTTCGCGAACAGGGCTCCGACGGCTTCTTTGGGAACAAAGCCACTCGATACGCAAAAATGTACTGTCACGCGATCGCGACCTACGCCATGGCCGAAGCGTTAGGCATGCAGACTGACCGGTCAAACGATCGCCGACTGCGGGAACCACTGACCAAAGCCATCGCCTACATCGTCGACGCTCAGAACAAAGACGACGGCGGCTGGCGATACATCAAGGGCCAGCGCAGCGACATGAGCATGTTCGGCTGGCAATTGATGGCTCTGAAAAGCGCTGAAATTGCTGGCGTTCAAGTTCCAATTGAAACTCGCCAACGACTGATTCAGTTCCTGCGGGAACGCAGTCTCGGAGAGCGAAAAGGATTGGCGGCCTACCGCGTTCTGCCGCCGGAATTCCCGCCGCTTCCACCAACACCGTCAATGACGGCGGAATCCTTGTTCTGCAAGCAGATGCTCGGCCTGAACCGATCAAATCCGCAAAGTCTGGAAGCGGTCGAGTTTCTGATGGATCGACTCCCAGACCGTCAGGCGGAAGACCTTTACTACTGGTACTACGGAACGCTGGCGATGTACCAGTATGGAGGCGGCGAATGGCGAACCTGGAATACTCGGCTGAGAGACCATCTGGTCGACGATCAGCGGACGACCGGCCACTCCGCCGGCAGCTGGGATCCCAAAGCCCCGTGGGGGCCGTACGGCGGACGCGTTTTCTCGACAGCCCTCAGCACGCTGTGCCTGGAAGTCTATTACCGGTTCCTGCCGCTGTATCAGATCGGCGATGAGATCGAACGCGCCGGTGAATAGGTAGTTCGCCCATTCGATCGCCACCTTTGTTTTTTGAGCAATGAGTGGTCATGTCGCTCACTGAATCGGATTAAGCCACAAAGAACACCGAGCTCACGGAGAAGTTCAGAAGAGCGAATTCCTCTGAGGACTCTGTACTCTCTGTGGCTCAGATTTCTGGCAGAGGGACGCACTTGCTGGATAGCTCAGGTAAATTCCAGGTCGGTCGATCAGTTGCTAATCTGCGGTCGCTCGATGCAGACAGGCATTTCAGACAACTTCACTTGAATACTCACCAGGAGACATCGTCGATGGCCAGCAGGAAAATCCTGATCGTGACGGGCGACTACGTGGAAGACTACGAAATTATAGTGCCCTTTCAGGCTCTGCAGATGGTCGGCCACGAAGTTCATGCTGTCTGTCCGGAAAAGAAGGCGGGCGACCAGGTCCGCACCGCGATTCACGATTTTGAAGGCGACCAGACCTATACCGAGAAGCCCGGACACAACTTCACGCTGAACGCCACGTTCGACGAGATCAATGCGGCTGATTACGACGCTCTGCTGCTGCCGGGAGGCCGCGCTCCGGAATACCTGCGGCTCAACGACCGGGTGCTCGACGTCGTTCGACATTTCGACGAAGCCGGCAAACCAATCGCCGCCATCTGTCATGGAATCCAGCTGCTGTCGGCCGCTGATCTGTTGCGAGGTCGAAGCTGTACTGCCTATCCCGCCTGCGGCCCGGAAGTGAAACTCGCTGGCGGAACATATGTTGAAACAGCCGTAGACAGTGTCCACGTCGATGGGAACCTGGTGACCGCTCCGGCATGGCCTGCTCATCCCGCCTGGCTGGCGGCCTTCCTGAAGATTGTTGCGGGTTGAGAATGATGAATCGGCAAATCCGGCACCGGCATCCGTGGCATGCTGACTCAGGATACGCAAGGCCAATTCACCCTCCGTCAGAATGCCCATCAGAAAGTCGGTCTCCTGGTCAGTCCACAGGTATTTATTGGCGTTGCCATTGCCGCTTTGTCCGTAGTCGGATTTCGCTGCGATCAGTGGTTTGTCCACCGGACAACCAAAGGGCAGCGGTTGAAAGCCGTGTTCGGCGAGCGAAAAGCCATCTGGATCTGGCGTGGTTTTCTGTTGTCAGGAGTTGTATTCGGAAGCTGCCTGGCGACCGGGCAGGTCAATCCGATGACCTGGAACCAGTGACTTCATCGGGAGTTACTCACGGGAATTGACGAAGTTTCTGGAGCGTAGCCGGGCAACGACTCAACCAGATTCCACGCCCGAATCACGCGGTTTCAGGTTGCTCAGGCGCACGTTGACACACTTCGGCATCCACCTATAATCCCTCACCTGCCCTGTATTTAGAGCAAATCCGCCGTGACCATGACCGAACCTGGAAGCTCAATTCAGGTTCTGTCAGAGGCGTCAGTGATGGTATTTCGCCAGCAGATGACGCGGACACGTTAACCGTTCAAAACTGAGGAGCGACACAATGGCATTGGAATTCAAAGACGCAACATTCGACACCGACGTGCTGCAAAGCGACGTTCCAGTGCTCGTCGATTTCTGGGCACCGTGGTGCGGCCCCTGCAAGGCCATGGCGCCGCAATTCGAGAGGGCCGCCGGCCGCCTGGAACCCGCCGTCCGCCTGG
>JABMPE010000466.1 GCA_013203845.1 Rhodopirellula sp. | reverse complement strand
GTTTTGGATTACCTGACAATCAATTCAACGCGTTTTCAGCACAGTCTGACTTCCTCTGCGTTGCCGTTCTGCAAGATCTGGATCCATATGGCCACGCGGCTCTGGCATGAATCGAGATGACTTGAAATTCCGAATGGCCGCAGTTTCGAAAGTATCCAGAAACGCAAGTCCCAATCCGGTCAGTCGTGAGCTGCCTGGGTGACGCGGGCCTTTTACAAGATGGCAAGACTCTTCACCGCCGAAGCGACGAGTTACTGCGTGGTGCTGCCGGACTGGAGATATCTGGTGGTCTTCAACGTCGAGTCCGGCCGCGTCGATTACGACAACTTCAACGGTCGGTGGGGGAGCAGTCGCGGCTCTACTCGCTTCTGCAGATGTATGAGGTAGAGAATCGCCGACTCGCCTGTTGCGCCAGTCGCCTGTCAGGCAGGGCTCGCGTCAGGGGACGCCGGTGGCCGGCAGGAGAGCGTCCAGAGTAGAGCATTCGGGCGGGGGCAGGTTGTGGGCTTCCAGCAGTTGCCGGAAGCGGCTGCGACCAGTGGTCAGCCAGGTGGTCACTTCCTCCAGCACGTGTGCCAGCGTGAAGTCCGGCAGGGACAGACGCAGCGATTCCAGGACGCTCGTCATCACGGTACGGCGACGGGCTCCGCGAATGGTTTTGCTGGTGCGGCCGGTTTTTCGATCGTTGGCGGCGTCACGCAGAGTTCGCTCGGACTCGTTATTCGTCCCGGACACTTCGGGATGGATCACGAAGGTGAACAGCTCCTGGGCTTCCATCAGCCGCAGGAGTTCGTTGACCAGGTTGACGAAGTCGTGTTCGGTATCCGTCGCCGGTGGTGTGTCGTCTCTGAACCTGGCGCCGCACAACGTCCACAGGTCATCTTCCAGCGCGCGAGCTTTCTTCGCACGCGTCGCCGGCTTCAGCCGACAATCCTGCTTCAGTCGGCAGGCTTTGCGGTACAGTGTCAGCAGGTCTGTCAGGAACGTGCGGTATTCTTCATTGTCCGGCTGTAGCAGCGTCAGCCGGATCGCTTTGCGGATCAGATGAGCCCAGCATTTCCCGTCTGAACTCGTCGGAATACGATCGCTGTTTCGAGCGATCAGGTGCGTCGCTCGATGATTGAGGAGTGGGCTTGCTCATGAAAGTTAGATCTTTCAAAAGGAACAGACAGCATTGCCCGTCCCTGTCCGTTTTTCATGGGTTGCCGTAAACGCCCCAGGGGTGACCGTTTCCAAATGGGAAAATTGTCCGATGCATGTTCGACCAATAGAATTCCTGAACCGTTCTGGTAGACTGAATTGGTCTCACACGAACCACCATGCCATAGCGAGCCGTACAATGTGGCTCAAATATTCGGAAGATTAGTTGAATGGCAACCCGGCGTATCGGGAGGCTGGTCAATCAATAAGCCGACGTGCTCGAATACCCAGGAGGGTGTGCGGCCACGTCGGCTTTTTTGTGTAAAAGGTTGAAACTCACTGAGCCGAGATGGCAGTGGGAGCCTCAAGATGCCCCTGGTACAGCAAGTGAACGCTAATGTTCGACAAGCCACCCCTCGCTGCCCTGATTGTTATTGCCGACGAAGAGAGGCGGCACGCTCTCGACCAACCCCTCCGAAAGGCGGGCTTCAAAATTCGAGACGCATCGAACGGTGCTGAAGGGCTTCGCTTGGCGACGGAAATCCCCGACATCATCATCCTTGATCTCCATCTTCCCGACATAAGCGGCTTCGAGGTCTGCTGCCGTCTGAAAGCCCACGCCGCCACCGCCGTTATTCCTGTGTTGCACCTGTCGGATGTTCCGGTCGAGAGCAGTGAGTTCGACGTTCATATGGAAAATGGAGACGAAGTCTACCTGATGCATCCGGTAGACGCCGTTGAACTGCTGTCGTCTGTGAAGTCTCTGCTTCGGGGACGGCAGGCCCAGCGACTGTTCAGCAGCTTTCTGGAGGCCGCACCCGATGCCGTGGTCATCGTTGATCATGAAGGCAAGATCGTGCGGGTGAATGAACAGACCGAAAAGATGTTCGGTCGGAATCGAGAGGAACTGATTGAACAGGAGGTCGAAATCCTGATGCCCGAACGCTTCCGAGACAAACACCGAGAGCAGCGTGCCGGGTTCGTCGCTCATCCCAACACCCGCCCGATGGGACGATCCGCAGAATTATGGGGTCTACGGAAAGACGGTACTGAGTTCCCTGTCGAGATTAGCCTCAGCCCCATTCCCGATCATGGATGCATTCTCATCGCCAGCATTATTCGGGATGTGACCGAACGTAAGCTGGCAGACGAGCGGTTGCGACAAACCGAACAACTCCAAAGATTCATACTGGACTCGATTCCTCAAAAACTCGTCACCACCATGCCGGACGGTAGCGTGGATTACTTGAACCCGCAGTGGATGGAGTACACCGGGCTGACGTTCGAGCAACTGAAAGATTGGGGCTGGAAGCAGTTCATTCACCCCGACGACGTAGACGAACACGTTCGAGAATGGATGCACGCCACCCAGACCGGCAAAGTGTACGAACATGAAAGCCGCTTCCGACGTGCCGATGGTGAATATCGCTGGCACGTCAGTCGTGGTGTGCCGATGTGCAATGAGGCAGGCAAAATTGTGATGTGGGTGGGAGCCAACACAGACATTCATGACATCAAGCTGATTGAATTGGCGTTAGTGGATTCAGAGATCAGGTATCGGCGGCTGTTCGAGACGGCCAAGGACGGCATTCTGATCCTCGACACAGAGAGCGGGAGAATCACGGACGCCAATCCATTCATGAGCGAACTGCTGGGATATTCGCACGAGCATTTCCTGGACAAGGAACTGTGGGAGATCGGACTGTTCAGCGACAAGACTGCCAACGAAGCCGCAGTGCGAACACTCCAGGACAAGGGATACATTCGATACGAACACTTGCCGCTGGAAACCAGCCGTAGAGAGCGGGTCGAGGTCGAGGTCGTCGCCAACGCCTACCTGGAGGA
This sequence comes from Rhodopirellula sp., assembly GCA_013203845.1. GTDB lineage: Bacteria > Planctomycetota > Planctomycetia > Planctomycetales > Planctomycetaceae > JABMPE01. The sequence continues at coordinate 2,249 of JABMPE010000466.1, read as the reverse complement.
CCACCACAAAGTCATTCAGTGCAACATCCGAGACATCACCGAACGTAGTCTCCTGGAAAAACAGATGCAGGAGCAGGCCGAGGCGTTGGCGGATTTAGACCGTCGCAAGGACGAGTTCCTGGCGATGCTCAGTCATGAACTTCGCAACCCGCTCGCTCCCATCTCCAACGCCGTGCATCTGCTGCGTATGCGGAAGAACGAGGAGCCGCTCCAGCAGAAAGCCCGCGTCATCATTGAGCGGCAATTGACTCAACTGACTCATCTGGTCGATGACTTGATGGAAGTATCCCGCATTACCACCGGCAGCGTTCAGCTTCGCCTGGATCGAGTCATCGTGAGCGGGATTGTAGAGCGTGCCGTGGAGACGGCCCGTCCTCTGATTGACCAACGCAGGCATCAACTCACGGTGTCATTACCACCGCAACCGATTTGGCTGAAAGCCGATGCTTCACGGCTGGAACAGGTGGTTGTGAACCTGCTCACCAACGCTGCTAAATATACGGACGAAGGGGGGCATATTTGGCTGAGCGTTCAAGAGGATGGTACGGATTGTGTGTTGAGAGTTCGGGATACGGGCGTCGGAATCGCTCCCGACCTTCTGCCTCGTGTCTTTGACCTTTTCACGCAAGCGGAACGGTCGCTGGATCGTTCACAAGGTGGACTGGGAATCGGACTGGCATTAGTGCAACGTCTGGTGGAAATGCACCACGGGAAGGTGGAAGTTCACAGTTCTTTGGGACAAGGCAGCGAGTTCGTCGTGTGTTTGCCGATGGTGTTGACTGCCGAACCTCAATCGCCTTCGTCTCCGACCGAAAAGGCCAGGCCGACCGTACCCTCTTTGCGGGTACTGGTGGTGGATGACAACGTGGATACAGCCGGCAGCCTGGCGATGCTCCTTGAGGCATCGGGGCATGAAGTGCGAATTGCTCATGACGGCCCGACTGCCTTGCAAGCCGCCATCGATAATAAGCCCGACGTCGTGCTGCTGGACATTGGTTTGCCGGGCATGGACGGCAATGAAGTGGCGAAGCGGATTCGTCAACAGCCCGAACTCGAAAACGTCGTTTTGGTCGCCATGACGGGCTACGGCCAGGACTCCGACCGAAAGCGTTCGCACGAAGCAGGCTTCGATCACCACTTGGTCAAACCCGTCGAACTTTCCGCCCTTGAGAAGCTGTTGGCAGCACCTGCCTCATTGTCGCCATCCCTGGAACAATCAAATCCAACCAGAGCGTCATTACGAGTGCTGGTTGTGGATGATATGAGGGATGCGACTCACATGCTCCGAACACTGTTGAATCGGGCTGGGCATGATGTTCGGACCGCTGCTGACGGCCCAAATGCTTTGGCAGTAGCCCTCGACTTCCGGCCTGAGGTTGCACTGTTGGACATCAGCTTACCGGGAATGAGTGGTCTTGAGTTAGCGAAGCAAATTCGCCAGCACTCTACGCTCAAGGACATCGTATTGGTCGCCATGACCGGGTACGGGAACGACGCAGATCGCCAGCGTTCGTTTGACGCAGGATTCGATCATCATTTGGTCAAGCCCACTGACATCAGGATTGTGCTGAAAATCCTGGCGACCGTCTCGGCGAGGGGAACTTAATGGACTCCATCCGGGTACTTATCGTTGACGTCAAGCGAGACGGTGTTGACGCCTTGGGCCTGGTCGTGGAAGCACCTGGCAAGCAAGTGCATGTGATTGCTGAGTATGAGGAACGGTTTGGCGGGGAGTGAACCAGATCGTCCATCCGAATTAACGATATTTTTCCTTAACCCATTCGATCTGTTTGATCACGTGGTTCAGGAAGTCTTCGGCAAGACCTGTGAACCTGTCGTTGCCCGCAACCCAGTCTTTTGGCTCAAAGAGAGCGAACAGAGTCGCAGCGATCAGAGCCATTCTTTGTAGTACGTTACGCTCAGAAGGAATTCAGCTTGTCGAAGATCGCAGTATCCAGAACGAACGCGTTGTCGATTTCTGAGCCGAGCATGCCTTCTGCCACCGAGTCAAACGTGTCGCCAGGATCAGGAGTGTCATCGGCAGTTCCAGCCAGCCCTGTTTCGCCGACAAGCACATCTGAAGCTGATCCCTGACCATTGATTTCGTCAGCTCCAGTTCCGCCCAGAATCGTGTCGGCGTCTGATCCGCCAAGCAGCACGTCGTTGTCAGCTCCACCCAGCAACACATCCAGACCGAGGTTGCCGTTGACAAAGTCGTTGCCATTTCCGCCGTCGATCGTGTCGTTACC
>JABMPE010000465.1 GCA_013203845.1 Rhodopirellula sp. | reverse complement strand
CTTTGGTTCAGACTTTGGTTCAGACTTTGGTTCAGACTTTGGTTCAGACTTTGGTTCAGACTTTGGTTCAGACTTTGGTTCAGACTTTGGTTCGGGCGCGAGTTTGAACTCTGGTTCCGGCACTGGTTCTGACACTGGGGGCCGGTTCAAATCGTCCTGGCTCGTCGTTGAGATCCTGGCGCGGTCGGGACTGTCGCTCGCAGCAGGAGTGCTTTCTGCCGCGGCCTGTTTCGCTTTCCTGGCGGGACGTTCGTAGTTCGTCAACTGGATCCTGGAGGGGCCCGGCGAGGCTTTGGCGACGACGATTTCCAGGTTCTCCAGCCCCGACTTTGCAACCTCGGAGTCCGGGTTCGCATTCAGTGCTAACTCGTACTGTGTGCGAGCTTCTTCCAGGCGGCGATTCAACGTCAGGACGAATGCCAGATTGCTGTGGGCGTCATCCGTTCCGCATCCCGCCTTGCGAAACTCGGCCAGCGCTTCGTCCGCACGCTCCGTCTGCGCGAGCAACATTCCCAGATTGTTGTGCGCTCGCAAATGTTTCGGCTTCAGCGCGATTGCCTGCCGCAATCGCTCTTCCGATTCGGCCCAGCGGCGTTGCAGGTACAGGCTGTAGCCGTAGTCGCAGAGCAGATCAGGATTCCTGGCGTCCAGCTTCAAGGCTTGTTGATACAGTGTGGCGGATTCATCAAACCTGCCCTGACGGTCCTGAATGATCGCCATGCGCCAGTGGCCCGTCGCTCGTCGTGGATCTTTCTCGACCGCTTGCTGGTAGGCTTTGAGTGCCGGTTCGATCTCACCTCGCCGTTCCAACGATCGCGCCAGTGAGAGTTGCACGTCAGCCACCTGACGGTTGCTGAGCGGACGCTCTCGATCAGCGGGTGACTCCCGTCTGACACTGCGGACACCCGAACGTTGACATCCCGCAGACGACAAGACACAGCCAGCCATGATCATGGCCACCCAGCAAACTGCAATCCGTTGCATCGCTCGCTCCCGTCCGTTTATTGCCCGGTTGACCCTGTGGCTCCACTCATAGTGTTACTGGAGCTCGTCGCGTTGCTGGAGCCCGTCGTGGTGCTGGAGCTTGTCGATGCTCCGCCGCCGCTGACCGCAGCGCCTCGTGAGTAAGTCAGGCCCGACCGGTTCCGATCGATCGACAACGCATCGTCAGCGTCGAGGCCACGGACGTTCGGACGTCCGACGACGACTCGTTCGAAAGGGATTGAAAAGTGCTGGCTGGAGATTTCATGCCACACGACCTGCCGACGAGCTGCATCCAGTCCGGGCCTTCCCGGAGTCGGTTCGACGAATACCGGAAAGGCGTTCGACGGCAGCCATCTCGCGATCTTCGCCAACTGAGCCTTTCCGCGAGCGTTCAACTGATCGCTCGCGAAAACGAAGTCATACTGATACAGCGCCATGCGAGCGGCTTGCCCGTTGGCGATTTGAGCCTGCGTGTGCCCCATCAGCGTGGAGCCCAATGGAGGCTCGCAAAAGTATTCGGGATACCCCCAGAATTTGGCTCGGCACCGCGCCTTGAAGCGGGCATAGCGGCTCGGTTCGCAGGATTCGCACTGCGAGAAACACGTCGGAGCGAAATGGATTGACGTCGCTGGCTCGACGGGTTCGGGCAACGGCTCGGCTGCCGGTGCGGGGGATATGGCGACCATCGGTAGTTCGATGACGCTCGTGTCCGATCCCGGCAAACGAATATCGTCAGCCATGGCGATCAGTCCGGTCGCCGCGATGAGCAGAATACCTGCGCCGATCATCCCGCTTTGTTTGAAGCCAGTCATCCGAAGAGACTCCTTAATCTGAGTACCCATTCGGTCCTTGAATGGACCGGTCTTCGAGTTTCATCCGCCGGACCAGATTGAGCGGATCATCGGAGTTAGTCGTCGATCGAAAGCCATACGCGCCCGTGCGACCCTGCAGACGGCCCAGCAGATAGAACTCCAGATCGTTCGGCTCCTGCACTTCGTCGCCCGGCCGAGGCGGAACTTCTTCAGCACGCAATGCCTCGACGAGGTATGGAGTCACCATGACCACCAGTTCCTTCTCCACGCGACTGCTGGTCGTGTTACTGAAGAACGGCCCGATGTATGGAAGATCGCCCAGCCCTGGAATGCGTTTCGTGTCACCACTGAGCGCCACTTGCATCAAGCCCGCGATCGCCAGCGTCTGGCCTTCCTGAAGCTCGACAACCGTGTGAGCGTTGCGAGTATTCAACCCCGGCACCTTCACGCCCCCCGCCTCGGTTCCCAGACTGAAGTCGATCGAGCTGACTTCGGGATCAACGGACAACCGAATGGTGTCACCATCGAGGATGTACGGAGTGAAAGCGAGTTGCACGCCGAATTTCTTGTATTGAATGGTGACGGTGGCCGCTCCACCACCGGCACCCGATTGCGGGACCGGAACGGGGAACTCACCACCGGCCAGAAACCGAGCTTCGTGGCCGTTCATCGCCACCAGATTCGGTTCGGCCAGAATTTTCAACATCGAGTTCTGCCGCAGAGCACTCACGAACATTTGAAAGTTGGAACCCTCGAAAATGGCGAACGCCGTCGCTGGAGAAGACGCCGCGACCGCCGTCTGCGCCAATCCGGTAAGCCCGGCTCCCGATGCCGTGGACAGGCCTGTCGTGGCCACATTATTCAAGCGCGTGCCAAGAACCCGGCCGTTCCCATCGGCAAACAGAAAGTCGGATCCTATCTGCCGCATCGCTGTGCGATTCAACTCGGCGACCTGCACCTTGAGCATGACCTGCTGCGGGCCAGGAACTCGAAGCAGGTTGATGATCTCCGGCCCCGATGAACCCGCTCCCCCCGCCGGCTGCAGCGCTGCCGCAGGAGACACGGCCCTCGTCGATCCAGGTTGTCCGGCCGCGCCGGATTCAACCGACCCTGACACACGGTCTGTCAAAACGCCGCGACGGATGAGTTCCGTGATCTGCCGAATCTGAGTGGCATCGCGAGCCTGCCCTTCGACCACCAGATTCTTCCCCATCTGTGCGATGCGGACTTGAGCATCAGGCAGCAACTCGCGGATGCGAGCCTGGACCAGATTCAGGTCATAGACCACATGGACTTCATAACTGTGTGTTGTCTGGCTTTCTGTCACAACAACCAGGTCGGTGACCCCGATGTGTTTTCCAATCAGTCGAATCTGCCGAGGACTGATGATTTCAAATTCGAGGATATCCGGGTTTCCCACGGCAATCAGTGGCTGTCCTTTTTCCGACTTTTCATCCTGCACCAGGGCCTCTTTGAGCACGATCATGCGACCCTGCCCCATCACCACCTCCAGCATGGCATCGTTTCTGGTCAGGGTGTCGATGAACGACGAAGCCTCCTGGTATCGCTGCGAAAGGG
>JABMPE010000464.1 GCA_013203845.1 Rhodopirellula sp. | reverse complement strand
TCGGAGCCAGGTAGCCGGTGTGCATTTTCTTGGTCGTCGATTTTCCGGCGCCGTTCGGCCCCAGAAACGCCGCTACCTGCCCGCGAGGTACCGAAAACGTCACGTCATCTGTCGCGACGAACGGGCCGTAATACTTACTGAGACCCTTGGCCTCGATCATGGCTTCGCCCGTTGCCTCAGACGAATTCTTTCCGCTGTCTGTCATGTCAGGTCGTTCTCGAAAAAGATTCGTGATTGACTTTCAACTGCCGCCGCGAGAACGCCTGGCTCGCTTGGGGGGGGCAGCCACAGTAAACCTGGTTACATCCATGTCTGAATCTGGAATCAGTCCCTGATGCCAGATAACTGAAGTACGGGACAGGTCGAATTTCGACCGCCGGAACTCAGTCGAAGAGACTTCGCCGGAATGAACCGGGGCGTCTCAGCGCCGAAAGAATCCTGAACACATCCGCTTCAGGTTTCGTCAGCATTTAAGGTGGGGGATGCAGACGCTGACCTGTCGGACAATCGCCTTCACCCGGAAGAACGCACAGATTCGAGCCGCTTCAATGGACTCCCCTCTGCGGTTGGGGTACGTATTTCAGCGCTTCAAAACTCAGTTCACGGGGCCAAGGTCAGTTCCTGAACTGAGCCAGGCAATGATCACCATGATCCCGGATTGTAACTCCTGGCACGCGTACGGAAAAAATAATTTGATAGCTGGAGCTTTTCCAGCAAATCGAACAAAAACTAATTCAGACATCCCTGTTGCCGAACTCGTCAGTGCCGCTTCCGCTGGTCGAATACTGAGAATCCTGTCTACAATCGCAATCGGTTGGGTGGTCATCATTGCGGCTGCCCCCCCAAACATCCAGCGACAGCACGCCATTGTCGAAATCGACAGACTTTTGACCCGATCCGACTGGAATTGCCGGGCACCATGCTGAACGACCAGGAAATCATGGAACGGGTCCGCTTCGGGCAAGTCGAATTATTCGACGAGCTTGTCAACCGGCATCGGTCTTCCATGCTGCGGGCGGCTATCAGCAAGTTGCGAAATCAGGCCGTCGCCGAAGAAGCCGTACAAGATGCATTCCTGGCGGCGTTCGCGCATCGACACACGTTTCGAACCGAACACTCATTTCGCGGCTGGCTCTGGACGATTCTGCTTAACACCTGCCGGGGCCTGGCTCGGCGGGAACTCGGTCGAGCGGATCGAGCCGGAAGTCGAACAGAATTTCTGGCCGCGAACGAGCCGTGCTCATCCGGTGACGCATTGAGTCAGCTCGTTCAAGCAGAGCAGGCGGCGTTGCTCTTTCGATTTCTCGATCAGCTGCCGGAAACTCAGGCCGACGCTCTGCGTCTGCGTTTTTTCGGTGAATTGAAGTTTGACGAAATCGCTCACGTCATGAACTGCAGCACGAATGGAGCGAAACAGAGAGTTCGCTCTGGCCTGGAACGACTTTCCGCCGCTCTGAGACGATCGGGCGTTTCAAGCATCGACGCTCAAGAGATTTCCCGGAATCATAATTCCGAAGGAGACACGGAATGAATTGCGATCAGGCATTTGACGCTCTGACTGACAAGCATGTGCGAAACAGTGACTCGCTGATTCAGCACCTGGATGACTGCCCGCGCTGCCGTGACATGGTTGACATGCTGGCTCCGGCGTTGAACCTGTTTGACAAGGCGACCTTTGACGAGACCATCGAAGCCACGGGCGAGTACGACGCTCCGTCTCCACCGGAAAATGTTCTGCCGGAAAAATTCAGCAACGAGTGCTCGTGGCAGACCGAGCCTGCTTTCCACCTCAAACCACACCGCTCGCCCCGACCTTATCCGGCGAGTCGACCCTGGATGCAGGCGGCAGACCGACGAGCGTCATCGCAAAAAGACGGACTACGTGTCGCCGCGTTTCTGATGCTGATTGCCGTAATGATGGCGGCGATGGTCAACGTCGAACGTGGTTCGCGCAACGCCGCCGTCACGATCACTCTGCCGGAAAGCTGCCAGCGCAGCGAAGCCACCGAATCAACAGCGGACAATGTTGTGGCTGGTTGCGTGGCCTGCCATTTAAGACCTGTGTCTTTGACAGAACTTCGACCGCTGCAGAGAAAGCATGCCATGCAACTTGTGGAAAGGTGCGTCAGCTGTCATCTCGACATGACGACCGACCAGCATCTCGCCGAGCTGGCTGCGAATGGTGCGGTTGCTTCGACAACGCCTCCAGTACAGCTTGCGTCCTGCCTGTTCGGTCGCCGAGACGGTTGACCAGTTCGGAGACTCCGCACCGCTGAGAACCGGACCTCTTACCGGACACAAAAAAAG
>JABMPE010000463.1 GCA_013203845.1 Rhodopirellula sp. | reverse complement strand
GGCTGGAAGTGGGCATTGTGCTTCGCTGGGATCGGGAGGACGGCGGGAAAGAGATTCTGCCACTGACAAAGACGGTCGACGGCTGGCAGTGCGGTGCGATGCCCGAACCGCGTCCGCTGTATCGGCTGAGTGAAGTCAGCCAGTCGGATGTTGTGTATGTCGTCGAAGGCGAAAAGGCCGCCGATGCCGGATGCTCCATCGGCCTGAATGTCACAACATCCAGCGGAGGCAGTAACGCTGCGGAAAAAACTGACTGGACACCGCTGGCCGGGAAAGATGTTGTCGTCATCCCCGACAATGACAGGCCCGGTCGGAAATACGCGGAGACAGTGGCCGGCATCGTGACGCAACTCGACCCGCCGGCAACGGTACGGATGGTCGATTTGTCCAACGATTGGCCAGACCTGCCGGACAAAGGCGACCTGGCCGACTGGTGCGAAGCTCATGACGCGACCGAACCCGAGACACTGCGGGAACGTATTGAAACTCTGGCTTCGAAGGCCGAACCGTGGATTCCCGATTCAGTGACGGAACGCTCGGGGAATGTCCGGATGATGCGCCGCGCCATTCTGCAACGCTTCTCGGAAGTTGAACCGGAGACACTTCGCTGGTTATGGCCGGGGCGAATTCCGTCCGGAATGCTGACTGTCATTTCAGGCAATCCGGCGGGCGGAAAGTCGTTCCTGATGATTGATATCGTCGCTCGGGTAACGACGGGAACCGATTGGCCGGACGGTTCTCCTGCCGAAGAACCCGGAGACGTCATTCTGGTCAACGTGGAAGACGCGGTGGCCATTGTGCAAAGGCCGCGACTGGATGCCGCCGGGGCAGACACGTCTCGCGTCATGCGGATTGACGGCGTTGAGCTGACGGCTGGTGACGAAGTTGTCGAGAACAAAACGTTCTGCATCATGCAGGCTGCCGACGTGCTGCGGAGCGCGTTGGAACAACTCGACCGCCCGCGTCTGGTCATACTCGACCCGCTGGCCGCGTTTCTGGCTGGTGTCCGCTCCAACGATCAAGGCGACATCCGCGCGGCGTTGTCGCCACTGGTACATCTGGCGGAAGAATTCGACGCGGCGATTGTCTTCGTGCATCACAACCGCAAGGGCACGGGCAGTCACGCTTCGGAACGGCTTTCAGGCAGTCTGCAAATCGGGGCGACCGTGCGACAGAGCTGGGAAGTTGTCCGGGACCCTGAAGACGAAAACCGACGGCTGTTTCTGCCGGGGAAGAACTCAAACGCGAAAGACCGGGGCGGGCTGGCGTTTCAGATTGTGGATTCTGACAGGCCATTTTCCGACGACGGGGACTTTGTCGGGAAAGTCGACTGGCAACCCGGCACTGTCGATCTGTCTGCCGACCAGGCCGCGCGATTCTCTACCGATGAAGAAAGCGGTGACCCGTGGCCGGTTGAGTGGCTGCGGGACTTTCTGTGTAACGGACCGAAAGCAGTGCGGGACGTTATTGCTGCTGCGAAAGCTGCCGGCATCACGGACAAGCCACTACGCACCGCCCGAAGACGTCTGAAGGTAATCACTCGCAAGTCGGACTTCGAAGGCGGCTGGATTCTGCAACTGCCAGATTCAATCCCTGCAACGGACCTCCGAGTCACCAGCACTACTGAAGCTGCCTGACAGAACTCCGAAACGCCGAAGATGCCCAAGACGCCCTGACATGGGGCGTGGGCATCTTGGGCGCCTTCGCCCGTCGCAGGGCATCTTCGCAATTCAATTTCCCGTGGCAGTGCTGCGCCTTCATCACTATCCTGGCCCGCACAGAGCCGCATTGATAAGACAAGGAAAAACGACATGGCTTCAATTTCACAACTCAAGGACGGACGTTGTCGAATCGAGTGGTATGACGGCAACGGCAACCGAAAGAGTATCAGTCTCGGAAAGCTCAGTGATCGCAAGGCCGAACGCATCCGCGACAAAGTCACCGAATTGGTTCAGACGATGCGGCTGGGATTAGCGCTCGACGATAGTGTCGGCACCTGGCTGGCAAAGCTCGATGACCGAACACATGGAAAACTGGTGAAAGCCGGTCTGACCGAAGCTCGAACCAAGACTGTCGCCGCATCCGATTCCGAAAGTGATCAACCGAAGACGTTGGGGAACTTCCTGACGGAGTACCTGGCGAAACGTACCGACGTCGAAAAGAGCACGATGACGTTTTATGGTCACACACAACGGAACCTGCTGACATTCTTCGGTGAAGAAAAACCACTGGCTGAGATTTCTGAAGGTGACGTCGATGACTTCCGCCGATTCCTGATTGCAGAACCGCTTGCAGAAGTCACGGCGAACCGACGTTGCAGTCTGGCAAAGACGTGGCTCGGGGCGGCGGTTCGTTACCGACTGATTTCTGTGAATCCGTTTCAGGGTGTCTCGGCTGGTCGGAAGTCGAATTCAAGCCGGCAACGATTCATCGAGCCGGAAACGATCGACCGCGTTATCGACGCCGCTCCTGACGCCGAATGGAGATTGCTGATTGCTCTGGCTCGGTACGGTGGCCTGCGAGTTCCCAGCGAACCGTTTTCACTCCGCTGGTGTGACGTCGACTGGCACCGAAACCGGATTCTGATAACAGAGCCAAAGACGAAACATCATGAAGGCAAGGGCACTCGGGAG
>JABMPE010000462.1 GCA_013203845.1 Rhodopirellula sp. | reverse complement strand
CAACAATACTATCACGAACGTAAGCACAAGGCCGCACAATCTTGGCTTGAAGGCGCCATAGAGATAGACATAGACTTGAACCCCTTCGGCAGACTCAGGTCATTGGTCTACCTCAGCGCTATTGTGGGAGAGGAAGCTCCAAAGAGAGCTCTGGGATTGGTGCAGGAAGCTGTGAACAATCGACCGATGTGAGCGGTTCAGCCGTCCCCGGAAACTTCGAGAATCCTGGAATGGGCGATTCATCATTTACAGATGGGGCTGTGAGTGATCCCGGAGGTACTGGTTCGGTTCAACCATTTCCGGATCCACTTGACGTTGGACCCACGTCGCCGGGCCGTGATCAGAACAGCGGCGGTGAACTGGACGATTTCGACTTCGAATCAATCCCGACAGCCGATGGGTTGAGTGAGGCTTCCGAACAGGTACCTGAGCCAACGCAGCCGTCTCCGGAACCGACTGAACCGGTTGAGTCCTGAACCTGCTGTTTTTTAGAGCGTGTCCGAAAAGATGAGTGTCATTGCGTAGATTCTGAAGTTCAGGCAATTTCTTGTTGCGGGACTTTTTGTGACAAGGAGGTTGCCATGCCAGCGGAGACTGCGAAAAGGAAGGCGTATGATACGGATTTGACGGACGAGCAATGAGCGCTGCTGGCACCTCTGCTGCCGCGGGAAGTGGGTGGCGGTCGGCATCGGAGCGTCGATTTGCGTGACGTGTTGAATGCCATTTTTTATCGCTTGCGATCCGGTTGTGCGTGGCGTTTGCTGCCGCATGACCTGCCGCCGAAGTCAACGGTGTTCGAATACTTCTCTGCCTGACGCAACGACGGCACCTGGCAGACGATTCATGACGCGCTGGCCTTGGCGGTGCGAGTGGCGGCTGGTCGCGAACCGGCTCCGTCAGCCACCATTCTCGATAGCCAATCCGTGAAGACCAGCGAGGTCCCAAGCGAACGAGGTTACGACGCGGGCAAAAAGTCAAAGGGCACAAGCGGCATCTGCTGGTCGACACGCTGGGTTTGATCATGGTGGTCGTGGTCACGACCGCCAGCGTGCAGGACCGCGACGGAGCGAAGCTGGTGCTGGCCCGAATGAAGCACACCACGCGACTGCAAAAGATCTGGGCAGACGGCGGCTACGCGGGTCAACAGATCACGTGGGTGCGAGACAAGTTTGGCTGGAATCTGGAAATCAGGAAACGCCCGGAAGAAAAAGACTTTCACCTGATCAAACTCCGCTGGATCGTGGAACGCACGTTTGGCTGGCTCGGTCGTTACCGTCTGCTGGCCAAAGACAACGCCGCGACGATCGCTTCCAGCGAAGCGGAGATCCACCTGGCGATGACGCATCTGATGCTCAACCGCCTCACCCATCAGGTGCCAGAAACCGATGCCCATGATGGCTCGCAGCTTGATGTGATTTTCACTCAGATCGAGCATTTGATCGTACGTCAGGTTGCACCCCAGTCGAACACTCGCGAGTACCAGCAGCGTACCAGTAATCCATGCCTTCGCGTCCACAGTCCATGCGGGAATTACCGCTCACTCCTGACCGATCCGATCATGCACTGTCTCTGTCAGAGCCGCGTCCGAATACACATGCTGCAGCGCTCGCAGCACTGGAATAATGCTGTCACGACATTCGAAATTCAGCTCCACCTGATCGATGGGCACACGGTCCAGTCGCCTCTGCTTTGAATAGGCTTTTCGCATCCCTGGCTCCTCGAAGATTGAGTGAGGAAATTCCGTTTTGCTGACTTTTTCAAACAGCAATTACGGATTTCGAACTCATCTTCGCGGAGCGTTTGTACGCAGAACACCGCGTTTTAATAAACCAATCCGTTTTCCCGACACGCACTCGCTATGATTCCGCACCGCTTCCTTGATTCGTGTCTGAGCGTCCTGCTGGCGTGTCACTCAGCGTCAGGTGACAAGTTGCAGACCTTCTTTCAGCAGTGCAGCAATAAATACCGCGACACCAGGAGACACACCAATGAGATTTCCGCTCCACTCCTCATGTCTGATCCTGTTTTTTGCAACGGCGTGCTGCATGGTCGGAATCATGAATTCCGTCGCCAATGACGCCGACGGAATTAGCCAGACCGATCTCTTCGAGGCGGGGCAGGATGGCTACAAGCTGTATCGCATTCCGGGCATCGTGGTCACGACAAAGGGGACCGTGCTGGCGTACTGCGAGGCACGTAAGAGTGACTCGGGCGACTGGGGGCCGATTGATGTACTGATGCGGCGCAGTACCGATGGCGGCAGGACCTGGCTACCGCGACAGCAGATCGTGCATGTCGAAGGCGACCTGCCGATCAATCCCGTCGCTGCCGCTCAGAATCTGGATAAGTCAGGCGAAAACACGGTTAATAATCCGGTGGCGATCGTGGATCACGAAACGGGAGCGGTCCATTTTCTCTACTGCCTGGAATACATGCGCTGTTTCTACATGCGCAGCGACGACGACGGTGTCACGTGGACCGAGGCCGTTGAGATCACGAAGACATTCGAGGGTTTTCGCCCGGAGTATGACTGGAAGGTTCTGGCAACCGGACCGGCTCACGGGATCCAGTTGACGCGAGGTGCAAAACGCGGTCGGCTGGTGGTTCCCGTGTGGTTGTCACTCGGAACGGGCGGACATGCGCATCGGCCTTCCGTAACAGCGACGATTTACAGCGACGATCACGGCAAGACCTGGCAACACGGTGAGATCGCCGTGCCAGACACTCCGGAGTTTGTCTACCCCAACGAAACCGTCGTCGTCCAACTGGCAGATGGACGCGTGATGCTGAATTCCCGCAGTGAATCAAAGCAGCATCGGCGGTTGATCACGATCAGCTCAGACGGTGCATCGGGCTGGTCGGAACCGCAGTTTGACCAGGCTCTGCTGGAACCGGTCTGCATGGCCGGTCTCGTGCGAGTCCGTCAGCCGCAAGGCAATCAGCGGGGTCTGATCGCGTTTTCCAATCCACACAATCTGTCTCGCCGCGACGGCAAAGAAGTGGCCGGAAAAAATCGCGACCGCATCAACGTGTCGATCAAACTGAGCGACGACGAAGGAAAAACGTGGTCCGCCAGCCGCACACTGGAAGCCGGTTTCAGTGGTTACAGTGACCTCGCGGCACTTCCCGACGGCACGATTCTGTGTTTCTATGAACGCGGCAGTACTGACGGGCAGAGTAATTACCGCAGCGGTCGCCTCACCGTGGCGCGAGTCAGCGAAGCGTGGGTGAGAGCCGGGATCGATACCGACGTTTGCGTCTATGGCGGAACGTCCGGCGGCGTTGCCGCAGCGGTGCAGGCAGCGCGGATGGGGAAGCGAGTTGTGCTGGTCGAACCGGGTCGACATCTGGGCGGGATGACGTCCGGCGGACTCAGTGCGGTCGATATTGGCGACCCGCGCAGCGTGGGTGGGATTGCTCGCGAGTATTTCACCCGGCTGGTGGCCAGCTATGGGAAACGGTTGACCTGGAATCAGCCGTTCCGTGGAAAGGGCGGTCCGGCCACCGGCGGCGCGTACTCGATCGAGCCACACGTGGCGGAGCAGGTCTTTGATGACATGGTGCGCGAAGCCGGCGTCGTGATTCTGCGTGACGCGCGACTGAAGTCGGTTCACAAAGACAAAGACCGCATCGTCGAATTAATCACGGAAGATGGTCGGGTGATTCGAGCGAGGATGTTTCTCGACACGACCTACGAAGGTGATCTCATGGCGGCGGCTGGTGTCAGTTACACGTTGATGCGGGAAGGCAATGAGAAGTACGACGAGCAGTACAATGGCATCCACTACACCGACAAGTACAAGCCTCGCACCGATCATCTGAAACCAGGAGCCAACGGTCGCGTCCCCGGCGGACAGGGTGTATGGGACCGCGACTTTCCACTCGATCCGTACGTGGTGAAAGGTGTCCCATCGAGCGGTTTGTTGCCGCTGATCAATGCTGGTTCGCCGGGCACTCCCGGCGAACCGGCTCCGGGTGTGATGGCTTATTGCTTCCGTCTTTGCCTGAGCACCGCCGGCGACCGGCTTACGCCGCCGCCGGACTACGACGCACAGCATTACGAACTCGTCGCCCGTTTTATCGAGGCGTGTCTGGCGATTGGCGACGACATGGACCTGCGCTGGTTCAGCAAGCACGATCCACTGCCGAATGCCAAGTGGGATTTCAACACGGCGACGTTTGGCGGCAACCTGCCGGGAGCAAGCTGGGAGTGGCCGGAAGCCAGTTACGACCGCCGCGTCGAGATCGCTCACGACATCGAGAACTACCACCGCGGCCTGCTGCATTTCCTGGCGACTGATCCTCGCGTGCCTGAGAAAGTTCGCAACGACATGGCTCGGTTTGGCCTGCCGCATGATGAGTTTCCTGACACCGGCGGCTGGCCTCATCAGCTTTACATACGCGAAGGCCGGCGGATGGTCAGCGACTTCGTCATGACTGAGCACCACACGTTTGGACGCAAAGTGGCGCCGCATTCGGTCGGGCTGGGATCGTACGGCACCGACGTACATGAGATTCGCCGGATTGTCAAAGACGGCGTGGTGACTCGCGAAGGCAAAGTGGCAGGAGGACGCGGAGGCTTTGGTCCGTACCAGATTGGTTACGGGGCCATCGTTCCGAAGCAGAGTGAGTGTGAAAATCTGCTGGTCACGTTTGCTCTGTCAGCCAGCCACACGGCTTTCGCCAGCATCCGTATGGAGCCGGTCCTGATGGTGACCAGCCAGTCCGCGGCGACGGCGGCGTGTCTGGCGATCGACGACGACGTGCCCGTTCAGAACGTTCCGTATGAAAAACTGGAAGCGCAACTCATCGCCGATGGCCAGGTACTCAAGTGGGACACTGTTCCCGGAAGAACGCCATCGCGGAAGATTGTGAAGGCGGACGAGCTGCCGGGTATCGTGCTGGATAACACGGACGGCCAGTACACCGGCGAATGGATCGCCAGTTCCGGGCAGCCGTCACTCGTCGGCGCAGACTATCTGCACGACAACAACCAGCAGCGAGGCAAAAAACTCGCGACGTTTACGCCACAGATTCCCGAGTCGGGCGAGTACGCAGTCCGGCTGTTGTACACGTGGCACGAGAACCGTTCGACGAAAACCAGCGTGACTGTCACGAGTGCAGACGGCGTCAAAACATTCGTCGTCAATCAGCGGAAGCCAGCGTTGATCGACCGTGTTCCTGTGGCGTTGGGATTGTTTCGTTTCGACGTCGGCAGGAGCGGCAGTCTGACATTGTCAAACGCCGGCGCGGATGGGTACGTGGTTGTCGATGGTGTGCAGTTTCTGCCGGTCGAGATTGCCCGCAAAGAGCGTTCCGGAAAACAGGCCTCGGGGTTTGCGGATGTCGGGAAATTATATCGGGATTGATCCTTACCGTTGTAGAGGGCTGCTACTGTACCGGACGCAGAGCAGGACTTTGCCACGGGCTTCCGCAGAGCCCTTCTCAAATCACCGCTCCCAGGAATTCCGCACTGGCAGAGCAAGTGGCAACGGTCGAGTTGAGCAACGGTCATTTCTTCAAAGGAGTTCGTGGATCGGCTGTCCCGATCCAATGATGCTGGTCGGGCGGCCTGAGGCGTCTTCGTAGTGAGTCTCCAGCGGGATACCGAGTGTCTGATAGATCGTTGCTAACAGATCCTGCGGAATCGTCAGACGCTCGGTGACGCCGCCGCCAAACTTCTCGCTGGCTCCCACAATGGTGCCCCCTTTCAGCCCGCCACCGGCCAACATCACCGTGAAGCAGTTGGACCAGTGGTCGCGGCCAGCGTGACCGTTGATGAGCGGAGTTCGGCCAAACTCGCCGGCGCAGTAGATCAGCACGTCATCCAGCAGACCGCGTTCTTCGAGATCGACGATCAGGCCGGCAATTGCCTGATCGAGTGGCGGAAGGTGTTCTTCCAGACCCTTCTCGATGTCGTTGTGATGATCCCAGTAACCAGTGTTGATGGTGACGCACGTCGTTCCCGCTTCCACCAGACGCCTCGCCAGCAACGCACTCTGTCCGTACTGATGCCGACCGTACCGATCCCGTAAGGCGTCGTGTTCTTTCGACAGATCAAACGCCTCACGCACCTGATCACCGGTGACCATGTCAAGTGCCTGAGCCTTGAACGAATTCAATCCGTCCAGCACCCCCGAGTTATCGATGTCCCGTCGTAGCGTATCGAACTGGTTCAACAGCTGACGGCGATTCTCGACACTTTTGATTTCGAGACCTGCAGGCAGTGCGAGATTTGGAACCTTGAAGTCTTTGGAATTCGGATTCGCACCAACCTCGAACGGATTGCTCGCCTTTCCCAGATAGACCGCTCCCTGATAACCGAACGCTTCGGATTTCGGGACCGTCACGTAAGGCGGCATGTACCGGGCACTCGCTCCCTTGGTGCGAGCAATGACCGAACCGAACGACGGGTGCTGCGCGGCGTTTCTGGCCAGCGTTGGTCCAAACCGTCCGGTCTGCATCCAGTGCGCGGACGGAGCGTGAATACCATTTTCATGGTGCACGGACCGCACCTGCGCCATGTGGTGCATCACCTTTGCCTGATCGGGAAATCGCTCGCTGACCGTAATCCCCGGCACCGAAGTCCTGATGGTTTCGTAGAACCCGCGGTACTCCGCTGGCGCTTCCGGCTTCATGTCGTACGTGTCCTGCTGACTCATACCTCCGTGCGTCCAGAACACAATCAGCGACTTCTTATTGGTCGGCTTCGTTAATTCAGCGGCGCGAGCCCGGGCGCTCAGAATGTCTGCCAGACCGAGTCCCACAAGAGGCGAACCCAGCTGAAGAAAACTGCGGCGGGAAATGTCGAACATATCGGAGTGCCTCGGTGAAACGCTCCAGCCGGCCGGACGTTCCATGAAACCTTCAATGATTGAACAGAAACTCGTTCGTCGCCAGCAGCGACCACATCAACGTGCGATAAGCCTCAGCCCGGTCCGGCTCGGATTCCAGAAACGCAATCGCTGCGTCGGATTCTTCGCTCCGTGCTTCCCTGGCGAAAACCTTGAGGAAGATCTCCCGCACGTTGGCGGCATGTGAGTTCTCGTTCGTACTGAGCCTGGCAACGTATCCGTCTTTCGCCGTCAGCTTCTTCTGGATTTCCTTCGAGTTCACCAGTTCCAGTGCCTGAGCCAGTGCGGGATCATCCGACCTTTCGCATTCACAGGCCGACGTTCGACCGGGGCGACCGAACACGTCCAGAAAACTCGTCGGCACATTTTCGTCAGGCAGTTCGATCGCACGTGTACCCACCGGAAACTTTCCGGGGCCGCCTGCAAATTCGGTCGGAACTTCCAGCACCTGACTGAGACCGTCCAGCAGGACTTCCGCTGACAATCGCCGTAACGGAAACCTCGCGAAGCTCTGAATGTCGTCTTTGTTATGAGCGGTCGGTTCGGAACTCAGCCCATACGCTGCGGAGTTCGTGATGACTCGAATCAGATGTCGCACGTCGTAACCGCTCTCGACAAGTTCACGAGCGAGTTCATCGAGCATCGCGGGATTACTCGGCGGATTGGTACTGCGAGAGTCATCGATCGGGTGCACAATCCCACGCCCCAGGAAATGTCCCCACATTCGATTCGCAAGTGTCCGCGCGAAGAATGGATTCTCCGGCGACGTCATCCACTTCGCGAGTGCTCGTCGCGGGTCGTCGTACCGCGTCAAATTGAAGTCCGGCCCGCCGAGCGGACGAGGGTGCATGACGTCGCCAGTTCGAGGATGAACCACTTCTCCATGATCCTTCAGGAAGATGATTTCACTGGTCGGAATTTCGGCATCGGCGAATCCCCCTTTGCGTCCAACGCGGGCGAAGTTGGCGGCGAAACTGTAATAGTCTCCCTGACTCCAGCGTTCGGCGGGATGATGGTGACACTGAGCACACTGAATACGCACCCCCAGAAAGGCCTGCGCGACTGACTCCACATAGTCCTGAGTCGTCCTCACAGAGCGATACCAGATTGTCGGAGGATTCTGCTGCTGACTGCCGGTTGCGGTCAGAATTTCTGAAACGAATCTGTCGTACGGCTTGTTCGCCGCGATCGAATCCCGCACCCATTCCGTCAGCAGTGTCGTTCCTTCCCGTTGATGCCGGCTGGCATAACTGCGGCCCCGATTCTGCAGAATGTCCGCCCACTTCAACGCGAAGTAACTCGCATGTTCCGGCCGTTCCAGCAGGCGATCAATCAGCGTCGACTTTTTCACAATGGATGAATCGTCAACGTAGGCGGTGACCTCAGCTGACGTCGGAAGGGTTCCACAAATATCCAGCGTCGCCCGCCGAATAAACGAGGCGTCCGTCGCGACTGGAGACGGTGCCACATTCAGCGTCTTCCATTGAGCAATCAGATGCTGGTCGACACCGTCGGGATCCACACGGGCTGCCGTCAACGCGGCATCAAGATTGAAGTCGGCTTCGTGAGGGAACGGAACAGTGCCTCGAAACACAGCGATCTGACTTCCAAAGCGAACCATCACTGCGAACAGTCCGCCGTGAGTCGATGTCGTTACCTGAGCAAAGCGATCAACGTCGCCGATCTCAGGCGAGTTGCTTTCGTACAGACTGCGTCCGGTGACATCCTGCTGCCGACCGTCCGCATAATGGGCCGTAACCTTCAGAACGATCTTCGACGCCGTACTCATCACACTTTGCGGCGGAGTCACCGTGATTCCCGTCAGCTGCGGCTCGTTTGGAGCTGAATCGGGAGCTCCTTTTCTGATCCACTCGACCAGGACGCGATAATCTTCCGAATCCGGATCGATGCGTCGACCGCCGCCGTGAGGAACACTCCCGGTGGCCTTCGCCAGTATCAGGCTGCGATTCACTGTACTCGCAAACACACGTCGGCCACGACTTTCGAGCACCAGAGCCCGGTAGTCGAAGTCAGGCTCAAACCCCAGCAACGACAATCGAAAACCGTTCTGGCCAGTCGACTTGCCGTGACACCCGCCGCTGTTACAGGCATGTCGAGTGAGAATGGGAATGACGTCGTTGCGAAAACTGACCGGGACCAGCTCTGCCGCCGACACTGGAAGTGTCGCGACAATGAGCGTGAATACAGCGAGTGGTTGAAGTACGACCATGCGAAACATCATCGGTAGTGACTACTCCACGATCTCAAGCGGCATTAAACAACTGCCTTGATAGACAGCTTTATCTTCCAGAACGCCGACGGTGAACAACCTCAGGAAAGGTTGTCGGCCCAGTGGTGCATCTTCGTTGGCGATAATCTGAATTGTTCCAGAGTCAGTCTGTCCGACAAAACTGACGCCGCGTCCGCGAATCCCTCGAACTCCGTCGGGAGCGAACAACTCAGTATGCATCTTACTGATGAATCCGTTGACGCGGCGAGCTGAATACTTCACCTGCAGAACTTCGCCGCGGTGAATCTTTCGCGGAGCGTCCTGGTCCAGCTCAACAACAAACGCCGCCAGCTGGACATCAATGGTCACCGGATTGGTAAACAGAGTGACCGTTTCAGTCTTCCGTTGCCCGTTCTTATCAATGGTTCCGGCAGGAATCGTTGTCTCTCCCTGCACGGCCACCGTGTAACGACCGACGGGCATTGTCGGAGGCAGATAAAAACTGATGTACCCCGTCGACTGACCGGCAGGGATCGGCGCCTTCCGGTTTTGAATCAGCATGGGCAATCCGACTCCACGCAGCGTGACAGGAGCCTGATGATCAATCTCCGCACGTTCCACCTGAACGAGAACGTCGACCATTGTGCCCGGAGCATGCCGAACTGCAAGGTCACCAAAGAGATCATGCCGGCGTTTCTGATGAGCGTCCGCCGTTATTCGAATTGGAGATTCGCCGACCACCGAAAGTTCGATGCCATCTGTCAGTCGACTCCAGACGGTCGGCACGCCTTTGCGAACGATCGTGCTTCCGATCACGGCCTTCGTTCCCACCGACGCTGCCTGGCCGACTAATTGAAGTCGTCCCGTCAACGGCTCAGCACTCGGCGTCACGCTGACGACCAGTGGGGCGCGATCGACACCGGGCCCGAGCCAGACGTCCGGACAATCGATTCCCTGCGGCAGGTCATGAGCTGACACGCGAATCGCCCCGGTCAGCCCGCGACGCCGAAACGCTACAACATCCACGATGGCTCGGCCACCGCGAGGAATATTCAGAGCGGTGGGGTCGTCCCGTCTAGGAACCACGGCAACGTCGAAGTCAGGTTCCTCACGACGAACGCTCAGCCGATAAGTTCGACGTGGGTCATCGCCATCGTCCCCGACTACACTTCGCACGAGCACCAGATAACTTCCGTCCGCGGGAGCCACCCAGCGTCCCGACGCGTCGGAATGTGCCGAAGGAAATCTCGGGCCACCTGTATTTGATTGCTGGTCACTGAATCGCGCAAGCTCGTGATCTGCGGTCTCGTTCAGAATGCGCACCTCGGGATCGACGGGCGAACCAATTCGCTCTCCGAACACTTCCAGCCAGAAAACCTCGCCGCGTTTGGCGTCAATTCGAAACCAGTCAAGTTCACCGTTCGCGATGAGTTGCCCGCTGACTTCCGCTGGAACTGAAATGAGCTGTGCAGTCTCTGGTGAATGATTGCCGACAACACCGACAGTCACGGGCACGTCGCTCAGGCCAATTCGAATCGGCGTCTGACTGCCGGGATAGTGATAAGCAAACCCCTCAGTCTCGATTTGTGCTGGTGTCAGTCGAAAAGGAGCAGGCGACGACTCGGATTGCGGTGGACCGAATGGTGGCGCAGCGATGTCTACTTCGACGGTCTCATATCGAGAGCCAGCAGTCTGCTTTGAATCGCGACCGAGATTCCAGCCAAAGAGTTTAATCCGGCTGCTCGTATCGGCTTGAGCGAAAGCCGGCACTGAAAACGCCACACGCGGTCCGGTATCGATACTGAGTCGGTAAACGTGATCGGCACTTCCGGAATACACGAGGTCAAAAACACGAACTCGATAAACACCATCGTCCGGCACATCGAAGCTGATCAGCGGGTCAATTCCGAAGTAGCCACGATTTACCGCCAGCCGCTGCCCGGTCGCATCGAAAACTTCCAGCACGGCTCGCAGCGGCGAATCGATCCGCTCAGCGTGGCACTCGACCACGACTCGCTGACCACGTTTAGCGACAAAGGCAAAGTGATCAACATCACCTGCTTTCTCGATACGGCCATTGGTGACGGAATCGAGAGCAACAGATTCTGCGGTGTCGAGCGAATCGTTTATCGTCGCCTCAGACTGTTCGCCCAGTCGACCAACGATGAACGACCTGACCGAGCTGATTCCCGACTCGGTTAGCGCCCACAGGTCGTAATGCCCATTCGCAACATCGGCGGGGATCGTCAGTCGGAACTGTTTGCCGTCTGCCGTTTCGCAGGTGACGGCGGGATGACTGCATTTCAGACCTGACGCCTTGGCGAAGCCGCTGCCGGCGATGGTGACTTCCACAGAGTGCCCTGCCTGGCCTCCGGCGGGGAAGACGTGGTTCAAAACAGGATTCGGCTGAGCGGAAAATCCAACCTGCCCGGCCATCAAAGTTGTCGCGAAGCCGAGACTCGTGATGATTTTCTTCAGTGCAACGATTCGACGGCTCGAACTTCCGGATCCGCACCGCCGCTCCAACCGTCCTGACTCAGTCTGTGAAATGAACGGCATACGGGTCTTTGCCAACAAGGTTGAGTGAGATATCACGTTGATCGAATCGATCAGTTCTTCCGCCGCGGACACGAGCTGTTCGATCGTTTGAAGTTGTCTGCCTCTCAGCAACGCTGACAAGACAACGAACACGAAAAGCTGTCGGCCAGCACCGAATCAGAAGAGTTCAGAGATTGGCTCACCGTGTTCAACGATGTACCGCGGGCGGTTGCGAGCGTCGTCGTAGGTGGCGTCCAGCGGGACACCGAAATGATGATAGATCGTCGCCGCCAGATCGCCGGGGCTGACCGGTCGTTCCGCCGGGTGACCGCCGTCCGGTTCTGATGCGCCGATGACCTGGCCGTGTCGCAGGCCGCCACCGGCCATGCACATCGACATGACCGCTGGCCAGTGATTGCGTCCGTCCGTGCTGCCTTGTGTACCCATGATCGGCGACCGACCGAATTCCCCCATCGCGATGACCAGGCAATCGTCGAGCAACCCGCGTTCTCCCAGATCGCTGACCAGCGTCGTCAACAGGTGGTCAAACAGCGGCAACAGTGGGCCGAGCCCTTTGGCAATGCCGCCATAAGGGGGAATGTTGTCGCCATGCGTGTCCCATGTGCCGGAAGCCGAGTGGTAACTCAGGTCGAGCGTGACGAAACTTGCTCCACTTTCAATCAATCGCCGGGCAATCAACGCCTGCTGGCACCAGAGATGCTTCCCGTATCGGTCGCGAACATCGGCTGGTTCGGCATCCAGATTGAACGCGGTTTGTGCTCGACCGCCCAGCAGGATGTTTGCCGCCTGCTGACCGTAACTGTCGAGCGCTTCCATCGAGCCGTCCTGATCCAGGTCACGCCGCAGCTGATCAATCTGCTGGACGAGTGAGCGTCGCTGGTTAACTCGCGGATGCGTCAGGCCGTCCGGCATCTGAAACATGCTGGCCCCTGAGCTCCTGCCGGTATCGTTCCCAACAAGGTCGTAAACAGGCAGATGACAGGCATCGTTGGCAATAAACGGGTCGTATCGTTTTCCCAGATCTCCCGCATAGCCGACGTGGCTGGAGTGTTTCTGGAAGGCGACGTAGGGTGGCATGCCTGGCTGATTCGCACCGTGAAACATCGAGACGATCGAACCGATCGACGGAAACGACAGGCCTTTGGGATTTGTTCTGGGAGCTGCCGCAAGATTGCCGGTCTGCATCACCATGTTTGGCTGGTGGCTGCTGTGTCGCGCATCGACGGAGCGAATAATTGAAAACTGATCCAGCATCGCCGCCTGCTTTGGCAAATGCTCGCTGATGAAAACTCCGGGCTGCTTCGTTTGCGTGACACCGAACGGACCACGATTCATGTAGGGACGTTCCGGTTTTGGATCCCATGTATCGATATGGCTTGGTCCGCCAGCCATCCAGAGCAGGATGACGCTTTTGCCGTTCGACATTGTTGAGCCCGACTGTTTCGCCAAGGCCCGCTGCTGCAACAGCGCCGGCAACGACAGTCCGCCAATGCCGGCAAGACTGGCCTTCAACATGCCTCGCCGGTCAAGCAGCATCAACCCCTCACGCTTTCTCCCATGAAAAGAGGTAAAAGCGTGACCGGATGCGTGCTGAGTTGCGTGTGGAAGTGGCATCGTGCAATTCCGAAAGTCGCCAGTTAAAGACGGTGACAGATCAACCATCACCGATTCATCGGCAAACATTAGCGGCAGAGTCAGCCTGTATGTCAAGGGTTGATTGCAAGCATTCGGTTGGCAAAGCCGGTATTCAGAGACCAAACACCAAACACACGCCGATCAGGAAAGCATTGCCGACTGGCTTCGACCAAATACGCGGCCTTGCAAGTCGGACCGGCAACTAAAAAGGCCCGGCAGTCTAACTGCCGGTTTGTTTCAAGGTTCTGAAAGTTTGCGGGTACTTATCTGCTCGGTGCTGTAAAAGGTTTTGATATTTCTTTTCGGCTATGTAATTACAAAGGTCAGTGCGGCTATCACCCGCAGGGCACTCTCGCTGTGTAGCGACAATTAGTTTTCCCGAACCGAGAGGCTAATTGTCGCCGAACACTCGCGTCGGAAACTTTACCAATTGGCGGCAGCAGCAGCACCAATGATGAGACAGAGAGAGAATACTCATGCGGTGATCACGAACTGTTACCAAGAAAGCCCTCTTCCGTTGAGAAAGAAGAGGGCTTTTCTGAATAAGTCGGCGGTGGCCAGGGGGCGAACCAGCGTCCATTCCCTCCCCACTTGCCACTTCTTTCCGATCCT
>JABMPE010000461.1 GCA_013203845.1 Rhodopirellula sp. | reverse complement strand
GCCTGGAAGCTCTCGGCGTTGAATACGCCGTTGAAGAGTCCATTCGTCTGCCGATGCTGAACGCCGTGAAGATTCCAGACGGCATCGACGATGCCGGTGTGAGGTCTCAACTGCTCAACGAATTCGGCATCGAAATCGGAGCCGGTCTGGGCTCCATGAAAGGGAAGACCTGGCGCATCGGACTGATGGGCGATTCCAGCTCCGCCCGCAATGTGCTGCTCTTCCTGGCGGCACTTGGTAAATGTCTGGCGGATCAGAATCCCGCAACGCAGTCGGGTGCCGGAGTCGCCGCCGCCAACGCGTTCTATTCAAGCTGACGTCAGCAGCAGCAGCAGGCTGAAGCATGAATTGCGGCAAGAAGAGAAACGCCAGACTGGAACAAGCTCTGCGTCGTTCCGGCAGGAAGCTCGGCTATCGCGAACTCACTTCTGAAGATTCGCGCGTTTCTTTTCAAGCTTCGCTCGGTAGTCAGCCAGAATGCCGACCGGGTCGTCGTTGAAGGCATCGCGGCAGCCAGTGCAGCACACGTAGTAGGTCTTGCCTTCGTGGAACACTTTGATCGTGCCCGCACCACCGGTCACAACACACTCGGGACCGGAGTTGTCGGACGAGGCCAGGCGAGTGCCTTCGCGTGTGTAGCCCACTTCGCCAACGCGAGCGTAAAAACTTTGACGGGCTTTTCGCTTTTCGTAAAGAACCAGCAGGCGTTTATCGTTGAGTTGCCGCAGCGTCACTCGCGAAATCAGATCGTCATCGTCCGGTTCTGACTCTAGAGTCAGGACCGATTTTTCGAGATCTCCGCGATACACACGTTTGGATCCGTCCGCAAAAACGGCATCCATCGTGAACTGCTTTTTCGCTGCATCCCACGACACCAGGCCGGTGCCAATCTGCTTGCCATCTTTGACCTGATACTCGACGCCGACCTGGCCACCGCCGAACTTCCACACGAACGTTCCGGTTTCCCGCCATGCTCCGCGAGTCGAACCTCGCTGCACCTGGCCGGAGCCTCGCCAGCCGCCGATCAGAGAATTCAGAGGGGCCAGTGCTTTTTGAATCTCGGCCCGCGTTTCCTTCGTGACCTTCGGGGATGCCGGTTCCGTTTTTGAATCAGGCGTCTTTTCCTGGGCCTGCAATCCAACAAACATTCCGGTCAGAAGGATTGCTGCCATCACAGTGGCAAGTCGAGAAACGGCGGCCAGTCGAAAAACGGTTCGCGTCTGCATGGTCATCATCCCGTTGGTTCGAAGCTGTTGAGGCTGTCTTCACACGATTAACTGAGCACCATAACTCAGTCAGCAAAGTCGTGAATAGTAGCGAGCGTGTCGTTGGTCCGAGTATTCTGGCGGGTCGATCTGAATAGGATCGCCAATCGCCAGGAACAACTTGCAACTCAGACGTGGATTGACTCTTATGAACGGCACGGACGAACGATACAGCAGCTACAGCCTTGTCCGCGAGATGCTTGAAACCCCGCAAATCGTCGCGAGTTTCGATTCCGGCGCAATGGCCGACCTCGGACAGAAGATTAGATCGGTCGGTCGACTGCTGATGACGGGCGAAGGATCGAGCCGATTGTTTCCCGCGAAGAGTGCCATCGCTCACGCCTCTCGACAAGGCTGGCCGCTCTCGCTGAGTACCGAAGCGGGTCGACAGGCGACTGAGTACGACCTTTCGAAATCAGCCGTGTTTGCGTTGTCGAATTCGGGAAAGACGGCTGAAGTGATTCGTCTCTTCAAAGCATTGAAGGCGGCCGGACACGAAAATCGGTACAGCCTCAGTGCAACTCCGGACTCTCCGTTGGAAGAACTTGCGAACGAGGGCTTCGTTCTGAGTTGCGGAAAAGAGAACGCCGTGGCCGCGACCAAGAGCGTCGCCGAGCAGGCACTCTTCTATCGAGCTCTGCTGGAGCACGCCGCTGGTGAGTCGACGCTTGCAGATCGTCAGTCAGAACTCGCCCGCATGATGGAAACAGCGTTGACGACGCCGATTGATGCCGCTCTGGTGGACCGCATCGCCAGTGCCGGAACGATTTACTGGGCCGGCCGCAACGACGGCGTCACGGAAGAACTGACACTCAAAACCAACGAAATCACTCGCAAGAAGTCAGACTATCTCGAAGGTACGTATGCGGTGCATGGCATCGAAGAAGTCATGGATGCCGAAGACGTCGTGCTGTGGGTCGAGCCGTACGAAGAATCGGAAGAGAAATTTCGAGAAGTTCTCTGCAAGGGTGTCGGCCTGGAGATCATCGCGATTTCTTCTCGACAGACTTCCTTCCCGACGATCCGGATTCCGGACGCAGGTGACCTCGGCGACTTCGTCCAGATTGCCGCTGGATGGAATGTTCTGGTCGAAGTCGGAATCGCCCTGGGCATTGACCTCGACAAGCCCGAGCGTGCTCGAAAGGTCGGAAATGAGTTTGTTGGCTAGCGGCTCACCACGTTCTCACTCTGCCACACCGTTGCGCCGACGGGAACAGGCTCAGCTCGCGTTCCCGTTGTTTCTATTTCTAATCGCTCTCATCGTTCTGACTCGTTCGACGTTGGCCCACGCCGGGGACGACGACGCTTCGATCGAGTGGTTCGAGAAGAAGATTCGTCCGGTCCTCGTAAAGCATTGCTACGAGTGTCACTCGCAATCGTCGAAGACGGTGGGTGGAAATCTGCGGCTCGATTTTCGCGAAGGAATTCTCAAGGGCGGCGAAAGCGGGCCGGCGGTCATTGACGGAAAGCCTGATTCGAGTCTGCTTCTGCTTGCTTTGCGTTACGACGGGCTGGAGATGCCGCCGTCCGAAAAACTTCCAGAAAGTGTTATTTCCGAATTCAAAAAATGGATTCAGCTCGGACTGCCCGATCCGCGAGTTCGCCCGGAAACGGACCCTGACGATTCGAAAGAAATTTCAACGATCGCTGGCAAGGAATTGTGGTCGCTGCAGCCTGTCGTCAAACCTGTCGTCCCTCAGACAGGCAGTGGGTGGGCCGAGACTCCCATCGACCACTTCATCGCCGCGCGGCAGAAAATGAACGGCCTGACGCCGGTTGCCGATGCCTCTCCGCGTGAGCTTCTCCGGCGGGTCTACTTCGACCTGACTGGACTGCCTCCAACGTACGCCGAACTGGAGCACTTCGAACATCACTTTTCGATGGAACTTTACGTCAACGTTGTCGATCAGCTGCTGGCTTCTCCCCGATTTGGAGAACGATGGGGACGTCACTGGCTGGACGTCGCTCGCTTTGCCGAATCGAACGGTAACGACCGCAACGTGATTTTTCCGCACGCCTGGCGGTACCGCGACTACGTGATTCAATCGTTCAACGCTGACAAACCTTTCGATCAGTTTGTCCGGGAGCAGATCGCCGGCGATCTGATGCCGTCGACCAGTTGGCAGCAGCGTGATGAACAGTTCATCGCCACCGGCTTTCTTACGCTGGGGTCAAAGATTCTCGGTGAGGGCGACAAAGACCTCTTCGAGATGAATGTGATCGACGAACAGATCGACGTTGTCACGCGATCGTTGCTCGGCCTGACGGTCGGCTGCGCCCGTTGCCACGATCACAAGTTCGATCCTGTGCCGACTCGGGACTATTACGCGCTGGCGGGAATCTTTGGGAGCACAGAGTCACTTTATGGTCCGATGACGAATGCGAATCCGTTCGGGTTTGACCGCCCTCTGCAGCCTATCGGCGAGCACGGTGCCGAACTCGATGGTCCGGCGCAGCAATACCGAACAAAGGTCGCCGAGGTGACCGGCGAACGTAACAAAGCCCGGTCCACCCGGTACGGTTTTGTCCGCAGGAAGGCGGCGTTGGAAAACGAACAGAAGAAAACGCAGGATGCCGTTCGGCTTGCCGAGATCACAGCAGAACTGAAAACTCAGGACGACGGGATTGCCGAGTGGGACAGGAAAATTGAAGCACTCGACGCTGACCTCAAAAAGTTAACCGACAACCCGCCTGAGTTTCCTGACTACTGCATGGCCGTCCGGGATCTCGACAAGCCAGCTGACTTTGCCATTCGCATACGTGGCGAAGCCAAACAGAAGGGCGACGTCGTCCCCCGTGGCGTTCCCATGTTGTTCGCGTTTTCTGCGAAGACTGCCGTTGAGACTTCCGACGAAATCAATGAACAAAGCGGTCGGTTGCTGCTGGCTGACTGGCTGGTGGACGATGCTAATCCGCTGACCGTTCGCGTAGCCGTTAACCGCATCTGGCAGCACCTGTTTGGTCGCGGTCTTGTCGACACTCCTGACAACTTCGGCCACATGGGAGAGCGACCGAGTCATCCGAAATTACTCGATTGGCTGGCCACTCGATTCAGAGACAACGGCTGGTCCATCAAGCAAACGATTCGTGAAATCATTCTGAGCCGGACCTACCGTCTTTCAAGCAAACACTCACCGACCAACGCTGAAATCGACCCGGCGAACTCGTTGCTGTGGAGATCGTCTGTTAAACGCCTGGATGCTGAGTCACTTCGGGATGCGATGTTGTTTGTTGCTGGGGAACTGGATCTTTCACCGGCGGATGGGTCGGTGATTTCGACGTTCGAAGACCGGGAATTCAACAGCACTGTCTTCCCTTCAGCTGAGCAGCTGAGCTCCATGCGGCGGTCCGTCTATCTTCCCGTTGCCCGGTACTGGGTACCGAATGTGCTTGCCGAATTCGACTTTGCCGATCCCAGCCTTGTTGTCGGGAAGCGAACCGAAAGAACCATGGTTTCGCAGAGTCTTTTCCTGATGAACAGTTCTTTCATCGCAAACCGAGCAAAAAACATCGCGGCTGAGGTCGTGTCCCGTCCTGAGACAGACCGGGCGAAAGTCGCGTTCAGTCGGATCCTGCTCCGCGACCCGACTGAGACCGAGGCTGCTGGCCTGACGACACTTGTACGAGAGTTGGCAAACGACCTCGCCACCGAAAACGCAGAGGGCAAAGTTGCTGTGGCGGCGTCTGAAAACGCAGCGCCGCCAGCAGTGACTGAGTTTTCGCACAAAGCCGTCGCGGAAGCCTGGACGACCGCCTGTCAGACGTTACTGATGACCGCGGAGTTTCGTTACCTGCCCTGAACACAGCGAGCCAGTGAGCAGCGTTGCAGGCCTCGGTTCGATAACGATCGACGAATTCGTTGCAATTGTCGTATTCGTTACGGCTGATTTTCTTGACGAGAAGCAGGTCAGATGCCTGTCGTTTCGTGACCTGTTACACCAGCCTGACAGGCTGAATGAGAATTGCAGGCTATGATGGCTGCACGGCCTGACGGCGTAGAATGGTCAGACTCGTCGTGATACAGATGGCAGTGCCGGATCTTTCTGTTTGACTCCGTTTTTTTGCCACCCGTACAATCCGGAAACTCTTATGCTGCCTGTGTCGGCCAGACGATCCCTCGCCTGTGCCGATGGTGGAGCTGTCTCTCTGCCAGAGCATGAGTCGCAGAAACGGCAAGGTCCTCACAACCCGATTCGATGCCTCACCGTCGCTGAACTGCCTTGTTTTTCATTGACGCACCTCCCAGTCATCGTTCACGCTGACACACTTTGAGCTCGTAAATGTTGTCGGTGTGGTTTTAATGGTGCCGGCTCGCTGGTGTCGGTTTGAACAACACTCACGTCCTCTTCAGATGAGAAGTCCGAAATGACGACCAAAATCAGCAAGATCCTGGTTGTCTTCGTGACGGCAGCAAGTATCGCTTTTCTGGGCATCGCTGTCGGAATCAGCAAACTGGGGCCGAACTGGCGGGAAGAGACTCAGAATCTGTCGGATTACACATTCGCTCAAACCGCTGGCGAAACTCCGCAATGGACGAGCACGCAGAGAACTGAAGGTCAGCCACTGGCAACGGCGGCTTCGCTGCCCAATGTCATTTCGAAGTCGTACGACGACGCGGCGAGACGGAATCAGGAAAAAACGGCAGCGGTCACGCCACAGATTGAGAACCTGAAGCAACAGATCGCTCGGATTTCCGAATTGATCAAAGCGGACGAACTGGGCATTGCCAAACGGGAAGAACAGCTTGCATTGGCTCTGGAAGATGTCGGAAAACAGATTCAGGCTCTTTCAACTGATGGCGAGCGACTGGCCACACAAGCGGTTGAAATTCGAGCCGTCGCAGAACGAACCCGGGAATCCGGAATGCGTTTGAAACGGCAGCGAATTCAAATTGAAACAGATCTTTTCAGACTGACCGATCAGAAACGACACCTGCTGGATCTGGTCTACCAGATGGAAGGTATCCTGCAGCGACTGCGTGACCGTGAACAGCAACTGATTGATCAGGGAGCCGTGCCGGTCGAGGCCGCTCCCACAGCAGAGACAGCCAGCACTTGATTTCGTAGCATGAATCCGATTTGAACCGGACAAACCGCTTTTCCATTTTCGCCCAACTCAGTAAGTCAGGATTCAGGCCATGACGTTTGTTGGAAAACTTCTGGTCATCATCCAACTGGTTCTCAGTATCTGTTTCATGATGCTGGCAGGTGCCGTATTCACACGGCACATGACCTGGAGAGATGTCGCCAAGGAACTGGAAGCTTCCGTTGCCAGCCGCGATGCTGACTATGAAAAGTTGCAGGCGGAAAAAAACAAGGTCATCAAAGACCTCGAAGCCGTCGTGGCTCAAGTGAAGAACGACGCGACTGACGCCAAGGCCGAACTGCGACTCGCTCAGAATGAAATTGAGAACCAGAAAATCCTGATCGACACCCAGAAGACCGAACTGAATACTCAGCAGGCTCTGGCGGTGATCTCTGGCGACGAAGCAAAAATCCGTCGCGAGGAAGCGTTGAGCTCCCGTCGAATCAACGAGCAGTTGAACGCAGCTTTGAACAATCAGAATCAGCGGGTTCGTCAGCTTGAAGACGAGTTGTTCAATCAGCAAGTGGGCTCCAAGTCGCTGACGGAAAAATACAACGCGATGCTGAAATCAGTGGCCACACTTCGCAAGGTGCTGGTCGCTAATCAGCTCGACCCGGATCCCAACAAGTACGCTCGTAAACTGGCTCCGCCTCCACTGGTAATGGGCAGAGTCCTGGATACGAAGAAGTCTGGACGCGGAACGAGTCGGCAGCTGATCGAGGTTTCCATCGGCAGCGATGATGGCCTGACGGAAGGCAACACGCTTTACGTCTATCGGGTAGGTGAGCAGAACAAGTATCTTGGCCAGATCCGCCTGGAGCTGGTCGATCCAGACCGTGCGGTGGGTGTCGTCGTCGAACGAGCAAAGAATGGCGTGATTGAGAAGGAAGACTATGTCACAACAAAACTCTGATCAGAAACCGGCGCCAGATGTCTGGGTCGGATTGCTGTTTGTCTCGGTCGCGGCACTCTCGCTGGGAATCATGTTCCTGGTGTTTGAGCTGAACAAGTACGACTGGGCACTTCCCTGATCGTCACCAGCGACGATTTCAAGGCCTTCCATAACGAAACAGGACGCGGTCGATCACTCGCCGCGTCCTGATTTTGTTTGAATCGCCACTTCAAAAATCGGTGCCAGCTTCAAAGACGTCACTCCGTTAATCTGGGGCCACGCATCATCCTCAACTGTTTGCTGCCACGAATTTGCTGCGTCACGAGATACCGGCAGCCTGCACCGCCTGGATGACGGCGTTGTGCAGCGGGCCGTTGGAAACGACGACGCCGCGGTTTAGTTTCAGCTCGTGACCCTGCGTAAAGTCGAGTGGTTTCCCGTTGATGTCGGAAACCGTTCCTCCAGCTTCCTGTACGACCAGAGCGCCGCCAGCGTGGTCCCAGATTTTTTCCTGATAAGCCTGTCGCGTCGGGAGCCGCAGATAAATATCCGCTTCGCCACGAGCGACAACGGCATACTTGGCCTGGCTGTCAAGTCGTACGGGTTCTTTTGTGATTCCGAGCGAACCCGCTATCTGTGCCGATCGACTGTGCGAACTATGGCCGGACTCGACCGACTCGCAGAGTCGAGCGTCCGGCCAGTCGACCACTGCTCCGGTTTGAACTCGCGTGGCCGCATCGGTGCTGACCGCATCGTCCTCGATCGAAAAGACATACGCGCCGGCACCGCGAACGGCAAAGAACAGAGAGCCCGGTGACAACTCATCAGCAGGGGCAAGCGGCAGATTCGGACATCCAAGTGCGGCCACGGTGAGTTCACCATCCACGATCAGTGCGAGTGAAATCGCGTACTGCTGGCCTCTCAGAAAACCCTTGGTTCCGTCGATCGGATCGAGTGTCCAGAATCGAGAACCAGCCTTTCCGTTGCCGTGATCAATCCATGAGCACACTTCGTCAGCCGTTGTCGCGACACCAATCGCCGCCAGTTCTTCCAGAATGCGATCCACGAAGCCCGCATTATCGTCGCCTCGCAAAT
This sequence comes from Rhodopirellula sp., assembly GCA_013203845.1. Classification (GTDB taxonomy): domain Bacteria; phylum Planctomycetota; class Planctomycetia; order Planctomycetales; family Planctomycetaceae; genus JABMPE01. Next base: position 29,180 of record JABMPE010000461.1, on the reverse strand, counting down.
CGGCGGCGTCTTCTTCTCCCACAATGGGATCGTCGGGAAAGGCTTCTTTTAACGCATGGCAGATCACCGCCTGACTCGCATAGTCCGCAATGGTGACAGGACTGCGGTCTTCCTTCTCCAGCACGTCGTCGGTGATCTGTTTCTGAACAGCCTGCGTGACTCGTGCTGCCTTCCGCACGGCGGCAATCGCCGTCTGCAGTTCCTGCTGATATCCATCCATGATTCGAAATGCTCTCCACACACAATGGCGGTTTACTAAGAGTTTGACAAAGAACTGACTTCGACCGGATGAATCTCCGAGGTTTTCGGCTTTCTCAGGTAGTTGTTTGTCGGCCTCTAAGAGTTTGATGTTTGATTGGTGTGCCAGCGCGTTGCATTTTGCATTGGCAACTTGTTCCGGTGGAAATTCATTCCACCGATGCATCTACTTGTCAAATAGCGGCAGTGACGATTCGATCGGAGCATCTTCGACACGCAGCAGAACTCGAATAAACGACTCCTGTCGATCAGGCGGCAACGCTTGTCCGTCAATCTGGATGGTTGCTCCTGGCGTGCTCAATCTTCCAAACAGGACGGCCCGGTCCAGTGGGAGACTGTCAGACATTTCCAGGTCAGAAAAGGTATCGTGCAGCAGACCTGTGTAATCGCGACCTCCAGCGAGTTCATAAAAAGTGACCATGCGCAAAATCGCCTGCAGGTCCGTCTCGCGACGATTCCAGTCAACCTGCGTATGCTCGAACTCGTCGCCACTGCCTCCCACTCCTTTTCTGCCCGTTTGCTGAAATGTTGAACCAGTCAGGAAGCTGCGGAGTTCGCGACCACCGGTTGTTCGGCCGATCGCGGACCAGACAACTTCTGGTTCAATCGCCGAACTGCCCATCAGGTCACCTGCCAGGTAGTCGTGAAAGTAAACCCGATTTCCATAGACCAGTACCCAGTCGTCAATCGGAAATGGCAGATGATGCGTGAAGGTGCTGTCTCGCGACAGGTGTCCGGTTCCCGCCTGTTTGAGGTTCAAGTCAAACAGCTTCGACGAAACATCAAACGTCGTCGTCGACGCGAGTATCCGATCTGAAGCGGCAGGGATTGGCAGGTTGGCAATTTCGGATCGATCTTCGGAGAAGCGATAGCCCGCTCCGCCGAGATTCAGGCCCGCCGCTCGATACATGCCGCCGAAATTTGATTCCGGAGCCGCAAACCAGTGCAACCATCCTGACGACGACGCTTCAGGAGCACCGGGCGCATCGGCAGCTGATGGTGATGCTGATCGCCCCGGCGAAAGCATTTGCAGATCATGATTAATCTGTACTCGATACCGACGATGGACTGGACTGTAGATCGTTGACCATACGGTATGACGCGAGAATCCACTGTCTGCATCCAGATCGAGAAGTTCGCACATTCTGGAGCGGACGACCGTTCCGTTGGCTCCCCCGGCGACGGCTCCGGCCAGCAGCCCTGCACCGACGACGATCGCAGGAAACGTCAACCAGGTCAGTCCGGGCTTTTTCAACAACCGATGCACGAGGAAATAATCGAGCGGACCGATGATCAACAGAAAAAGCAGAACGAGTCCGAGCACCGTCAGTGTCGATCGATCGCCAACATCAGGGATCGTCTCCATTCCGATCTGGAACTGCGTCGCCATTTCGGTAACACCCGTATGAGAAATCCTCTGGCCAGCAGACTCGTCGGTCAGTTTGGTGGGTGGCAGATCAGCAATCGCCGCCACGAAACTGTCGAGCGCTCGCCATCGAGAAAGTGGCGGTCGATCCAGGTCGACTCCCAGTATCGTGATGCGGCCAAACCCGTGCGATGATCGAGTCAACAGCGGGCCTTCGATTCCTGTCACGACGTCGACACCATCCCTTGCGCGGATGATGGAACCTTTGATTCTGGCCGCGATCGGAATTCGGAAACTACTCTTTGCGTAGGCTTCCAGACCGCTCAGGTCACTGAGTGAGGATGCAGTCATCTCCGAGCCATCCAGTGCCCACCTGGCGATCGGGCTGCTGGTCAGTTCTTCAACGCGAGTTCCGGCAATCACAACCACATGGCCACCACTGCGAACCCACTGATTCAACGCGGAAGACTGCTCTTCGGTCAGGTCAAAACGTCCAGAGAGGAAGACGACACTGACCGCGGAGAGGGCTCGCCATTGATCCGGAAACTTGCTGGTCGACTCCAGCTGAGTCAGCTGGACGCCACGGTCAGCAATTGCCTGCTGAGTCGCCTGATGGTCGGATTTTCCCGATCGATCGCTGCCGAGCGTTCCCGCCACGACCCAGATCGGCACGGTATGTCTGACAACCACAAAGTCGGCGGCATCGGACTTCGACTCGGCGCCGTTCAATTTCTTTGACGCCAGAACGATTCCCTCTGCCGAAACGACTCTGACGGTGATGGTCTCCTCAAGCCGGCCCGGCATGAAGAACAGCGAGACACGGCGTGACGTGCCCGGTTGGAGCTTCAGCGCTGCCGATGGAAACGTCGCCGGGTTTCCAGTCGGGTCGGCGGCGATTACTTCGACGCGGCAATCAACCGCTTCGGTCGCCTGAAGCTGCACTTGCAACCGTGTCCAGACGCCCGGTCGTGTCACCTGGCCAATGCCAACGTCAACAGACTCAATCGAAACGTCCGCTCTTACAGGCACCGCAAAACAAAGCAGAACAGCCAGCACACTCAGACACAGGCGAGTGGAAGAAATTCGCGAAGACATACCGTGAAGACTCCGACCAGACGGGCACAAAGAATCAGGATTCTAGCCCGGATCATGCAACAGGCGTAGGGTCGACCGGACGAAAGGTGGCAATTCGCGTTCCTCGATTTTCGTCGAAACCTGACAGCACCAGAAACGAAAACAGGCCCGGCGTGGTTAAACGCCGGGCCTCAAGACTGGATGTCGTCTGTTGGTTTCAGGAGCTTGATCTCACGAACGGACGCCTGAATTCAACGGTTGATTACTGGAAGCGTCGCAGAGCGTAGCTCGCTCCACGCCAGGCGGACAGTTCCCGTTTGTTGGTTTTCAGAGCCTGCTCGTAGTTCGACGCGGCTTCCTGATTTTTCCCCTGAGCCAGCTGCTGCTCGGCAATGAAATAGCGAGCTTCGCACATCTGAGCGGTCTGGATATTCGGATCGCTTTTGTCGACCCGAGCGGCCAGTTCTTCGGCAGTGATGTCACCCATAGTGTACAGGATAACCCAGTCGATCCAGTCGCGTTCATTTTCTTTATGAGCACGGCTGGACTGAGCAATTCCCGTTGCTTCAGCTTTGCGACCGGAACGCATTAATGTCCAGACACGCCACGGATTGATGAACCGGGCGGTCGAGTCCATCTGAATCACTTTGTTGAATTCCTGAATCGCTCCTTCGTAATCCTTGCCAAAGTAGTGAGCAAAACCGGCATCGACATGTGCGGCAACATCGGTCGGCGTCTTCTGGATGATGAGTTCGAAGTCGCGGGCCGCTTCCTGCCATTTGCCCTGCACCAGACGCGAAGTTCCCAGCAGTGACTGCACTGCCGGCTGGTCCGGATTCAGCTGGAGTGACGCAGCGAAATCTTTCTCCGCCTCGACCGGTCTTCCACCCTGCAGCCATGTGTAGCCGCGGTTTGTCAGAGCGATGTCGTACTTTGGATTCTTCTGCAGCGCGGCAGAGAAAGCTCGAATGGCTTCGTTGTAGCGTTTCAGATTCTGGTAGAGCATCCCCAGATTGTTGTAAACGAGCGGCTCCTCCGGAAACTCCTTAATCGCAGCGGCGTATGTCTGAATGGCCGCTTCGTCTTTTTTAGCCTCGGTGTAAAGATCGGCCTTGGCCATGTAGGAAGCGATGTGTTTGGGATTGACCGCCAGAGCCGCGTCAAAATCCGCGATAGCCGCTTCGGGCTGTTTCATCGATGACTTGGCCAGAGCCCGCTGATAAAGCACGTTGGACTTCTGCTCGTCAGTGATACCCGGTTGCGGCAACAGCTGATCGGCAATGCCGACGGCGACCAGAGCATGACTCGACTGATCTTCGATCAGAGTCAGATTAGTCATGCCGTAAAGGTACGGCAGGTAGTAGTTGAATTCGGGCGTCGTGGCGACGGAGATCGCTGTGCGGGCATCCGTGATGCCTTCGCGGATCATCGCCGCGTCGTGAGTGATGATGGCGAGTTCAATTCTCGCACTGCCTCGCAGATGCAACGCGATGTTGTCATTGGCGTTCGCCTTGATGATCGGCGTGGTCGCGTCGATGACTCCCTGCCAGTTACCCACATCATAGGCCTTCGTCGCGGCCTGACGTTGAGCTTCGTGAGCGGGATCAGGGTCGGCGAAAGCGGTCGCTGAAAGAGCCAACAACAATGCGAGAGACGTCGAAAACCTCATACTGGATTCCTTTCCCGTACGGAGGGATGCCCTGCCAATTCAGGCGAGGAACTTCATACCACGGCTCGGACCAATTTTGATCTAGCCCGAAAACCGATACACAACCATCCATGCACACGGTCCTTCCGCGCGTGGATCAGCCGGGCTTTATACTGGCTTGCCAGATCCGCTGCTATATGTGTTTTCGATGTTCTGACCGACCACCACAATGGGGCCTTCGGGACGAAAATCGACGCGGCGATTCAGTTCTGTTCGCCAGCGGAAGCTGTTGGAACAACGAAGCTCAGATGGAGTTCCGCGTGCCTCAAGTGCAGGCACATCCATTCTTCGCTGGCCATCTTGCCGAAGAATGGGTGATCGGCAACGGGAATCTCTTTTTCGAATCGTTTAATGGCAGTCAGCACTTTGTGAAGTGCGTCGTCCATCGTGCAATCTTCCGACGGCAGGTAAGACGAAAACTTCTTCGGCAACCTGAAGCCGGGTTTCATCTGCTTCGTCAGAATGGAATTCTTGATGAAAGGGCTGACACACCAGCGCACAAACCAGGAACCCTTGAACGGAAACCCATCGAGTGATGCATTCAGCGAGCTGCCCAGATGATCCAGAATCTGGGCGAAACTCCATTGGCCCACGGTGACGTAGGAACCGGCGGCGACGGTCTCGATATCAGCGCGGACTTCGTCCAGAGTGGTGAACTCCAGATTTCGACGATGGGCTTTCTCGGCAGTTGTCGTCATAAATTCTCACTTCGCAGAAGTCGGTCGCGAGGCTGGGCGATCAGGTGGGGAATCTGGCAGGAGGCCGGATTGTAGCGCCGAGCCCCCCATCAGGCGAGTTATCGCGCTCGGCAACTCTCGATCAATTCCGGTGCGGCCTGAAGGGATTCGCGAACCAAGTGGCCCATGTGCGGGTGAGTCGGCTGAAAGTCAACCGGCAGCCCGAATTCAACAATCCGCTCGCTGGCCGTCGGGCCGATTGATGCGATCACGCACTTCCGAACCGCCGTCAGCCATTCTTCTTTGACGCCCAATCGTTCGGCAATCTCGATGACATGCACCAGGTGCTGTGCCGTCGTCCACAGGACGACGTCAAAGTCGCCGCGGATGGTGGCTTCCACCGCACATTCAATCGGAGCCGTATCGTCAGGCAACGCCCACTTGTAAATCGGCACCGGAAGCACTTCGGCCCCGTATTCTTCAAGTTCGGCGTACAGGTCGGTGGAGGGCTGACCGTATTCCTGTACCGCGATCCGACAACCGCTCAACGGTTTCGAAGTGGAGGTTTCACCGGATGCGGCGCCTTCAGATTCCGCAACTTCCAGTACCGATTGCACGACCTGGTGCCACGTGTTCGGCTCAGCAGCGCGAGCGTCTATTCGAACGTTCCATTTTCGCAGCACCGCAAACGGCTTGGGACCACGAGCGACGATCCGGCACTGCTGCATCAGCTCCAGCAATCGCTCGCGCGAGTGTTCGGTTTCGATGGCGTCCGCCAGTGCTTCGGTACCGACTCCGGTCGTGAAAATGAGCAGGTCCAGCGAGCCGGCGGTCAGACGTTCGTAAAACACACGAACTTCGTCCGTCATCCCCAGGGCCACCTCTTTCATGGCAGGCGCGATGGTGGCGACACCGCCGTTGCGTTCGATGAGCGAACGCATCTCGTCCTCTTTTCGGGACTCAAAGCAAAGAACGCGAAGCGGATCGGGCATGGCATTTCGTCAGTCGGTCAATGAGGCAGTCGGAACGAGCCTCGGAATCAACGTTGCAGCAGGTCCGGCAGTTCCTTCTGAAACTTCATCAGCTTCGGCGCAATCACCGCCTGACAGTACGGCTGGCCGGAGTTCAGCATGAAATAGCTCTGGTGATAGTCCTCGGCCGGAAAGAACTCTTCCGCAGAACTGATCTCCGTCACGATCGACGACGGGAACACACCGGCTTCGTTCAGTCGGTCGCGGTATGCTTCGGCGAGTTCACGTTGAGTGTCATCGTGAAAGTAGATCACCGACCGATACTGAGTTCCCCGATCGGCTCCCTGCTGGTTCAGAGTCGTCGGGTCGTGGGTCTTAAAGAACGCGTTGAGCAGTTCCTGGTACGAAACAACGTCCGGATCGAACGTGACCTGCACACACTCGGCATGGCCGGTCTTTCCCGTGCAGACCGCTTTGTAATCCGGAGACAGCATTTTCCCGCCGGAGTAGCCAGAGACAACTTTCTCCACGCCACGAATCTGCTGAAAGACGGCTTCGGTGCACCAGAAGCAGCCGGAACCGAACGTCGCCAGTGAAGTTGCCATAGCAGAAGTGCTTTCAGGATTCCGAGGACGATTCACCAAACGCCAGCGTTGGCAGCGGACAGGCCGCGACGAAACTCGCAATCAGGCTCGCACCGACCGACACGCAGTTGATGTATTTGGACCATTGATGATACGTGAAGAAGTCCGGCTGCAGGCGACCTTCGGGTTCGAGCATCATGGCTTCCAGCGGCAGATAGATAAATCGATGGTCCAGAAACATCACAACCAGCGACAGAATTGCCAGCGTCAGAATGACGACTTTTCTGCGGCGGGCGATGCGGTCGATCAGTATCAGACCGACCGTAGAAATTGCAGCCACGATGACCAGCGTGAAGCCAAACGCGTAGTACGCCGGAAACCGGGTTGCCGCCAGCATGTTCTTCGTCGCGGCATCGAAATCGGTCATCGTGACTTCACGAACACCGGTAATCACAAACAGAATTGCTGCGCCCACCCACGCGGAAAGCGAAACCCGCAGCACGGTCCAGAGAAAGCGGTTCATCAGGAAATTTGTCTTTCGTCAGGCGAAGGAAGTTTTCAGGCAGCTTTTTATCAACCTTTGCCCGGCGATGCATCACGCGGCGTCCGATCGACCAGCACTCGACGCGAAGTCGACTGTCCAATGAAAATCGCCGACGCCTACCAGACTCAAATCCGCCTCCCCGACGATACGGCTCGGACACAGCACCAGCCCTGGCGGATCCTGCCTTCTCCGTTCCGTTCAATGGATCGGTTCGCCATTCACGGTAGCCGTCTGGCCTGGAGACCTGACCGTCGGCGGAAGGCAGCGTCGCCGCAGCGAAAAACAGCGAGCCCTCGAAATGTTCGCTCGACAATCACTTCCTGATCGCCTTCCCTGCCGCGCACAAAAACAGCCCGAACACATCGTCCGGGCTTCTCGAACAAAAGATTAAAGCTCGGCTTCGCGAGTTTCTAATCCACCGTGGTTAGGCGTGCCTCGCTTGCGCCCACGTCAGACGTTTGGATACTGACGCGTCACAATCATGTTAACGTCGACATCGCATTTCTTCAGTTGCCGTTTTATATGTTCTATTTCTGACTCTTCGTAGCAATATACGATCCAGTTGCAACCAACGTTACGCCTCGCCACTTCCCTAAAGTAAGGCAAATCCACTTCCGCCAACGAATGCCCGATCACCTCGATTCGTGACAAGCCCACCAACGACTCAAGGTAGTCCTGATAATTTTGGATCACATCGGCTGTCTGCTTTTGAAACGCGAACAGAGGATACTTAGCAGCATTCTCGGCGTCTGTGTACATCGTTCGATTGCTGTCGCCATTTTCATCCAGTTCCGGCTCCTCAACGATTTGAACGCCGTGCCCGAAAACGACGGAACCAGAATCAGCCTTGCCATGGATGTGCAGGATGGATCGATCGTCTATGCCGTAAATTGACTGCAGCGTTGGAGTGTAGTTGAATGAAATGAAGCGTGATTCAGGCTCGAACGCCATCTGTACGGAAGCCGCAGTGACATCGATCTGTTCGACCCATTCGCAAAAGCACTGCTCGATCGCGCGATGCAGGTCATCTGCCCGCTCGTGGAGTTCATCCTGAAGGCCATACGTTTCGCTGACCTTGAAGGACTCCAAAGTTGTGTCGGTGTAGTCGTATTCCTCGAAAAGTTCACGCCAATAATAGGTCCCGAGCGAAGATTCAAAATCGTGCCAAGGTCGATCAATCTCGTCGAGGCTGAAGTAACGTTCAATTTCGTCAAGTGTTGCTTTTGCGTGTGCGTAGAATTGACCGTAACTGGTGGGCAGTCCATGCCACCGATCGAACCCGTTGCCAATGATGTAGAGAACTGTCATTCAGATCGGACGGACTCTTGTACGTATAACGAATTGCGATCTATCCAGCTGCAGGGATTCCGACGGGTAGATCGTGCGTAGAAGTTTTCCGCTTCGTGGGGCGAACAGTGGGGTACTGCGGACCAATGACACTCACGAATCAGCACGAGGTCAAGTTTACATCGACGGGCAGACTGAGTCACGGGCAGACTGAGTCACGGGCAGACTGAGTCACGGGCAGACTGAGTCACGGGCAGCGGAGGTTCGGGCGGAAGCGGGCAGGGCAGTGTGAACTGCTCATCACTTGGGACCAGCCGGGACGTTCCGTTGCGAGGGCACACGTCAGCCGCGGAGGCCGGAGTCCTGGAGTAGTTGATCCGTGGTGGCGTAGGCTTCGGCGACCCACTCTTCGATTCTGTCCGGCTCGGGTGAGTATTCCAGTTCGATCGAGATGGCTCCGTCGATGTTCAGCTTGCGGATCTCTTCGAGGTACGGCTGGAAGTTAACGACTCCGCGACCGGGAGGCAGATCGCCGTGAACCTTGCCGTCGCAGTCCGAGATATGCACGTGAATCGCTTTTCCGGCCAGCTTTTGAAGTTCGGCAGGGGCGACGTCTGCTAATAACAGATGAGAGACGTCGATGTTGGCCTGCAGCGCCGGGTGGTTCACGTCGTCGATGAAGCGCACCATGTTGTCGACGTTGTTGAGCAGCGACAACGGAAACGGCTCCAGCTCCAGCGCGATCTGAACGCCGAGACTTTCCGCGTACTCAGCCAGCTGTCGGCAGTTTTCGACTCCCGTTTTCCACTGCTCGGCCGGCGGAATGACTTCGCGAGCCCAGATATATTCTCCCAGAACGAGCAGGACGTTCTTCGCCTGGTACTCGTATGCGAGATCCAGATACGCCTTCACGCGGTCGATGCTGAACCGCTGAACGCTCGGGTTGAAGTCAATCAGTCCGACGGCGACGCAGCAGATCGACATGATCGGAAGATCGACCCGGTCGCATTCGTCCTTGATCAGGCGGCGTTCACGAATGTCGATGTCGAGCGGGTCAGTGAAGATGTCGATCGTGTCGAAACCGAGTTCCTTCGTCTTCTGAATTCCCCAGGCGGTGTCGCGACCTGCCTGAGCCCACGCGGAATTGATCAGTCCCAGTTTCATCGTTGGTTCCTCGATCGTTGCAGATTCGAATGGCGACGAGTCTGACGCAAAGTCGCGAAGACTCCAAGGATCGTCAAGAACCAGTGCCGCGATCAGTCGGCGAAGCGGAACGGCTCGGCACCAGTCGCATAGGTGGGACGCAGCTCAATGTTGACCAGCAGCCCGAGAGCCAGACACGTGGCCAGCAGACTGGAGCCGCCGTAACTCATCATTGGCAGTGTCATGCCGGTAATCGGCAGCAGCCCGACGGTCATGCCGGTGTTGATCAGCGTTTGCGATCCAATCAAAGCCACGATGCCAACGGCCAGCAGCCGCCCGAATGGATCGCGCGTGTCGGCCGCGATCAGCAGGCCTCGTCCAATCAGAGCCAGGAAGAGAATGATCGTAAACAGACAGCCGATCAGCCCCCAGCGTTCACCGACGAGGCAGAAGACAAAGTCGGTTCGCGATTCCGGCAGGTGATAGGCGTGTTTGCTTTGCAGAGGCATTCCCGCCAGTTCGCTGCCCCAGACGCCGCCCAGCGCGAAGACTCGTTTGGACTGGTGCAGGTGGTAGCCGTCGTCGTCCGGAGCGTCGCCGCCGGACTTCTGAGTAAACACGGACACAATGCGGGACTTCTGCTCGGCACTCATCTGCATCCAGAGCAGCGGCGCGCACATCGCGCCCAGAATCGAAACCGTGACGAGGTGTCTGGGCCGCGCTCCGGCGGCGAACAACATCGCAAAGAGGACTGGAAAGAACAGCAGCGATGTGCCCAGATCCGGCTCCTTCAGAATCAACGCGACCGGCACCACTGTCATCAGAAATGGCGGCACGAGTCCCAGCCAGTTTCGGAAGCTGTCGCGATGCATGAGGTATCTCGCCAGAGCGGCAATGAAGGCGAGCTTCGCCAGTTCCGATGGCTGAAAGTTCATGAAGCCCAGCGGGATCCAGCGGTGCGAGTAGTTTTTCGCCGGCATGAAGAAAACGACAACCAGCAACAACATGCAGAGGCCGTACAGCCCGTAACTCAACCACTTGAGCCGTTGATAGGGCCACGAAGCAGCCGTGACGAAAACACCCAGCCCCATCACTGCCCAGATGCGTTGCCGCGGCGCAAACTCGCCCAGATGGTAAAGCTCGTCTCCGCGCATGATCGCGCTCAGGCCGATCAGAAACAGCACGATGGCTATTGCGATCAGCGTCCAGGGAATTCGTCGAATCCAGACGGCATCGTTCACGGGAGGCGGCAATCCTTTGCAGGCCTGATTCCGAAAGGCCAGAAAATCACAATGATTTAAAGGGAAACGACGAAATGCACGGAACACCACAAAACAGGCTCGGAGGACGAGCGGGACTTCCGTGCCTGTTCGCTTCTTGCGTCGTTCCATTTCTGTGTCGGAAGACCGGGCAGTGTCGCGGAAAATCCATTCTGCCGGAATGCGTTTTTCGGAAGTCGTCATGGGACGAAAACGTGCGAAACTTCCACCCCGATTGGCGAACGCCATTTTCAGAGCTATGCTGCCGCGACATCTCCAGGCGGGCTGGCTGACACCCGAGCGCTGCAAATTCCATCTCAGGACGGACCGACTCCACATGGCATCATCAGGCGGGAAAAAGAGAATCCTTATTCTAGGAGGCGGTTTTGCGGGCGTTTACACCGCCATGTACCTCGGCAAACTCATGACGGCAGCCGAGCGGGCAAACATCGAAGTGACGATCGTCAGCAACGAAAATTACATCGTGTTTCAGCCGTTTCTTCCCGAAGTCATCTCCGGCACGATCGAAACGCTGCACTGCATCACGCCCATTCGACGGATGGCCAAACACGCTCAGCTTTACACGCGGTTGATCGAAGAGATCGACATCGAAAAGAAAACCGTGCGACTCGCACCGGAATACGTCCCCAAGCCAATCGTGCTAAAATACGACCATCTGGTCGTCGGCCTGGGAACCAAACTGAACTACGACCTCGTGCCAGGGATGCGTGAGCATGCGATCCCGTTCAAGTATCTGGGCGACGCATTGCGGCTTCGTAACCAGGCGGTCGGCGTCCTGGAAGAAGCGGCGATCGAAAAAGACCCCGAAGAACGCAAACGGTTGCTGACCTTCATTGTCGGCGGTGGTGGATTCTCGGGTGTCGAGTGTATCGCCGAGCTGAACGACTTTCTGACCTGTGCGATCAGGGCTTACCCTGGCATCCGGCGGGAAGAGATTCGCTGCGTGCTGCTCCAGAGTGCTGACCGGATTCTGCCGGAACTGGGCGAGAGCCTCGCCATTTACGCTCAGGAAATTCTTGAAGGGCGTGGCGTCGAAATTCAGTTGAACGTGCGGCTGAAAGCCGTGTCCGGGGACGGAGCTATTGTCGTTGACAAGGCGACGAAAGAGTCGGTGGTGATCCCATCGCGAACCATCGTAACGACAGTTCCGTCGGCCCCGCATGACCTGGTGACAAGCCTGCCGTGTGAACTTGATCGCGGCCGCATCGTCGTGACCGAGAATCTTGACGTACCAAATCATCCCGGCCTGTGGGCTGTGGGAGACTGTGCTGCCGTGCCGCAGGTTGACGGAATTACGTCGCCTCCCACGGCACAACATGCGTTGCGTCAGGCAAAGACCTGCGCCCACAACATTCTGGCGACGATCCGCGGCACGAAGATGAAACGGTTCGGCTTTACCGGGCTGGGAAAACTGGCGTCGCTCGGTCGGATGTCGGCGGTCGCAGAAGTCTTCGGATTCAAAATGAAGGGCATCGTCGCCTGGGTATTCTGGCGAACGGTTTACCTTTCGAAGTTTCCGGGCTTCGATCGACAGATCCGAATCGGAATCGACTGGCTGCTGGATTTACTGCTGCCTCGCGACATCACTCAGGTCCGTATTTTCCAGCACGAAGCGATCATTCAGGAACACTTCCACGCGGGTGAAAAGATCTTTGACCAGGGCGACTATGGCGACAAGCTGTATTCGGTCGTCAAAGGAGAAGCGGAGATCATCGTCAACGGGAAATGCGTCGCCACGATCGGCGAAGGGCAAGTGTTTGGTGAAATCGCGCTGGTCTCCGATCAGCCCCGGTCAGCGGCAGTGGTGGCGAAAGTCGATACCGACGTCATCAGTGTGTCGCGTCCGGCATTCAAGCAGTTAGCGACCCACTTGCCCGGTGTGCGGGCCACCGTCGAAGGCATCATGCGCAGCCGCGGAGTCGATACTTCGGCCCTTGATTCCAGTAACGACACGCCGCAGGAAGGTGAAAGTCACGGCTGACACCAGCGGATTAGAATTTTGCTGAGCAGTTTCACCAGCAGAGCCAGCGGCGTGGTAAGGGTTCGCCCTGCTCAACCGCCACGATCGCGTGCCAGCCACGTAAAAACCAGGCGGAACAGGGCCGGACTCCGCATTCGAAATGCGCAGCGATCAGCAGCGACGGACTGAAAGTTGCGATTCGTGACGTTCGCGGTTCTCGAATTGACGAGCCGTACAGGTCAGCTTTCCTGATCGTCGAGCCAGCGGACTTCGCCGTCCCAGCCGCGCGAGCACATGGCGCCGTGAATGCGTTCGGCGCGATTGAGCGATCGAATCAGCAGCATGCCGATCAGCTGCGCCAGCGTCTTCCAGCGGAACCACAGACTGCCGCCCGAGAAGGCCCTCGCTTTTCGGGCGGTTCGCATTTTGTCCAGCTCGTCCCACACAACGAACACGTAGCGATACATGAAAGCGAGTATGGCGACGACGACGGCGGGAACTCGCAGTTTGCGAAGCGTGACGAGAAGCTGCTCAAACGGCATCACGTTGACCAGCCAGAGACTGACCAGAAACGCCAGGCATCCTCGAAAAATAATCTGCAGCATCAGATCCCAGCCGCGGTCCAGTCCCTGAGAAAGCGGCAATGAAATTGCCATCGATCCCACAAACGGCAGAAAGATCAGCAACCGTTTGATGAGATACCCCAACGGGATACCGGCAATGCTGTGTCCGGCGAAAACCAGGCAGCCGAGCACTCCATAAGCCGGCCAGTAGCGCACAGGAATGGCAACTCCAGCGACGATCACGCTGATCGCCAGTACCAGTTTCAGCACAGGCGGCATGCGGTGGCAGATTGAAACCGAGCGACCGTATCGATCCCAGAAATCACTCACCGGCAGCCTCGGCCGCCATGACGGGTGCGTTCATCGGAATCGCTCGGCCAATCAGCACCGCGGCGGCAAAGACGGCGAGCGCACCTCCGATTCCCGCAACGGAAACCGAAAGACTCTGCCAGCCCGCCATTGGAATTGCGTCGTAATCGGCGAACAGACCGGTAACGCTTTCTTCGGAAGCGGCGATGCGGAATCGATCCGTCACAGAGTCCAGTCCGTCCGGCAACCCGGAAGCGAATGGCGCGGCAAACGCCGCCACGGCCAGGGCACCGACAAGACCTGCAGCGACGACTCGACTGATTGATGTTGCAGCTGAAACTCGCGCCGGCTGAGCGGCATCGATCAGGTCAGCGCGCTGCTGGTAGATCACGCTGACGACGATGCCGGTGATGATTGCCTCGCCGACTCCGATCAATGCATGCAGTGTGACCATCAGGGTGAAGATGTTGCCGAAGTCAAAATCGCTCGCCGAGTACGACAGTCGGAACTCCAGACAGAACACGGCCGAAGCCGCCAGCACTGCCAGCCACGCCGCCACGACTGAGCCAGCCACCGTACCACGAAAACCGCCGCCGAGCAGTTTCTTCACCGTCGTCATCACGGCATAACCGCCGATGGAACCCAGCACCGCCATGTGCAGCACGTTCGCTCCCAACGCGAGCAGTCCACCGTCGGAGAACAGTGCCCACTGAGCGACCAGCACCAGTGTGACGGCGACGCAGCCGGCCCACGGACCAAGAATCGCCGCGGCCAGGACTCCGCCCATCAGGTGTCCCGACACCGGCAGGCCGATCGGGAAGTTGACCATCTGCCCGGCAAAAATCAGCGATCCCATCATCCCGGCCAGCGGCACCGTTCGCTCACCGAGCGTGTCTTTCATTCGATGCAGGCTGTACCCGACCGCGCCGAGCGAAATCGCTCCCGTCGCGAGGCAGACACTGGTGCTGAGATATCCGTCTTGAATGTGCATGAGCGAGGAACACAGGAAAGGGGTTGGGTTGCCGGGCGGCTAAGATCGAACTTGCGAGTATCCAGAGAATGTTCGCAACAGGTTTCAACTGGGGACTCGTAAGCTTCGACCACCAGCCACCCGGATATCTTCTGAGTGGCAAATCGCTGCTGGTACTACTTTGATTTCTTCTTAGTCTTCGTTGCAGGTTTCGTTTCTGGAACCGGTTCCAGCTTTGGCAATTCGATCGGCTTGATCCCGGTTCCTTCGTAGCCGGTCATTGGCTTTCCGTTCTCGTCGAGTTTCCCACAGGTCCACAGAACTCCGCGAGCGAACATGCCCAGCCAGATGTCGTTGTTCATGGTCTCGTTGTGGTGACCAAGTGATGTACCGAAGACTTTCGCTTTACCGAACGAATTAGTCCACGCGACGGTATGAACCTGCTTCGTGTCTTTGCCGTAAGCCTGCAACAAAGGCGTCGCGTTCGGCCAGACTTTTTCGATGATGTACAGCTCGCCGTTTGGCGTTTTCCATTCGAGCGGGAAACCGGCCATGATGGGGTGATGCTCGTTAACGTTCTGTGCAACCACGTGGTGTTTACTTTCGTGACGCCGCGACGTGACACCGATCAGTTCCCGCCACGCGTCGGCTCCCACCGGAGCCGTTCGATAGCTGTGCAGCGAGCAGTGAATAAAGACCGCCGGAACGCCTTCGAAATGTGCCTGAGCAATCGCTTTCACGAAGTCGTCGTCCGCGACACCACCAAAACATTCGTTGTGAATGATGACGTCGTATTTCTTCGCCCAGCCGGGCTGGCTGTAGACGGAGACTTTGTGATCTCGACCAGTACCGCCTTCATGAACGAGATCAAAGTCGATGCTCATTCGCTGGCTGAGTCCCTGTGCGATGATCAGCTTTTGATTGTCGTAATCGTGGCAGCACCCACCCGTAATGATCAGCCCTTTGAGTTTCGCTTTGTCTTCGGCAGAAAGCGTGGCGGTGCAGACAAGCATCAGAAACAGGGACAGAGCAATTCGTCTCATGGTGTGATCTCCGGTGCGGAATTCGCATTTTGGCTGCCGACAATTCGGAACAGGACACTTTATCAGTCGCCGCATTCTCAACCAACTCAGCCGGTCATTCGCCGGGCTTGTTGCCGCGAAGTTCCAGGAAGATCAGATTCAGAGCCGGCACGATGACCAGTGTGAGGCCTGTTGCAAAGATCAGCCCGAAAGTCAGCGTCACCGCCATGGGGATCATGAACTTCGCCTGGAAGCTGGTTTCGAACATTAGCGGAGTCAGGCCGGCGACGGTGGTGAGCGTGGTCAACAGAATCGCTCGCAGGCGAAGCTTCGCCCCGTCGATACTGGCTTCGAAATGATCAATCCCTTTGCGAACTCGGCTGTTGATAAAATCGACCAGCACCAGCGAGTCGTTCACGAGGATTCCGCTGAGAGCCACCATTCCGATCAGACTCAGAATCGTCATCGGGTTGTTGGTCAGCAGGTGGCCGATAATCGCCCCCTGAATTCCGAACGGAATCGCCGCCATGACGACCAGCGGCTGCCCATACGAACGGAACAGTCCTGCCAGCATCATGTAGATCAGCAGGAGTGCGACGGGGAATGCCAGCTTCAACCCGGCGAACGATTTCCGCATTTCTTCGTAGCTGCCGAGGAACTCGATTCGCACGTTGGGATGGTCGGCCTGAATAGTCTCGGCGAATTTCTTCTGGACGCCTTCCAGAATGTCCGACGTGTTTCCCTGCTGATCGTCAACATTGGCGTAGATGGTCACTGCCCGCGAATTCTGGCTGCGGTAAAGAGACGTCACTCCTTCAGTCTCGGTGAGTTCCGCGATCTGCCGCAGTGGAATCCAGCGTCGCTGACCGATGACATTGCCGGTCGGAATCCACATCGATTCCAGATTGTAAACGCTTTCACGAAACAACTCCGGGTAGCGCACCATGATACGGACGTCTTCGCGGTTGCGAGTAATTCGTCGGGCTTCGCGACCGTACAGAGCAGATCGAACATGCAACCCGAGCCCCGCCACAGTGCCGCCGCCCGCACCGGCAGACTCGAACAATCGCAGTTGAACCTCGCGTTGTCCGGCATCGTAATCGTCATCAAGGTCGAAAACTCCCTGATAGCTACCGATCTCTTCCCGGATCAGCGACGAAACTTCGACCAGCTCTGCAGGCTCCGCTCCACTGATTCTGACGACGACGTCTTTGCCGCCGGGGCCACCATTCAATGCCTGCCAGCGAACGGCGTTGATCTCCGGCAGCGTCCGCGTGAATTCACGGAATTCCGTTAGCAGTTCATTGCTGGAACGTCCGCCAGCTCGTTCGCGAGCGTCAGATTCCTGCAGCTCGACGACCAGTTGCCCGAGATGGGATTGATCCTTGAAGCCAACCGCGCCCTCGCCAGCGACGTCGATCTGCAAACCGACAAACGCCTGAACATTGACGACTTCAGGAGCGGCTTTGACGAACCTGCTGATCTGCATCACACGAGCCCGCACGCGATCCGACGGGCTGCCGACGGGAAGTTCGATGTCGCAAATGACAGTCTCACTGTCCATGTCCTGGACAAAGACGAATTCGACAATTCCACCCGCGACGAGGCCAAACGAAATCATCATTGTGGCCATGGCAATGCAGATCGTGAGAAACTTCCAGCGCAGCGCAATTCGCAGGAATTTCTCATACCTTGTCTGCAGAACGTCGGCGACGAATCGTTCCTGCGCATCGCGCATGCGGTGGAACGTTTTGACTATCGGGCCGGGCTCGCCAGCCGCGTCGCGTTTCCGCTGTTCTTCGGCGGGGCTGGGAAGATTCCGCAGGTGCGATGGCAGGATCACCAGTGCCTCGACCAGCGAAACACTCAGCGCGGCCATCACAACAATCGGCAGCTCGCCCATGAAGTCGCCGATGGTTCCTTGAATGAATAACAGCGGAGCGAACGCGGCGATGGTTGTGAGAACGGCGATGATGACCGGCCACTGGACCTCTTCGGTCGCGACGACGGCGGCTTCTTCGGAAGGCATGCCCTCTTCGACGTGCCGGCAGATGTTCTCACCAATGACGATGGCATCGTCGACGATAATGCCCAGAACGATGATCAGCCCAAACACGCTGAGCAGGTTGATCGAGATGCCGAAGATCCACATCACAATAAACGTTCCCAGGAACGATACCGGCAGACCAACCGCCGCCCAGAACGCGACTCGCCAGTTCAGAAACAGAATCAGCGAAATCAGAACCAGAATCAGCCCCGTGCGACCGTTTCGGGCCATGAGGTCCAGGCGGCCTTCAATGAAACGCGCAAGGTCCGTATTCAAGGCGACTTCGAAGGAGTGATTGAACGGGTTTGCGTGGCTTTCTTCGTAGACTTTCTGAAGATCGGGGCGACCAATCAGTTTGTCCGTTATCTGCAGAAACTGCCGGACAGGCCCAGCCAGCCACCACGGCTCAGCAGAAGGATCGTCGCAGTACGGATCGAACGGAAGATTTTTCTTGCCGGCGATGTACGCCTTCACGACCGATGAAATCTGAATCGCGTCCTGCGACTTCGTTTTATAGACATCGCATTTCATCGACGGTTTCGAATCAAAGTAACCTTCGATGTCGAGGTCCACGAATCCATCATGAACCGTCGCTACATCGCCAAGTAGAATCTTCTTTCCGTCCGCGCCGGCTGACCGGACGACGATATCTTCGAGGTCGGAACCATCCAGTTCCTCGCCGATGGTACGAACGGCAACTGTTGTGCGGGCTCCTTTCAGTTGCCCGCCAGAAACATCAAGATTCGACCGGCGGATCGCCTCCGCGACTTCGTCGAAGGTGACGTCATACTCGATCAGCCGCTCGGGAATAATTTCGACGCTGATTTCATCGTCGCGAACCCCGCTGACAATGATTCGACTGACGCCTGGCAGCGCCAGCAGATCATCTCTCAGATCGCGAGTTGCCTGCTTGAGGTCCGCTTCGTCGCCGTCGCCGAAGATGGCGACCGAAATCACGGGCAGCATCGGCTCGAAGCTCTTGATGGTGACACGCTCGAGGTCGTCGGGCAGATCCGGGAGCGCATCAATTTCCCGTTTGACTTCGTTGAGAACTTTCTCGGCGTCTTCGACCTCGTTGTAAAGAGTCAGCGTCGTGGTGCTCTGACTTTCGGAAACGGTCGAGTCTATTTTCTCGACACCTTCCACATCACGAACCGCTTCTTCGATTTTGATCGTGACCGCCTTCTCGATCTCTTGCGGCTGCACACCAGGATAAATGGCGGTGATGATCAGCTTGTTCGGGCGAAATTCCGGGAACATCTCGCGGACCAGTGTCAGCGCAAAGATCGTCCCACCGGCCAGGATGACCAGCATCAGCATGTTGACGAAAACGGAATTTCGGACACTGAACCGAGCAAGTGACATTCAATAGCTGCCTGTCTTTTTTACTGACGCGCGACACATCGTCGATTCAAACTCAAAAGAGACAGCGTATTCGAGCCTGTTTCGGACAGACAGCTTTCTCGTTTTCGCAGTGAACTGAAGAAAGTTCGGCGACTGATCGGCGATTAAAAATTCTCAGAATCTGATACGCGGTCTCCCGGTTCCGGGTTCGCGACAAAGCGATAACCTGTCCCTCTGACCGAGAGAAAATGTCGTGGCGCACTCGGCATGGGTTCGATCAGACGCCGTAGACGCATCACAAAGTTATCGATGGAACGGGTGCTGAACGCCGCCGTGTCTTCCCAGACATTCTCCATAATCTGATCCCGTGAAAGCACGCGGCTTTCCTGCTCGATGAAATACCGTAGCAGCTGCAGTTCCATGGTCGTCAGTGTGTGAGTTGCGGTGCCGACCGTCAGCTCGAACCGATCAAAATCGACGACGATGCCATCGCCAAATTCGAATCGTGCGGGGACGGCACGCTTTGGCGAAACATCGGCTGCAACTGTCGACCGAGCCTGTCGTCGGTTGGTCAGGTTGCGGACACGGCTGAGAAGTTCCGGCAGCGCGAACGGTTTTGCGAGGTACTGGTCAGTCCCCGCGTCAAACGCCATCGCACGGTCTTCGCTCAGCGTTCGGGCACTGAGTACCAGAATCGAAACCTGCTCGTCACGATCGCGGATCTCGCGAGTCGTTTCGTAACCGCTCATTCCTGGCAGCATCAGATCCATCACGATCAGATCAAACGGCGGACTGGCGGCGTCGAACAGTTCGAGCGCGCGGTGTCCATCACCGGTGGTTTCGACTTCGTAGCCTTCCTGCTCGAAGTTGAATTTCAGTCCTTTGGCCAGAGCTTCTTCGTCTTCCACAATCAGGATCTTCATGATTCCGGCCTCCCCGGAAGTTCGACTTCAAACACACTGCCCGCGCCGTTCACTCCGTCGTGAATGGAAATGCTGCCCTTCAGAATGTGAGCCAGTGTTCGGCTGATGTACAGACCCAGCCCGGTTCCTTTCTGCCGCCGCTCCAGTTCGTCACCTCCGCGGTAGAACATCTGGAACACTTTTTTTCGAAGTTCAGACGGGACGCCTTCGCCATTATCAATAATGCGAACGGTCACCCGGTCCGTTCCTTTCATTCGAACCTGCACCTCAACCAGTGGAGGATCGCCAGCGTACTTGATCGCGTTGTCGAGCAGGTTGACGAAAATCATCTCCAGAACCACCGGTCGAGAATGAACGATGATCGGTTCGATGTCGAATCTGACAACGTGCTCAGGATCCTGTTTATGGTGAGCACACGCGGAGATGGCGCATCGCCGGAGCAGTCTGTCGAGCGGGATGTCCTCCGGATCGGACTGATGGCCGATCGCGTCCAGACGACCGACTTCCAGCAGCTGACTGATGAGATGATCGAGTCGCTGAAGTTCGTGTTCCATCGTCTGGTAAAAATCAGCTCGCTGTTCATCACTCAGCTGCCGCAGTTGCAGCGTCTCCAGGTACAGCTTCAAGGCGGCGATGGGCGTTTTGAGTTCATGAGTGACGCTGTCAACAAAGTTGGACTGCCGCTGGTTGAGGCGAACTTCTTTCACCGTCAGAAACATATAGAAGATCATACCGACCAGAATCAGTGCAAAGACGATGGTGCCGATCGTCAAAGTGCTCCACGAACCACGTTGAGCGAGCAGGATGATCCAGCAGACCATCAGCGCCACGTTCAGCGTCATCATGATCACGCTGAGTGTGATCGGAAGTCGCAACGTTCTTCGTTTGCGAATGTACCCTGCTTTGGATGCCTTGTTGCCCATGCTGCGCATTTCGACAGATTGCGAGGGAATGTCAATCCTTCGCCAGAAACATCTGATTCATGATCGAGTGAGATATCGTTTCCTGGACGAGCGGACGAAACGCGTCCCGCATAGAAGTTGCGCATAGAAAAAGGGACCACCCGACGGTGGTCCCTGTCTGTACTGTTAAGTTTTCCGAAAGCTGAAACTCGTTTGTTACGCGGCGCCGTTTCCGGGAGTCGCGGCTTTGGCTGCCGGTTCTGTCGTCGGAGCGTCCGTCAGAACAAAGATCACTCGAACCGGACGATCACTCGCAACCGGCTTGCCGGACGATTCAGAACTCGACGCATAGCTGCCCGATTCAGAAATCATCTTTCCCAGGGGACTGCCTTCCTGAACGGACACGGCTCGCGAGCTTCGCGGCTCTTCGCTGGAATCAGCGAGCCCCAGTTCCTGCCTCAGGCTGGAATCCAGTTCGGCGATGGGCAACGCATCGGAAACGGACAGAGCTTCCATGTCAAAACCTCGGGCCATCTGCTCAATCGTTCGGCTCAGCTGGCTAGACTTCGACTCGACAAAAACTGCGACAAGTCCTTTGCCCACTTTGTCCCCGGGCACAACAGGATTCGTCGAACCATCCAAAGGGATGTCTTCGTGAGCGAGCAGAACCCGCAACGATTCCAGACCCGCCACGCGGTCAACAACGGTCAGGCGAATAATCGAAACGGACTCACCGTCGCGCCGCACCGCCTCGACGATATCCCCAATATCAACCGCCCCCAACCTTGTGCGGTCAATTTCGAACTGTCGCGTCGGAAGTTCGACTGACAACTGCTTATGTTTCAGATCGGGCCTGTTGGCCTGCATGACCGGCCCCGAGTTCCTCTCGACGGTCACGATTTCAGGGCCTGCCGGATTGACAACCGCCAACTCTGACCCGCGGTTCGAGGTCAACCAGATCCCGGCTCCCAGCGCCAGTGCAATCCCGGCAGCCGTGGTGAATACTCGCAAACGTCGTCCCTGACGAGTAACAACCGCTGAGTCATCGTTGGCCAGCAGGGTCTCACGCTCGATGGCTCGCATAACTGCCTGCTGCAACTCAGCAGGCGCCCGGCCTACAGGAAGCCCCTTCAGGCGTCCGGAAAGACGCTGCAGCTCGTTCAGTTCCTGACGAAGCTCGGGAGATTCGGCCAGCAGCTTTTCGACCTCTGCCCGCTCATCGAGCGTCAGTTCGTCGTCCAGCCAGGCTGACAGTTTTTCATGGGATGGTGTGCCGTTCATGGCTCGTCGTCCTGCCCTGCAGGTTCAAACCGAATGCGGCCACACAGGGCCAATTCGAATCCGTTCGGGTCGAATGCCGCATTCGCATCAAACATTAATCGAAACTGAGTTCGCCAAATCGCAGCGAAAACCAGATTCCACCACTCTATTGAGATCCTGTTGCCAGGGAAATCCTGACAGCAACTCTTCGTAACCATTTCTGTAGAAGCATGTTGCGACGTATTTGAAATCTCGCGTTTCCACCAGAAGAACTTCCAGTGCGGTTTTCTGACGACCTGCCGACAGAAAAGTTCCCAATTCCAGGCAGAAATTTCAGATGTGATTCTGGGCTGACCAAAGGCCAATACGCGGTAGGTCGCAACCTTCTGACGAGTTTTCCTGAGATTCGTACAAAAACGATTTGACTGTCTGTACCGATTATTCCGATTTCGGAAGAGAAGAGCGCGTCGCGTGTCTGCGCGAGCGTTCTGCGTAGAGAACGGATGGAAGAGTCGCGCTCAGTCTGGAGGGACTTTCGCGACTGATGCTCGGGAGTTCGCCGCAGGGAGGTGGCACGTGTCGTGGTTTCGTCAATCGTCGAATTATTCCAGAGTCTTTGGCCGGCAGGGTCGCAAGCGCACCGCAGGCCGTTCCGTCAACGTGACCGAGCAACTGGAGCAGAAGCTGCTGCTGGGCAGCCTCGTCCCCACTGAAACGGGCGTCCCGACGGGCGATTTACTGCCCATCTCAACCGTCGACCTGCTGGCAAAGCACGAGATCGACAACCTGTCCGCAGTGGACATTTCATTGATGGATGCCGGCGATGGTTTCCAGAGACTGGAGCTTCAATTCGACTGGCTTGCTCGTCAGCACGAAGCCCGGCCCGACGACGAGTCTGGTCATCCAACCGCTGACAGGCAGTCAGACAGCGCATCGACAAAGAACTCGCCGACCAGTTCAACCGACGCTGATCAGGCCGGTCAAGTCAACGCCCGGTCGTCCGATGAGTCCTCAGCTGCCGACCGGAATTCAGCAGCCAGCCAGGCTGGTGAAGAGTTGGCCTTCAGCGAGGACGCACTAGCCGACCTCGGTCAGCTGCTGTCCGGTGAGGACGTAGAAGAAATTTCCGATGCCGAAGGTCAGGCCAGAAAATCCAACAAGCCGGAATCGGCCGAGTCAGACGACGAAGACAGCGACGACGCTGATCCGAAACCCGTTTCCAATCAGGCCGCTGAAGAGCTCGAAGATCAGGCAATAAAGAACAGCAGCGAGCACCAGATCTCGTCCAACTTCGATCTGACGTTTGCCGGTGGCTCAGGCCCAACGGCAGTCGCTCAGGCTCCGACGCCCGGATCTGCCTCGGTTGGTGGTGGCGGCGGTGGAAGTGGAAGTGGAAGTGGTTCGAGCAGCGGTACAGCGTTTGCGCCGCCTGTCGCGGACAAGACAACCCCGCAGGCAGCAAGTGGGACGAATCAGTCCGCCACAGCAGGCTCGCAAACGGTTAACGGCGAACAGATTGTGATTCGCTACGACTTCCGGGACTTCGGCGGCTACCAGAACGAAATCACGGCAGCAGAAGAAGCCAGCGCGGGTGCCGCTTTCGCGAAGTGGGAGCAGGCTACCGGAAATCAAGTTACCTTCGTCCAGGACTCGACGGCTCCGGATTCCGACGTCGTGATTATTTACAAAGGAGCGCTGGAAGCGGTTGGCCACGAAAGTTCGCGAGGCGAAGTGCTCGGTCTTGGCGGCACGATCGAAACGCAGTTCGACACCGGCGAATCCGAGTTCCAGCGAATCATCCTGGTCGACCATTCTGAGAACCTCGACACCGGCATCGATAACGGCAATCCCGACGGAACCTTCGACTTTTCCACAATCATCGGTCATGAAATCGGCCACGTGCTGGGGCTCGAAGATGCAACGACCGGAAGCACTGCGAACATCATGAACCCGAACTATGATCGGGAACGTGGGCTCGGAACTTACGAATATGCCGTCGCCAGTTCAGACATCGGTAATATCAGTATCGAAGCCCCCCAGGACGCCGCGCTGCATGGACTGCATGCGATGTTCACTGATTATCCGCAACTGACGGCGGCGGAAGTGTCATCGATTCTTGACTATGCGACGCAGGTTTCGACGAGCGAAGATGCAATCATTGCGATCGTGGACCGCGGTGGAAACATCCTGGGTGTTCGTGTCGAAGCGGGTGTTGACGCCGGAATTCAGGCCGATCCCCAGCTGCTGACTTTTGCCATCGACGGCGCTGTTGCCAAAGCCCGCACGGCGGCGTTCTTCTCGAACGGCGATCCGATCAATGGCACATTCGCTCCTCTGACGTCGCGGCTTGTTCGGTTCATCAGTCAGTCGACGGTGACGTTCCGTGAAGTCAACTCCAACCCCAACAGTGCCGACCCTTTACTTCGAGGTCCCGGGTTTGTGGCTCCCATTGGTCTGGGCGGGCACTTCCCACCGGAAATTGCCTTCACGCCGCCCGTTGACCTGTTCGCCATTGAGCACACCAATCGAGATTCGATCGTCCATCCGGGCGAAGACGGTGTACGCGGCACGGCGGACGACATCACGCTGACAAACCGCTTCAACATCGATACGGCCTGGGTACCGCTCGACACAAACGGAGACACCTACCCGGACAACCCCGACGTCGACATGAACGGCTTGGCAGACAGCCTGCGACTGTCCGCTCCTGAATCTTACGGCTTTGTGTCGGGAGTCTATCCCGCAGGCCAGTCCCGAGGCATTGCAACACTCCCCGGCGGAGTTCCGTTATTCAGAGATACGGATGGTGACAACGTTGGCGAAACTCTGATCGGCGGTATCGGAGTCTTCTTCCCAGGTACAGACGGCACGGCGGTCTTCGAGCAAGACTTCCAGGCTGGCGTCGGACAGACGGAAAACGACCGGAACAACGCTCCGAAAGTTCTGGAAGCCGAGTTTATCGCTGTTGTCGCCGCTGGCGGCAGCAACGGGGCCAACGCGATTGCGACAGGTGCGAAGCCGCCGTTCCATCCCGTCGCCGATCTGGACATTCCGTTTGGCCGGCTCGACCTCGTCGGTATTCAGCTGGAAGTCATTGGGCCAACGGCCGGTGTTCTGGGTCTGCAGGATCTGATCCGATTCGGAAATAACAATCTGGGACCGTTGACCGGAGCGGTCAACGGAACCGACCAACCAGTTAACACGGGCGGCGACCTGGCCATCAACGGCGAGTGCGTTCCGTTTGGCTGGCTGGTGACGCCGCACGACGGTGCCGACCTCGACGGCGTCCCTGGTCCGGATATCACGGCAGCCCAGGTCGAGCAGATCATCAACCAGGCGAACGCCGAGGCTCAACTGGTACGAGCGGCGGTGCGACTTCCGGTCAGCAGTCGCACACGGATGGTCTTTGCGGTGACGGACACAACCGGTGAAGTACTCGGGCTGTTCCGTATGCGTGACGCAACGGTCTTCTCGATCGACGTGGCTGTCGCGAAAGCTCGCAACACGGCCTACTACGCCGACGCAACGGCTCTGCAGCCCATCGACCAGGTTCCCGGCGTTCCCGCAGGGACGGCGTTCACCAACCGAACGATCCGCTTCCTGTCCGAACCCCGCTTCCCGGACGGCATCGATGCCGGTCCTCCGAACGATACGTTCTCGATCCTGCAGGACATTGCCGTCGCCACCGGACTGCCAATCGGTGGACAAGCAAACGGAGCGGCACTCGTTGAGACCAACCTTCCGATCAACATCAGCGCGTTCGATTCGGTACTGGGCAACGACGCGTTCCACCCGAACACCAACTTCCGCGATCCAGGAGACGGCGTCGTCGGATCTGGCGATCCGGCGACCGATTCAAAGCGACATCAGAACGGGATCGTTTTCTTCCCCGGAAGCACGCCAGTTTACGGAGCAAACGGGAAATTGATCGGCGGGTTTGGCGTTTCCGGTGACGGTGTCGATCAGGACGACGTGGTAACCTTTGCGGGTGCGCAGGGATTCCTTCCTCCAGATGCAGTCATCCGCGCCGATGAAGTCTTCGTTAACCAGGTTCGTCTTCCTTACCAGAAGTTCCTGCGGAATCCGCGAGGTTGATCGCCAGAGACTGGTGTCAGCTTGAGTGGACTTTTGCAGCGAAACTCCAGGCTGACCTGCGTTCTGTGACACTTTCGCAGAGTCTCGACAGGGTGGTCGCGATGTTTTCACGGATGTGCCTGTTCGGCGTGCTGGCTGGTTTGTGGCTGAGTTTCGCTTCGTCTGCGACATTCGCAGCGGATCCCGAGCCGGAACAGGGCTTCTTCGCCAAGTTGAAAGAACGGATCGATCTGGACCCTCGAACCAGCTTCTTTGGTCAGCATAAGTGGAAGTATCAGGAGTCGAAGACCAACTGGGAACAGCTGCAGCGAGCTGGCAATCCGCAGTGCTACGCTCCGTGGGCAAGCTGCGAGGACGATCGACACTACGCCGGTTACTATGTTGGCGGTGGAGCCACGTTCGGCGGTGACACCCGAGTCTGTCGCCGGGAAGGTACATGGGGCTGGGACTATGCTCCGTGGTGGTCGAAAGTCAAACTCGGCTGGTTCCACGGTCGCCGGCACCAGGCTGGCGAAGGCCAGTATCAGCCTGACCAGGTACGGGTCAGCAACCCTCTGAACGACTTCACGAACCCATAGATTCACAAACTCGTCGACACTCGCCCCGCAAACACGCCCGCCAGCCATCGAATTCAACCGTTCCGAATGCGGTGTTCGTCGGCAGTGTTTTCGAGACATCACCCGTGAAAAATGCCTCGAATGCTCCGGTAACCTGATGCCGGCAAAGTACTTTTTAAGAACCTTTATCCGGGTCAGACTGTCTGAATGGTGTCGTGGGTGTCCACTCTGGCGTTCAGTTTGCGAAACTTGCAAACCAAATTTCGCGTCAGTATCGTACCGGGCTCTCGCTGATCGCCGCGAATACCGGAAATATGGTGGGTATAGCTCAGTTGGTTAGAGCGCCGGATTGTGATTCCGGAGGTCGCCGGTTCGAACCCGGTTACTCACCCTTGAACAAGGCCCGTTATCAATCGTTGATAATGGGCCTTTTTCGTTATGTTTTTGCCCTGTTTTGCTCTGCAACATTGGTCCGGCCGGCGCTTCGGTTATCTTGCCCAGAGTGACAGGTTTTGCCCCTGATATGCACATCGGGGCGCTGTCTGTGGCCAACCACTGAGCCAACTGGACTCCCCCTTTCTGGTCGTCGGTGCCGGTAACCAGCGAGGTGTCGAATTCCTGGCTCGCTGGACGGTTCAGGTTGAGCGCAGGCAGTTGGTCGAGTGCTCCGGCCACGTCCAGCAGTCGAGGGTCGGTGTAGCAGTTCATCGTGAGGTCGATCTTGCTGTGCCTCATCGCCGATTGCGCCGTTCTCGGTGCGACTCCGTTCTGACTGAGCATCGTGCCGAATGTGTGCCTGAGGGCGTGAACGTCGATTGTCCGGCCCCGATCGTCTTTTTTCGGGATGCCAGCCGCCTGCAGGTCACGGTCGAGGATGCGTCTCAGGCCGGACGGCACGTAGAACAGCGGTGTCGATGACGGTAAAGCATCCCCGCCGTCGAACCGCAGTGTGCTCGGTGTCATCTGGCGACTCTTGAGCCACGCCCTGAGATCTTCGGCCAGGTCATCGCGAAGCGGCACGTCGGAACCGTCGCGGTTCTTTTCGTCTTTGGCCGCCAGTTCGATGTACGGCATCGCCGCGTCGAGGTGAACCTGGCCAATGGTGATCGACCGCAATTCACCAGACCGCAGCCCCGTCAGCACCAGCGTCTTTACGATCAGAGCACGTTCCCGCCCCTGTTCTTCCAGTTCGGCGATGCGGTCCGGCTTATCGGCCAGGCGTGTTCTGGCGAGTTCCACCGCCGCGTCGATCGTTTCAAACGTCAATGGTGCCGGGTTCCAGGTATCACGTTTGCCGGTAACCTTGCTGGCCGGCTTCCGGACGGACTCCCGGCCAATCTCTGCCAGCGGCCTTAACCGTGTCACGTACAACAGCCTGAGCAGTTCCGCTTCGGTCAGAGCACGTCGAACCAGTCGCCGGTCAGACTTCTCATCGGCCTTGTCGATGTTCTGCAGCGGGTTCGATGTCAGTCTGCGATTGCGGACACACCAGGTACAGAAACCCTTCAGAGCCTGCAGGTACGAATTCCGGGTTCGTGCGGCCATGCCGGCGTCGAGTTTCTGAACCAGCCAGTATTCCACCCGCTCGGCTTCAATGTCGCGCAGGACACGGAAACCGCAATCAGCGGCAATCTGCCGGGCGAGTCTGTTCGTGTCGTCAACGTGTCGGTCAGAACGGCCAGCGGCCTTCAGGCTGCGGATGAAACCATCGAGGTGATCATCAAGAGCCGTGCGGGCGTGATCGGAGATTGCGGCCTCGGTGGACGAGATCACTTCCGCGTTGACCAGTTCAGTTCGCCGTTCCCATTTCGTCAGCAGACTCTCAGCCGCCCCCCGGTCCTTGCAGCCGGTCGAGCGTTCCACGATGTACCCGGTCGAATCCCGAAATCGAGCGAACCACTTGCCAGACTCGACGACAATTCGCAGCGAGCCATCTTTGCCCGTGGTGACTGGTGCGGTCCGGATGCGTTCCACCCGGTACTTTTTTGAGCCATCGCGACCGACAACCACCAGAGCAGAACGCTCCTGGCCGTGCCGGTCGATCCAGACGGCCACCGATTCCTCATCGGCGACGGTAACCGTCGCGCCTTTGGGTAGCGCGGCCAGCTTGCGAGTGCTTTCGGTCCAGCGGGCGAACCGCTCGCCCTTTTTGTCGAACAGCTCCGCACCGTCCGGCAGTCGCTTGGTGACGGACTTTTTCCTGAGACTTCCCATCGTTGTTGCCTTCCTGAGAAGCTCACGCCCGCGGCTGCGGTCTTCTCAGGAAGGCAACAACAATGGGAAGTCTCAGGAAAAAGTCCGTCACCAAGCGACTGCCGGACGGTGCGGAGCTGTTC
>JABMPE010000460.1 GCA_013203845.1 Rhodopirellula sp. | reverse complement strand
GACGCACTCAGATCAGTCGGTGTCTCTCATTGACCGTGCCGAGTTGCTCCGTGCCTCGCTGCACACGGCTTTGACCGATGTTCGCAACCTGATCACAACCCTCAAGCAACAGCAGAAGACTTCGCGGTCTGTGCAGTCGGCCCTGAAGTCACTGCGGCAACTCGAAGCCCTCGAAGCCTGACCGCTAATGGCTGCCTAATGCCCTCTTGTCCCAACCCAACGGAGGAACTTCATGCCCATGAAACTGAACGTGGGGCTCAGCCGGAAAGTCGGCGAGCCCAACTACGGATCGCGAGGTGCGTCCGTGAATCTGGAACTCGAACTCGACAATTCACTGGTCGAACAGCCGGAGCGTCTGCGTGACCGCATCCGCCAGCTCTATCAACTGGCCAAGGCGTCTGTTGACGAAGAGTTGAACGGCAACAGCCAGGAGCCGGCCAACGGAGGCGGCAACGGCCACGGCATCGACCGCTACCGGATGAACGGCAACGGTTCCAGCAACGGAGCGAACAACGGTCACTCGTCGAACGGCCACGGCCCACGACAGGCAACCAGTTCGCAGGTCAAAGCCATTCACGCTATCGCGAGTCGAAACCGCATCGACGTGGGTCGGCTGGTGCAGGATCGATTCCATGTGCAACGCCCCGACGATCTGTCAATCAGCGATGCCAGTACATTGATCGATGAACTGAAAGCGGTACCGGCCGGGCCGTCACGATGATCGCCGCGGTCGATCAACGCAGCACACCAGTCAGCGTGGTTGGTGCGAAGCGCGACTACATCTCGCACTCGGCCATCACGACGTACCAGCAGTGTCCACTGCGTTACCGCTTCAAGTACGTCGATGGCCTGCCTGAGCGATTTGTCTCGTCGAACCTGATTTTCGGTGGAGCCATCCACTCTGCCCTGGAGTTCCACTTCACCGAACTGCTGTATGGGAATGAGCCGCCAACTCAAGACCTGCTGCTGGACGTCTTTCAGGACGCATGGCGTGGCCGCTCCGAGGACTGTGAAGACATCCGCTTCGGCAAGGGCGAGGACCATACCTCACTCAGTGCCCTCGCCGACCGGATGCTGACCACCTTCCGCGAGAATCCCGCTTCCGCATCCGACGACACCGTCATCGGCATCGAAGAAGAGTTACGCGGCGAGCTGATCCCCGGCGTGCCGGACCTGCTGGCCCGCATCGATCTGCTCACGACGACAAGCGACGCGCTGGTCATCACCGACTTCAAGACAGCCCGCAGTCGCTGGTCCCAGAATCAGGCCGAAAACTCGTCATCCCAACTGCTGCTCTACAGCGAACTCGCTCGCCGCCTGCTGCCGGACCGGGAAGTCCGGCTGCGGTTCCTCGTGCTGACCAAAACCAAAACGCCGACGGTCGAGGCGTTCGATGTCAAAGTCAACCGCCGTCGTTCCCATCGAACAGTCCAGGTCGTCAAGCACACCTGGCAAGCCATCCAGGCCGGCCACTTCTACCCCGCTCCCAGTCCCATGAACTGCCCCTCGTGTCCGTACCGGTCCGAGTGCAACGCCTAGCCCGGCAACTGACACGACCCCATAAAACAAGACAAAGGAGACACTTCTTGTCCTCAGCCCGTAACAAGCTGAACGCCGCCTATATCCACGGCTCGCTGATGATCGCCGGCCTCATCGGCGCGATCGGCGGTTCGTGGAATGTCTTCATCCTCGTCGCTGCCGTGCTGACCGCCACGTCAGTCCTCGGCGGTGAAATCCGACTCAAGCAGCAGAACCGGCATCGTTAAGGTCGGAGCTGCTTGCGCTCGCCACGCGATTTGGTCGTGGCGAGCGTCATTTTCTTCAGAACGGAATGCCAGAGTCTCATGCCTTCTTTTTAGCTATTGGAACTACCTGTTCCCTGGTTCGAATGACAAACTGGCCCGGCTGTTAGACACCTCATGACTCAGCATGAATTCAGAATAATTGCCGCAGCCTCCACGAGGGTGTTGCGAGTCTCGTAGTCGCTGCTGAGTTCGCAATCACTGGTGAGACGATCTGAGTTGATCAGGATGTTGCCTCGGCAGCCGGCGTTCTGGCCGGCGAGAATGTCGGAGACTCGATCGCCGATCATCCATGAGCGGGGCAGGTCGAGGTTCAGGTCTCTGGCGGCGGCGAGGAGCATGCCGGGACCGGGTTTGCGGTTCGGGCTTTCTATGATGGTTTCGTCGGAGCCAATCGGAGCTTCAGGGCAGTAGTAGATGGCGTCCAGCTGGGCGTTGCCGGTGGTGAGTTGGGCTGTCAGTTCGGAATGAATTTCGTGAAGCTGGTCGTGGGTGATCATGCCTCGACCGATCGCCGACTGGTTGGTGATCAGGACGATCGCGAAGCCTGCTGAACGGAGCGACTGAAGGGACTCGCAGGCGTTCTCGGCGAGCTGTATCTGAGACGGCTTTGTGATGAAGCCTCGGTACTCGGTCAGGGTTCCATCGCGGTCGAGGAAGACGGCGGGCTTTAGCGATTCGTAGCGGTCGATCGTTCGATGAGTGCAGCAGATCATGCGGTAGGTTCTTCGTCAGAAACGGGCCGTGAGTTCGTGTTCGGGGCAGGCATGACTGAAAATGCCGCGCAAAGGAATGCGAGGGCGAAGAGGATCGGTCCGGATGCGGTAATCAGCTTCACAATCATGCCGATGTCCTTCGCCTGGCCAGTTCGACTGCCACCAAACGCGGTGCTTCCCGCAGATTCATCAATAACGAATATCAGCAGACTCGGCAGGATCATCGACAGAGCGAGCAGTCCGCAGGCTGCCTGCAACAGCGAGACGCTGCGGATGCGTTCCGGACGAAAGGCCAGGATCGTGAAAATGCTCACGACGAAGGCGAATTCCAGCCAGACTCGCGTGGCACCACCGAGTAACTGTCCGAGCATCATCATTGTGTTCATCGCGTTCTCCCGGCTGTCTGAAGGTTTGTGAACGGATCGACGTCGAATGTCAGCTTGCGATTGTACGGGCGAGGTGTCAAACGGTTACCCGTCTTTGGTTAGCAGGTGCCAGAGGGTGGGAATGGTGTCCCGATGGTCGCCTTTGATGTAGTGGCTGGTGCCTCCGTCGGTGACGGTGCGAATGAGGATTGTTTTCCACGGACGGTAGTAGTAAAGCGGGTGGGTCTGGCCGCTGGATGCGGCCCCTTTGCCTTGAGGCCGAGGTCCGGGGCCGTCCTGCCAGTTTTCAGGCAGGTCGACAACGTCGAAAACGGCGGTGGTGAAGTGGCAGATTTCTTCTCCGGCCTGGCGAGCCACGTTGCGGGCCATCGAGAGCGCCTTCAGATAGACCTCGGGGCCGGTGACGGCTGAGCCGATGTTGAGGAACACTCCGCCTTCCAGATTCTGGATGG
>JABMPE010000459.1 GCA_013203845.1 Rhodopirellula sp. | reverse complement strand
GCCCTGAGGCGCCTGCACAATTGAATGAATGCCTCCGTGATTCGGTTCCCGTGAACCTTGAAGCCTGTCTTTCAGAATTCGCCGAGGCCATTTCAACCATTCTCACCTCAGGCTGTTCGGGCCAGTTCCGCCTGCCTCTGCTTCTTCAGGAGACGGTCAATCCATGTCAACGTCCATGACAGAGACCGAAATCGACGCCGCTGAAACTCCCGATCCGGATTACGATCCGTCGATCGCCGATGTCCGCATGCTGGAAGACAAACTTCCCGATTGGTTCCGACTGCCGGCGATCAGCGCTGGCTTCACGTTCCTGATCGGACTGACCTACTTCTTTTTCGATCGCCTTCAGCCGATCGCGCATACCGACGTCTGGGGCCACCTCAGCTACGGGCGTCAACTCTGGCAAACCGGAATCCTGCCCTCCACAGAACCGTTGATGCCACTTTCGCTCGGCGTGCCCTTCGTGAATTCTGCCTGGCTGAGCCAGTTAATCGCGTACGCCGGTTATCTGGTGGTGGGCAAAGCGGCGATTACATTTCTGTTCTCAGCTTGCGTCGCAGGCTCACTGGCCGTTCTGACACGCCGCATCTACAGCCGCACTCACAGTGCGATGTTCGCTCTGGGCGGATTCGTCCTGACCGTGTGGGTTGAGTACCAGCAACTGATCGTGCAGCGTCCGCAGATTGCTGGCTTCCTGTTCTACGCGGTGCTGCTTTCGATACTTCTACGTCGCGAATGGTCAAACAGGACATGGGTGGTCGTGCCTGTGATGTTTGCTTTCTGGGCGAACATGCACGGTTCGTTCATCGTCGGTCTGGCCTTGCTCGGATGCTTTGCGATTGGGCGAGGAGTCGACCTTCTTCGTCGCACCGGACAGCTGGCGAGTCTCTTTCACGACAGCAGGCTGCGTCGCCTTGTTCTGCTGACGGAACTGTCCGCAGTGGCTGCTTTGCTGAATCCATACGGCCTGAGCCTCTATTCAGAAGTTCTCAGCTTTGGCAACAACCCGAATCTGCAATCGATCATCGAATGGCAATCGCTGCATCTTCGACTGGCTCAAGGACAAGCCGCCACCGTCGCTGCTTTGATCCTGTTTATCGTCTATCGAGTCAGCCCTCGGCGTGTTTCGACCGCTGAAGTCCTGTCGCTGGTGGTCTTCGGAGCCACCGCGATGTGGACTTCACGAATGCTGGTCTGGTGGGGACCACTGGCGGGATGCTTCGCTGCAATTCACGCCGGAGCGGCCTGGCGAAAATGGCAGGAGTGGGAAGTTTCACCCGAACCGCCGCCGCGAGCCAGTCTTTGGACCATCGTGGTCATGGGCATCATGTTCATCTTCTTTGAACTGTCGAACCTTGGGACGATCACTCTGGCTATGGCCGCCGGAAAAGACATTGAGAAAGTCACCAGCCGGATTCCGGTCAGCAGACTGACTCCCGTCGCCGCGACGGAATACCTCAACGAGCATCCGCCGACCGGCCTGGTTTTCTGCACCTATGAATGGGGCGATTACCTGATGTGGGCCGGCCCGAAAGACATGAAAGTCTTTGTCGCTTCTCATTGTCATCTTGTCCCGGAGAACGTCTGGGATGACTACATGGGTATCGTGCAGCTGCAGGGCAGCTGGTCGGCAATGCTGGCACGCTACGGAATCAACACGGTTGTTATCGATCAGCAATATCGCGAGCCCATGATTCATCGCCTGCAGGAAGACAAGGAATGGAAGCTGAAGTTCATGCAGGATGGGCAGGCCGTCTTCGAACGCGTCAATCCGATTGAAATTGACTCGAAGTCTTAGTCGTCACATCGAATTCGTATTCAGCCGGATGCATTCAACCGGATATTGCTTTTCCAGGCCGTCGACCTGGTTTCCTGAATCGGCAAGGCAATCAACATGAAGAAACAACAACGCTCAAAACTGACAGGATTTCTGGCCGTCCAGCTGGTGACCTGCGGAGCCTTCGCCGTGTCGTGGCTGATGCTGGCTCCTGCCCAGGCGGAACGTTTGACCGAAGTCATCACTGGCGAAATCCAATTCAGCCCGCCGAAGATTGAACGGACAGAGCCGCTCGTCATCACGCCCTTGTATGACGATCCGGAAGTGGTCAGTGATGAAGAACTGGCCGCCGTCCTGCTTCAGGTTCAGCCGAGATTTCCGGCAGACAATCTGAAACCCAACCATGTCGAGCACGCGCTGAGAACCTGGCACGTCGATGCCGAGTTTCAGGATCCAGCCGTCATGTCCGGAACCGACATGCGGGACTTGCTGCTGGATAATGGTCGGTTCATGCTGTCGTGGGGGCCGGACATTCCGCCGCTGCTCGAAGATCGTCCAACTGGCGTTTACGTCCGTTGGGGACACGAGCAGGGAGCCTCGGTTCATCATGACCACACTCTCGCCTGCATTTCAGAAGCTGGCGTGCCACTCGACCAGCCGGTCCGAAGTCCGGGCCGTCCAAACGGCACCCTGAAGCAGATGATCGAGCAGGCGATCTACGACTTCGACCTCGACGAACGCGAAACCGAATGGTCGGCACTGGGTTTTGGCCTGTGGCTGCCTCCGCAGAAAGAATGGGTGAATGGCCATCACCGAAAACTGAACTTCGACATGATCGCCCGCCGCCAGATGCGAGGTGCCAAAATATACGGCGTCTGCGGTGGAACTCATCGAGTGTATTCGCTGATGGCTCTGGTCAGACTCGACGATGACTTCGACATTCTGTCGGACGAAGTTCGAGCCGAGGCAATGGACTACCTCAGAAGCGTCCGCGATATTCTGATTGTTACTCAGTACGAAGACGGACACTGGCCGTACAACTGGCCGGACGGATCCGCCGCACTTGAGCATCCGGAAGACTACGAAGCGTACAAAGACGTCATCGCGACCGGACACCATCTGGAGTGGCTGGCAATTGCTCCGAAAGAGCTGCACCCGCCACACGAGATGATCCTGAAGGCGGCCGACTGGATCATCAAAAACACGACGTCGAAGACGCAGAAAGAAATCCTCAGCAACTACACGTTCTACAGTCACGTCGGCAACGCGTTGGCGTTGTGGCGAAACACGCGAGCCCCCGTCTTCTGGAAAAAGTGGGAAGCGGAGCACCCTTTCCAGCCGGATACCACAAACGAAGTCGCCATCAACGACAAGGCAACTGAGACACCCGCCGCGCTCACTCAGCCGGAAACGGTCGCAACGAAACCGAAAACATCGGCGACAGAATCAGAGAAAACCACACCCGCCGACAAAACACCAGCAGAAACGGCAGCTTCCTCTGAAACCAGAGAATCAGAGCCGGAGAAAGAGGCCGATGCAGGCGAACTGAAACCGCTGATCCTTCCGCCAGAACTGTAAGCGGCAGAGTTACAGGTCAAAACCGGAAGCAACTTCAAAAGCCTGACGCGGGAACTCGGCCAATTGTCCAGTTCTCGCTTCAGGCTTCTTTCTT
Organism: Rhodopirellula sp.; assembly: GCA_013203845.1. Lineage (GTDB taxonomy): Bacteria > Planctomycetota > Planctomycetia > Planctomycetales > Planctomycetaceae > JABMPE01. The sequence continues at coordinate 34,286 of JABMPE010000459.1, read as the reverse complement.
TTTTTTGGGGGGTGATGGCCTGGCCGTTCGAATTTCCTCACGTCCGCATCCATGACTTGATTGCGTCTCTGGGCAGAGAAGCCCGGATGACAAACGGAAGTTCGACAATCACACGAACTTCAATGGCTTCCGCCACGAGCGTGACGAGTTCTTCGCCTGGCTCAACGAAACCGGCATCGCGAAAAAGCATTTCTATCTGGTCTGCGGAGACCGCCACTGGCAATACCACGCGCTGCATCCATCGGGCATCGAAGAGTTCTCCTGTGGAGCCCTGGTCGACGCGAATTCCCGCCTGGGACGCAGCCCCGGAGACCCGGAATCCACCGATCCCGAAGGACTGATCAAACAACTCTACACTCAGAAAGAACGCTCCGGCGGCTTCCTCATGATCGAGTCCGCTCCCGGAAAAACCGATTTCCCCGCATCCCTGAACTTTATCTTCCACGACGAAAACGGAGTCGTTCTGCATCGGCACACGAAACAAGGCAGGTAATCGCCGCCGTACAGCCTGGGTACCGGGTGGCACTGCCAGCATGGTTGTGCCACCGCGCCGGATCCTCTTGGAGCGGGATTGACCAGGCAATCGCGGATAATTCTTCAACGGAAGGCTGGAACAGGCACCGCTACTGCAGGAGTCCTTTTCGAATGAACGCGGGGCGGTCGGTGGTGATTGAATCGGCTCCCAGCGATCTGAATTGACGGGCGTGGTCGACGTTGTTGACCGTCCAGATGTGAAATTCCAGACCAGCCGACCGGATGCCATCCGCGAACGACTGATTGACGACGTTGAGATTTCCGTTGGTTCCGATGCCAGTTGCGCGAGTTTTCTTCAACGTGGAAAGCACCTGGTCGAGGCTGGGCTTCCAGCGGTTCAGTTTCTCGTCCTGTTTGTAACTGGTCAGCCAGTTCGCTCGATACTGCGGCATCATCGCTCGGGACTGAGCGATCACATCCGTGCTGAAACAAATGATGACGATCTGCCCCGGCTTCAGAAGGGACTCGGCGAGCTGTTGTTTCAGGACAGGCAGAATCTCGGGACCGCATTTAATCTCGACGAAAATCTGCTTGCCTTCCGGGACGGTTTCAAGCACCTCGGCCAGTGTGGGAATTTTCTCGCCGACGTACTTTGCATTCTTCCAGCGACCCACATCGAGTTTCCGCAATTCGTCGAGCGTCACTTCGGCCACGTTCAATTCAGGCTGCCCGGGAGCGACTCGTTTTGTGGTGCGATCGTGAATGCAGGCGATCTGGTTGTCGCTCGTCAGGTAGAAATCACCTTCGATCGCGTCGGCCTGTTTCTCCCAGGCGAGCCGAAAGGCTGCCAGTGTGTTTTCCGGAGCGTCATAAGAGGCTCCGCGATGTGCGACGATCATTTGTGCAGAAACCTCATCGACACTGAGCGAAGCTGAAGCCAGCAGGCACAACAATAAGGTCGATCGCAAAACAGTATTCCTTGTGAGTCACAGTGCGAGTTATTGATGCAGATGAGAGCCTGCGCCACCCGGCGTGGAGTTGCATTGGTCCCAGGATGTTCCGGCTAGACTGAATTGACCCCGCTACTCCTTTGCGTCTGGCTCAGACGTTTCGGGAGTTGACGTTTTGTCTTCGGTGGAGCCGGCAGCAGGTTCTGTCTCTGATACATCCGAGGCAATCGACGGCTCGATATCAGCATCGAGTGTCAGTTCACCGGTTGTGGCTGGGACAATAACTCCACCGCCGACTTCTCCAAGCGCTTCGTCGATGGCTTTGTCGAATTCGTCGGCAAAGTTGATTTCCGGAACTTCGGCGGGGACGCCCGCTTCGTCGGCTGCTTCCGTGACGCCTTTCAGAAAGTCTCGCAGTTCGTCGTCGGTCAGCTTCTGTTTGAATTCTCGATTTCCATCAGCCCGTTTGGTGCTGATCATGTCGAGGACTGCTTCGCGTTTGGCTTCCGGGATTGACTTGTCAATGACGCCGCGTGAGAACCGTTGAATGGCAATATCAGCTGCTGCTTTTTCTGCGTCATCGAGTCCTGAATCGCGGATGTAGACGCGTTTCACGAACAGCGAAACACCGGCCGGCAGGATGGGGCTTTCGGATAGTTTCTTGAAGATGGCAACCACCTGCTGCATTTCAAGCTTGCCCTCCTTGAATTGCTCGCCGACGTCGTCGATGCGGTCGTGCATTCGAGTTCTCTGTTCGTCCGGAACTTCGAGTTCGTTCAGCCCCTCTTTCATCGCGGAAACGGCGAGGTCCGTTCCAAATTCTCGCCCGTTATTAGCGATCCAGAATCCACCAATCACGGCGGCAATCAACGCCAGCACGACAATGACGCCGCAGCCGATTCCCACGATGGCACAACCGCTGAGGCCTTTCTTCTGGGGAATCTCATCCTGGTCATCGGATTCAAACGGGTCTGACTGAGACATAATGTTTCTCGAATGAAGAGGTGGTCGGAAGCGGACAGACGGAACGAGGGTCTCTGGGCTGAAGTCGCTTTCGGCACACTACCGCGTGAAACGAGTGATCTCCAGCAACTTCTTCCGGATGGCGGATCGGATGAAGAACGGATCGCCAGCAAATAGTTCAGCGTAATTCTTTTGCCTGGCCCGTTTTCTGAACGTCGTCAGGCAAAGTCTGGTCTACTGTGGCAGCCACTGGCGAACGATGTCTTCGACCTCTTCTGCTTCGAGCGTTTCGTGAGCGAGCAGATTGTCAGCCAGCGCGGCCAGTGCAGACCAGAAGTCGTCGCCGTTGAGCAGTTGATGCAGGTCAGAGGCTGTTCGTTCCAGAAATGCCAGTCGCTTCTGCTGGTCCGGATGAATGATCGCGGCGGCTTCCCAGGCTTCGGACCAGTCAGCTGACCACTCAGACACCATGCCGGGATGGTAGGCGTCGCCCGTGTAGAGCATCTCGGCGACCGGACCGGCCAACGCGACCAGAATTCGCTTCTCGTGATATTCCCGTTCGGAAAGGCCAGCGACGTTCCAGAAAATCTGCGTGTCGCCGAATCGTTCTGGGCCGTCATCCCAGTCTGGATCGACAGTCACCGAGTGAACCTCGGCGCCAACATGAATGGCCATCACCGCGTGGCCGGATTCGTGATAAGCAGTGATTTCCATCGAGCGGTTGTTTCCAGGGAGTAAATCGTGATAAACGTGGCTTGTTGGAATGATGACGGAGGATTCACCAGTCGCCCGCAGAAGACGCTGAATCTCTCACATTCCCGATCATGAAAGCTGTTGCGAACGATGGCAAAGTTCAGAATCTTAATCGCTGCGCTGTCCGGACTGCTTCTGCAGAGTGTTGTCGCACAGGCTGACGATGACGACAAAGGAACGGCGTTCTTTGAGAAGAAAATCCGACCGTTGCTCGTCAAGCATTGCTACGAATGTCACTCGGAAGAAGCAGAAGAGCGGCAGGGCGGCCTGCTGCTCGATCGTCGCTCCGGTTGGATCGAAGGGGGAGACACGAACAAAGCCGTCATTCCTGGCGAGCCGGATTCGTCGTTGTTGATCAAGGCGGTGCGGTACGGCGACGAAAATCTGCAGATGCCGCCCGAACAGAGACTGAAGCCTGAAGAGATCAAGCTGCTCGAACAGTGGGTTCGGCTGGGAGCTCCGGGGCCGAAGGACGATCGCGGCGATACGGAATTCTCACGTCTCGGCGATCAGGACTATCTTTTTTTGCAAGCGACAAAGCACTGGGCGTTTCAGCCGGTTCAGGCTGAGTCCCCTCCTGAAGTCAGCCGCAGGAACTGGAACGGAAACGCGATTGATCGGTTTGTGTTGGCGAAGCTCGCCGAAAACGAACTGACTCCTTCAAGCCCTGCCGACCCTCGTACGCTGATCCGACGCCTGACGTACGATCTGACCGGACTGCCGCCAACGATGGGGATTGTTAAACAGTTCGTCGAACAGGCTGCTCAGGATCGAGAGTCAGCGATTAACGAGTCGGTCGACCGACTGATCGACTCACCAGCGTTCGGCGAACACATGGGCAGGATGTGGCTCGACGTCGCTCGCTACGCCGACACCGACAGCGCGTACCGACCGGACACACGGACGCCGCACTATTTTCCATTTGCCTTTACCTATCGCGATTACGTGGTCGATGCGTTGAACAAAGACAAACCGTTTAATGACTTTGTCAGGGAACAATTCGCTGCTGACCTGGTCGGTTTCAAACCGGGCGATCCGGAAATGGCGGCACTTGGTTTTCTGGCAGCCGGGCCGTTTGCCAATCGGGACCAGTTGGAATCGCTGGACGATCTGATCGATGTCACAACGCGAGGTTTGCTGGGGATTACCGCAGCCTGCGCCCGCTGTCACGATCACAAATACGAGCCCGTTCCGACCAAAGATTACTACTCGCTGCGAGGCATCTTCGCGTCGCTGGTCCGCATCAGCCCGTTGGATGAAGACAAGCAACCGCTGGTGCCTGGCTATGAACCTTCTGAAGCCGACCGTGCGGATTACGAAAAGAAACGAGCGGCGATCGAAGCCAAAGTTTCGAAAGCTGGAAAAAGCAAAGCGAAGAATAACAATCAATCGGTTTCTCAGAAGATCCGCGAGACAGAGCTGGCTGAACTGCTGCTGTTTCATCCGGGAGCACCGGCGCGAGCCATGCGTATGATGGAGCGCCCTCGACCGCAGGAACCGGTCGTGTTTCTTCGTGGTGACGCGAGCAATCCGGGTGAGAAGGTGCCTCGTCGGTTCCTGAAGATTATCGACAAGGATCAGGTTCCGTTTCCAAATGATTCCAGCGGACGACTCCAGCTTGCCGACCGGATTGTCGATCCAGAAAATCCGCTGACCGCACGCGTCTTTGTCAATCGAGTCTGGGGATTCGTGATGGGGTCGTACCTTGTCGACACGCCGTCGGATTTCGGGTTGCAGGGTTCTGCACCGACTCACCCGAAGCTGCTCGACTGGCTGGCTACCGACTTCGTGAAGAACGGCTGGTCGATCAAACATCTCGTCCGAACTATCGTTCTGTCACAGACTTACCAGCAGCGAAGCGACTTCCGCGAAGACGCGGCCGGTGTTGATTTGCAGAATCGGCTTCTCTGGCGAGCCAACCGGAAGCATCTTTCCATCGAGGCCATTCGCGACAGCCTTCTGAGTGCGTCGCAGCAGCTCGATCCAACGCCGCGCGGACGAGCGGGGCAGCTCTGGTCGAAGGGGTACACTCGGCGGCGAGCCATTTACGGTTACATCAACCGCTTCAACCTGGACCCGACACTGCGAGCGTTTGATTTTCCGACTCCGGTTCAAAGTCAGCCGAAGCGAGGCGAAAGCATCGTCGCGCCGCAGACGCTGTTCACGATGAATTCGCCCTTCGTGATTGATCAAACGGTGGCGATTACTGAAACACCTGAATTCAGAGACCGCAGCACGGATGAAGAACGAGTGGCGGCTTTGTTCGAACTGATTTTCCAGCGAGCGCCGATGCCGCTGGAAACCGAACGGATTCTGAAATTTGTCGAGCTTCAATCTCGATTCACCACGCCGAGTGATTTGAAACGACGAGCATCCACCTGGCCGCTTGTCGCGCAGTCGCTCATGATGAGCAACGAGTTTCAGTACATCGATTAAGAACTGTTTTGAAAAGTAGCTTAGCCAAAAGAGGACGCAGAGATCACGGAGTTCATGCTCATGAATCTTTCTCTGAGGCCTCTGTGGCTAAAACATTTCCGGGTATTCAGAATTCTGTAGCGGACTGATCTCTGGATTTACAAGTGAGTTTTCTGATGCAACCACAGAACCCGTCCAATCTACTGTCACACTGGTCACGCCGCGAACTTCTGGAAAGCAGTGGCCTCGGGCTGGGCTCGCTCGCTCTGTCTGGCTTGCTGGCTGACAGAAACGAACTGGCCGCGGCACCGGCTCGGCGCGAGAAGTCGCTCTCTCCGCTCGTTGCGAGTGCTCCGCATCACCATCCAAAGGCAAAGCGGATTATTCACCTCTTTATGAATGGTGGACCATCGCAGTTCGACACGTTCTATCCAAAGCCTGAGGTTCAGAAGCTGGATGGCCAACCGCTGCCGAAATCGATCAGCGATCTGTTGCAGCCAACGCAGCGAAATCGCGTCGGAGTGCTGTTCGGGTCGCCGTTCAAGTTTCGCCAGTACGGTGAGTGCGGGCAGCCGGTCAGTGAACTGTTTCCCAACGTCGCTCAACACGTCGACGACTTATGCATCGTGAGGTCGATGCAGGGTGAGATTGCCAATCACACGCCGGGGTTACTGCTGACAAATTGCGGGCATTCGACGTTGCCGAGACCGTCGATTGGTTCGTGGATGCTGTACGGCCTCGGAAACGAAAGTGACGAGCTGCCCGGCTTCGTCGTACTGTGTCCGAAAGGGTTACCGACGGCCCAGACCACGAACTGGACGAGTGCATTTCTGCCGGGCATTTACCAGGGAACGCACATCGACACGGAAACTTCCGGCAAGGAACTGATTCCGAATCTGACTCGCAACGACATTCGTGCGGGCTCGCAGCGGGCGCAGGTCGCGCTGACACAGTTTCTGAATCGTCGACATCAGAATCAGCGACCGGGTGACGAGCGACTCGACAGCCGCATTCACACAATGGAACTGGCTTTCCGAATGCAGACGGCCGGGACTGATGCGTTCGATCTGGAGCAGGAGCCGCAGCACATCCGCGAGGCGTACGGCGATTCCGTGCAGGGTCGCAACATGTTGATTGCCCGGCGACTGTCCGAACGCGGCGTGCGTTACGTGCAGGTTTATCACGGAGCGGGTCAGCCGTGGGACAATCACGGTTCGCTCGTACCTCGCATCACGCAACTTTGCCAGGAATCGGACCAGCCAGTCGCGGCGTTGCTTACCGATCTCAAGCAACGAGGCCTGCTGGAAGACACGCTGGTCATCTGGGGTGGAGAAATGGGACGCACTCCGACAACGCAGTCGGGTTCGAAAGACGTCAACCGCGTCGGCCGTGATCATCACATCGATGGTTACACGATGTGGATGGCTGGTGGTGGAATTCGACCTGGCGTGACGTACGGCTCTACGGATGAATTCGGCATGCAGGTCGCCGAGAACAAGGTAGAACTTCACGACCTGCACGCGACGATTCTGCACCTGATGGGTTTCGACCATCGCCGGCTGACGTATCGTTACTCCGGCAGAGACTTTCGGCTGACCGACGTCCACGGTCGCGTCGTCAATGAGATACTTGCCTGACGATCACTCCTGAAGCGCATCAGAAATGAGTTGCCGCAGAGAATTCTGCTCGCACTGCGGAGTGAACAGTGGGGCGAGTTTCTGCACATGAGCGTGCAGCGTGGCGTAGAAGTTCTTGTCCTGCTCGCAGCGGCGCATCAATGACGTCAGCTGCTTTGTGGAGCCAACGTCGAAGTAGCCGGGGTAGTCATCACCCAGCAGTCCGATCGAGCCGGAAATCCTCGACGCGAGAATCGGCACCGAGGCCGCGATGGCTTCCGAGATAACGTTGGCTCCGCCTTCCATCTTCGATGACAGAACCAGCAGCCGACTTCTGGCCAGCAGCTGTCGAGCTTTCCTGTTGGGAACCTCGCCGAGCCAGCGATAGCGGTGGTTCCGGTTCATTTCTGCGATCGCGCGGCGTTCCATTGCGGGAGTCAAAGCGGTGCCGAGATGCGTGATCTGAATTCGCGATTCGGCCGGTAATTGTCGTGCAGCGAACGCGGCTCGAAACGGATCTTTTACCGGCCTCAAATGTCCAGAGACGCAGATTTCGAAGACCGTCTTCAACGGCTGAGGTGGACGACTGGGCGGCTCTGCCGATTGCACGATCACTCGCACTCTGGACTGCAGGTGCGGTGACAGTTCCCGGATTCCATGACTCTGCAGCAGTACCAGGCGATTGGCTCGTTCCAGCGAAGTGGCAGCTGACTGGATCTGATGAATATCGCCGTAGAGATCCGTTCCGGTCAGCAGCAGCACGATCGGAGTGGCTGGTGATTCGATGTTGCAACGGTCGATGGATGCGGAGCTCTTGCGAGCATGAAAGGCGATCAAGGCGTCGCATTTTTGCCCGGTGAACTCTTCACGGATCGCTACCTCGTGGCCGCAGGCTTTCAGCAGTCGTGCCCACCGGTTGGCAGTGACTCGGTTGCCGTTGCGAGAGCCACGTGGCGCGGGAGTGACGATCAGGATGCGAGCCACGGTCGTCGTTCGCCTTCGTCGGAAAGTGCTGTCAGAAACTCGCCGCTCAGTTCCAGCGGGGAATGTCCCGCTGAGCTTCTTCAAGTTGACTGGTCAGAAACTCGCGGTCTTCGTCAGGACACGAATTGAGCAACGACTTTAAAAGCCTCGCGGCCGTTGCTGAATGTTGAGCCTTCAACGCAATCAGTGCCAGATCCCGTCGCATTGGATAGTTCGCCGGGTTAATGGCAACCAGTCGGTTCTGCACGGTCCAGGCGGATGCCCAGTCTTCGTTGCCCGCGTAAAGCGTACGCAGGTTATTCAACATTCGGACGACAATTGTTCGCTCGTCGGCGGGCTCCAGACTTCGCTTGATCTGGTGCGGTTTCATCTGTGTCAGATTACACAGCCAGTCGACGGTTTCGTCTTCAGTCATTAATCGACCGCTGGAATATCCATCCAGAAAAATTCGCCCGGTGACCGTTTCTGCCATCGTGAGAAAATGCATCGGCGATGAGACACCCGACAGGATCAGACCAAGACGATTGGCCACTTCCATGTAAAGCAGCGACAGACTGATGGGGATGCCCTGGCCGGTCTCGATGACTCGATTCAGAAAGCTGCCGTCGGCGGTGCTGTAGGCGGCTTCAGACCCCGAAACTTCGTGATCCATCGAGATCAACCGAGCGAGGACTTCCAGTTGTTCCTGCTCGCTGTGCATTCCTCGGAAATGGCCAGCCAGTTCCTGTCGGCGAAGGTCGAACCAGTCGAGCGTATCAGCGAAGTCGAGGTCCGGATAAGCGTCACGAGCGATTTCGAGATTGATCATCGTCAGGCTGCAGGGTTTTCTCGCCAGCAGCCGCTGGAAATGTTCGTCTCGTGAAAAATCGACTTCGGATTTCATCGGGTATTTGTCTGAAGTGCGGGTAAATTACGCGGGAGAAGACGTATCTGGAGTTCAAAACAGTCTCGGAACGTCAAAGGTACAGCGACTTCGCGTTCCGTCGACCATCGGTGAGGATCGTAGCGACGCCATTTTTTTTGGGTACCTTGCCCGAACTGCTGACTGATCTACCCGGTCTTTGCTGGAACTGTCGGCGACGAATCCCCGTTTTACTTTTCCGAAATCCTCAGGTTCTGTTTCTGTCTGGTTGTTAGCGACCAGATTCTGGAGTTGTGTCATGTCTGCTGGTGTACCAGGTGTTCTGGTTGAAATTGAAGAAGATCCATTTGCTCTGATCGAGGAAATTGAGCAGCTCAAACGCGACAAAGACGTCAGCATTCTGGCTCATTACTACGTTGATGGTGAAATTCAGGATGTGGCCGATTTCGTCGGAGACAGTCTGAAGCTGGCTCGCGACGCCACGACGGTGACGACGTCGACGATTCTCTTCAGCGGTGTTCACTTCATGGCAGAAACCGCCAAGATGCTGAACCGCGAGAAGCGAGTCCTGCTGCCGGACCTGCTGGCGGGATGCTCGCTCGCCGAAAGTTGTCAGCCGGAAGATCTCAAAAAGTTCCAGGATCAACTGCGAGCTGAAGGTCGAGACTTCGAAACGGTGGCCTACATCAATACATCGGCAGCTGTGAAGTCGCTGTGCGACTGGATTGTGACCAGCGGAAACGCTCGCGAAATTGTTGAACGAGTTCCCGAAGGCAAAGAGATCCTCTTTGCACCGGACCAGCATCTGGGTCGGTACCTTTCGGAAGTGACCGGTCGACCGATGATTCTGTGGCCGGGTTCGTGCATGGTCCATGAAGTTTTCAGCATTCAGGATCTGCTCACGGCGAAGCGCAGGAATGAAGGCTGTGCGGTGCTCGCGCATCCGGAATGCCCGCAGAACATTCTTGAACTCAGCGACTTCATCGGCGGCACCGAAGCCATGCGAAAACACGTGATGTCTCTGACGGAGCCGCAGACATTTCTGATCGCCACCGAAGCCAACATGATTCATCCGCTGGAAAAGTCGGCACCACAGCACAAGTACATTCCGGTGCCCGGCATCATGACGTCGACCGGCGAAACATGTGCCTGTAACCGATGTCCGCACATGGCCCGCAACACGCTGCAGGCCGTCCGCAATTGCCTCCGCGACGAAAGTCCCGAAATCGAATGGCAGCCGTTTTTCGAAGACGCTCGCGAAGTCGTCGCCAGAAGCCTGCTCAACTAAGAATCATGCGTGGCGTGGAGTGATGGCAATGCCGCTTCCGGACTTGAATCAGGCGAGACGCGATCTGGACGAACGCGGCTTCGTCGTGCTTGAAGAGTTCATCGACGCTGACTGGCTCAGCGAATTGCAGCAGGCGACGGAGCGGCTGTTCGAAATTGAAGGTTCAGCGGCGGGTTCGGAATTCAAGATCGAGATCGGCAGTCGGCGGCTCGCCAATCTCGTTAACAAAGGCGAAGTCTTTCAACGTGTTGTCGCAGAACCTCGATTGCTCAGCTACATCGAACTGGTGCTCGGGGCCGAGTTTAAACTCAGCAGCCTGAATGCTCGATCGGCCAATCCGAACAACGGAGTCAGTCAGCCGCTCCACGCTGACATGGGAGCCATCGCCGACGATCAAGGTTACTGGGTGTGTAACTCGGTCTGGATGCTCGACGACTTCACGGCGCAGAATGGTCCGATCCGAGTGGTACCGGGTTCGCATCGCTGGAAACAGCTGCCGCAGGATTTGATCGATGATCCTTCGATACCGCATCCTGACGAAGAGATCGTCACCGGCGCGGCGGGAACGGTCGTTGTTATGAACGCTCACGCCTGGCACGGCGGAACCGCCAATCGCACTGACCTTCCACGAACGGCGCTACACGCCTTTTACGCGCGACGCGACAAACCGCAACAGCAGTACCAGCGGGAACTGCTGTCTGAGTCCGTTCAAACTTCGCTGAGCCCGGAGTTACGCCGGATTCTTGCACTGGACGACAGCCTGAACGACGAGGTCACGAAGAACTGCCAGCAACGCAGTGGGTTTCTGAAGTAGGCTCTTCAGAATTGATCAAAATTGTGACTGGCGTGTGCATGAAAGCCTGCAGATTTCAGCCGCGACTGGGGACTCGCTGACGCTCGCACGCCAGCCATCCTGTTGGCCAGTCACTCTGTAGATTTACTTTCTGTCATGGCTGAAGTTGACGGACCGAATGTTTCGATTACGCAACGAGTTGCTACGGACCCACCCGATGTGAACATCGTCGCCCGATGAATCGTCGTCTGTTGTTGATTCTGCTCTGCCCGGAATCGTAGTCTGCACGGCTTCCTCTTCCTGTTTTCATTGTGTTGTTATTGGTTGATGCTCCCTTTCTCCACTGCGCAGAGGCTTTTGTGACAGATCCCAAAAACCAGGAAGCGGCTTCTGCGGACGACGCCGAGCCAACTCCGAGCGACGTTTCCACCGCCGCCGATTCCAGCAATACCGCCGCCGACAATCCAACGACCACAGATGCACAGACCGAGGCAAACGTCCCTGGTGAATCTCTCGTCGACGTTGCCGCAGAGATGGACGGTGATGCTGGGGACTCGGAAGCTGAGTCCTCAGACGACGGCCCGGAGTCACTGGATAACGAATCCGTTGATGACGAATCAGACGGCGAAGCGGATGACGATCTTCCCGAGTGGGAGCCGCTATCGCCCGAGATTGTCGAAGACGAAGCGATTCGCGGCGACTTCATGTTGCGGTGGGCGGTCATCCTGCTCGCGTTTCTACTCGGGTGCCGACACATCTCGGATACGGTCACGCTGGTGCGAATCCGCACGGGCGAGCATCTGATGTCCAACGGGATTCTGCCACCAGCCAACGACGTGTTTTCCTACACGGCTGCTGAGCGTCCCTGGGTCAACCTCGGCTGGGTCTTCGACCTGATGATTGCCGGCGTGTACGGTGCGGGAGGAGCGACTGGCCTGAGTCTGTTCACGGCGCTGCTGGCCGGCGCCACGTTCTACTTTCTGCACGGAATCAGCCGGGACAACACTCCGACCTGGTGGACTTCGGTTTGCATTGGCATCGCGCTGTTGATGGCAAATCTGCAGTTCACAGTGCTGCCGCAGTTGATCACGCTGCTCGGCGTCGCCTGGATGCTTCGTGGTCTGCATGTTTGGTCACAGACCGGGAAGCAGTCGACCTTGTGGTGTCTCGCCGCTTCTCTGGCGGTGTGGAGCAATCTCGATCCGCGAGCATTTATTGGCTGGCTGATCCTGCTGGCTTACCTGGCAGGAACGGCGATCGCTCAGAAAATGGGGCGAGGCGAACTTCATGCCGATGCGTCTCTGAAAGGTCTGGCAAAAGCGACGATCGCGGGTTTCGTCGCACTGATGATTAACCCTTTCGGCTGGCACGCGATTCTATCGCCGATTCAGCTTTACGGCGTCGAACTGCCGGCTCTGGCGGAGTACGCGGGGCGGATCAGCTTGCCGCAGGAAGTTCAGCTGGTCCCTCTCTTTGATGCTGCGGTGTGGAAGAATCTCAATCAGTACACGATTGCAGCCCTCGCGATCGCGGTGGTTGCGGTTGTCAGCAGCATCATGAATTTCTCTCGCATGAACGTCGGCCTGTTGTGCATTTTTATTGTGACGCTGGGGCTGGCCGTTCTGAGTTCGCACGAACTGGGGACGCTGGCGCTGGTCGCTTGCGTGGTCGCCGGATTGAACGGGCAGGACTGGTACCGAGCCAACTGTCGGCAGGAATACACCATTGAGACGCTGGAAGTTCTGTGGTCACGAGCCGGTCGAGCCATCACGGTGCTCGGTTTTGCGGGCATCGCGTTTCTGGCGATCAGTGGTCGGTTGATGGGACCAGACGGTCGTCGAGTCGGACTTGGATTTTCGCCAGATCTGGCGGCAACGATCGAAGCCACGAAGAACGAGATCGAGCACTTGCCGGAAGGCCACATCTTCACGTTCCGCCTGGACCAGAGCGACATGCTGCTTTGGCATAGTGTCCCCACTTTTGTCGACAGCCGGGTTGGCATCTTTGCGGGTGGCGAGGAAAATATTCTGAAGATTCACAACAAAGCGCGTCACGCGTTGCGGAGAGGTGCGAGTGTCCCAGCCGCGACAAACGCTGGTTCGGACGTTCCAGGAAAAGAGTCCGACGCCTGGCGCGGCAAGACAGAACTCTGGCAGGAGCCCTTCGACAAGTATCAGGTCAGCCTGGTCACGCCTCGAATGTGGGGAGCCACTCCTGATTACAACTCTTACTTTGACCTCGTCGCGTCACCCGATTGGAAGCTGGTCGAACTGGGCGCGTCGACGGCGTTCTTTTCGCGAACGAAGCTGGCGTCTGGAGATCACTCATCGATTCTGAATACGGGATTGTTCCAAAAGCTCGCGTTCAAAGACTGCCGCACGAAGCCGGATTTTCAGACACGAGTCGAATGGCCTCGTCCAGCATCAAGTTATCAGCAGTTTCTGTCGTTACCGGCACAGCCGGTTTCGAATTACACACACCGAGCCCAGCACGAACTGGCATATCTCTCAGCTGCTGCCAACGGCTCTCTGCCGCTGGAACGAGGCGATGCGCTGGGGCTCGCCGTACTGACACTTCGCGATGCCGCTGCCGGCATCAGTGAAGAGGCCAGTAACGCGCTGGTCTTCCGAATTCAGGCAGACGCGATCGGGATCCTGGACTCGATTGAAGCCAGCATCATGGGGCAGTACCAGCTTACCGTGCCAACAGAACAACGGTTTTTCCAGCGGCTGTATGCCATGCGGCAAGCACTGGCCGTCGATCCTGAGCGACTGGAACTTCTGGCTGGCCTGGCCGAACTCTACTTCGCTGCAGGACGATCCGATCTGGCTCCAGAAGGGCGATCCGATCTGGCTTTAGAGATGATCGAACGGAGTCTGGCGGTGATCCGTGACCTGCCGGATGCGGAACTGACCGAGCAGGTGCTCCAGACCGCTCGTCGCCTCAACCAGGCGAAGCAACAGATTACACCCCGGCTGGAGACGATCGACACTCGCCTTGAAGAAGCGATGCTGCAGGATGACTTCGATCGAGTTCAGATGGCAGTCACGCTGAATCAAGGTGGCTGTCCAGTGCGAGCTCTGAAACTGCTGGAAGAAGATCGACTGGCCATCGCCGGCAACCCGGCAGCAGAACTTCAGCTGGCACTTCTGCTGGCCGAGGCCGGTCGACTGGAAGAAGCCGGAGCGATGTTTGCAACGTTCGAGCAAATGGGAAACGAAGCCGCCATTCCTCTTACCGTCGTTCTGCAGACATGCTGGCTCGAAATGGCTCTGGGGGACTACCGCAGCGCTGCAAAACGGTGTGACACACGTATCGAGCAGCTTCGGTCAGCGAGTCATCGCGCGATGCTGGCTACGGTGCCATTTGCCATGCCATCTCCCCAATTTCTGGGGGACACCAACATCTGGCCGGCGACTCAGACACTGATCACCTCACGAACGCTGATGGAGACGGCTGTCGAGATCTCATTGCTTCAGTGGACCAGCGCCATGAGCGACATCGAAGCCGGTGAGTGTGTCAAAGGGGCGGCAACTTTGAAGGCGCTGATTGAAGACTTTCCTGAAAGCCAGCTCCGCCCGCTGGCGAAAGTCTGGTTGATGGCAATGACGGGCGAAGAGATTTCTGACATCCCTCCCGATCTGGAACCTGGCATCCGCTTCCACGACGACTCGGATCTGGTCGCTCGCCCGGAAGCACCCGACGCGAGCGACAATCCTACTACCCAGGACGTAAAGCGAACCGACATCACGCCGACCTCGGGCAAAAAGTCTGAAACCGCTCTACCGCAGAACTGACTGGCTGGCTTCCCGGCGATTGATGCAATCCACGAAATATGAGGTTCTCGCTGTGACGCTGCGCCAATCCGGAAAATTCACGGCGGCGACGAGGTGGTCTCTGCTTCTTGTCGGCCTCGCAGTGGCTGCGGGAGTTTCGCTGACAGTGTGGCGACCGGATCCCTACGAAACGCTGTCCCTGGATGAACCACCTGTGGAAACCGCTTCACGTGGCGGCGACGCGACATTTGTGGGAACGACTCGCTGCGCCGAGTGCCATGCTGACAAGGCGGCCGACTACGAAACTACGGGCCATTCTCGAACGTTTCATGTGATGGAAGATTCTCCGATTCCTTCACAACTGGACGGACAAAGTTACGTCGATCCGATTCGCGAGACGACGCTGCGTTATGAGAAGGAGGGGAAAGGTCTGGCTGTGCGCATTCCCGAGGTCTTCGGTGATGAGCCATTCCCTCTGCAGTACGCGCTGGGGTCTGGTCAGCACGCCTTCACGTTTCTGACACTCATTCCAGGACCGGGTGGAGATGCAGTCGGGATTGAACATCGTGTCAGTCTGTTTTCGGCGACAGCATCCGACCGAACGGTGGTTCCCGGCGGCACACTCGGCCTGACTCCTGGTCAGAAAGATTACCCGATCAACGAAGAGGTCGATCACTTTGGTCATATCGTAAGTCGCGACGCCCTTGAAAAATGCATCCGCTGCCACACGACGACCGGTGAAATCAGCGGCGGAGAAGTGATCAATCTGCTGCCGAACGTTGGCTGCGAAAACTGTCACGGACCAGGCAGCAGGCATGTTGAAGGGATGATCCGAGAACGTTCTGGCTCGTCGGCTGCGTTGCCGCGGAATGTTCGACACCTGGGTCAAATGTTTACAAAGCAATGGTCTGCGCTGGACGAGATCCGACTGTGCGGACAGTGTCACCGGATGCCCGAAGACGTTTCAAGCGACCGCATCTCCCCTTACCACCCCAGCACAATACGGTTCCAGCCAATCGGGCTGCTGAAGTCTCGGTGTTATCTTGAGTCTGACAAGATTTTGTCGTGTTCTGTCTGTCACGACCCACATTTGCATTCATCAAACCAGAACATTACCGAGCATGAAAACAAATGTCTGTCGTGTCACTCTTTAACCACGCAGAAGGATGGAACTTCCTGTCCGGTTTCGCCTCAAAAGAACTGCATTGAATGTCACATGCCAGCGGTTGAAATTCACCCCGGTGTGTACTTTCACGACCACTGGATACGAATCCGCGGTGATCAGCCCGGAAAGCTCGACCAGGACGAAATCGACGCCGAATCAAGCAGCGTTGGTCCTTGTAACCCTGAAAACTGATGTTTTGATTCTGGTGACGTAAGTCGAGTTTTTTTCGAACTCAAAGACAGAATGTGGCCTTCGCGACTGTTTTTCCATGAACTATGTTTCGATACTAGCTACGCCGTTCTTAACGACGTTTCCCTCCTGACTGGATCCCCTGATGTCCCTCCTCACGAGAAGCCCTTGACGTTACGTCTGTGACGTTCAAGCAGTGAGTTTCTCGAAACTTCTTTCAACGTCTTTATTCTTATGTTCTCTTGCGCAAAAGGACTGGCTGCCATGCTGAAGCGTAAACCCCGAGTGCCGCACTACCGAAGAGCGTTAGGTTTCACCCTGATCGAACTACTGGTGGTCATCGCGATTATCGCCATTCTTGTGGCCTTGCTCCTGCCTGCCGTTCAGCAGGCACGCGAAGCCGCTCGACGTTCTCAGTGTAAAGCCAATCTGAAGAACGTTGGCGTCGCCATGCACAACTACCATGACACGGCAAGTGTCCTGCCGATCTTCAAGCCGTGGGGTGGCCCTAACGGGAACGATTGCCCCAAAGGCAGCACCTCCTGGGAAAACGTGGGAGGTTATAGCTGGCGAGTCATGATTTTGCCGTACGTGGATGAGGCTGCTGCGTACTCCACGATTGATTTTGAAAACGACCACGTGCAGGCCAGTTGCAGCAAGAATTCACCGATCTCGTGGGACCAGATCAACCGTAAAATCATGCCGGTTTATGTTTGTCCATCTGACGAGACCGACCCACGTGCCGGTGGCGGAGCTAATGGCGGAACCGGAACGAACTACGCTGCCGTGATCTCGGCCACAAATAATGCAAATAATGCGACAACATCGGCTGAACAGGCGGTGTTTAACCAGCACAATAATGGAAGTACGACAGTCAAGCTTGATGCAATCAAAGACGGGACCAGCAACACGATCGCCGTCGCTGAAGTTTATCGCAGCAGGATCGGCGTCCGGATTGGTGGTGGACCGGTTCAGATCAACGCACCGTTTCGCTGCAATCGCTGGTTCGCAACAGGGACCTGTGGTGTCACCGGAGGCCGAACTCCAAACTGGCAGATCGAGGACGGCACTACCGGGATCCTGGAGTACGATCAGTTTTCATGGCAGGATGACAATGATGAGCCTGCCAACAATGGATACCGTCCGGCGTCCAGTGCTCACGTCGGCGGTGTTCACGTACTGATGGCGGATGGTGCCGTTAAATTTGCGGGAAACACCGTCGATCTGACTGTCTGGAATGCCGCTCATACTCGTTCCGGTTCTGAAAGCGTCAGCACGGATTTCTGATCTCCGCCTTTCGGGTTCATTTTCGTGTTGCGACTCGCAGGCTTTGATAGCGTTAACCATTTGAAGGTCAGACGTTGGTTCGCGCTGAGTCGGAGTTTATCGGGCTCGGTAATCGACTGAGATTGTTCAAGGGTGCGTCAGCGGCAGTGTCGCCCTGACGCTCCCTTTTTTATTTCCTAATATTTGAGCGGTCGCGATTAGTCGCGAATAACCTTTGTTGAAGGAATTCATCAGGATGAAAAACACTCTTTGCTTTGTGCTCCTCGCTATGGCTGTCGGCTGTTCTGGTGGCGGTGCGACTCCCCAGACGGAACTCAAGTCTCCTCAGTGGCCAGAGCTGGACAAACTATCGTCGGAAGATATGCGATCCATGTTAATGGGTGCTGAGATGGGTGACTGGAACACCGTGAAGAGGGAAGTTTCGAAACCTGAGTTCAAAGCAACTGTCGATGCATTTGCTTCAACAGACGTCCCGGAAGAATTTGCGACGGATGCTCGGAAACAGGCCAAAGACGATGCCGCAAAGAAATTTCAGGATTTGGTTGCTGCCGGAGCCGGTGCCGGTTCAATTCAGGACGCATACAAGGCGGCCCAGGAAAGTCTTGCGGCCGTTCGACAAACAGATCCCGTTAAGTAGGCTCTTGTTGAAGAGCTACTGGATATCTCAATGTCATGAGATACTGGTGATGAGGATCTTGTTCAGAATAACTTCCCGATTTCTCACGGTAGACTCACCTGATTCGACTTTCGGGAAGTTTTTTTCGACGCATTCCTTAGTTGTTTCTCAAGATGCTCGTCTTCGATTCACCAGATTCAGGACTCAACGCTGAGTGACGCCACGCAACACAGCTTATGTCGCGACATCTCAGCCACTAACCCGTTGAGCGCCAATAACCCGTTGAACTGTGCGGAGATCATGCCGTGACCGCGCAAGAACCTCATTCAGACGACTTAAAGAATTCGTCTTCAGTGGGACAGTCACACACTGGTCGTAGGGCTCGGGGGATCGCCGCTGGACTGCTTGTCGCGGCAGGTGTTGTCGCGGCTGTTGTCTTCTCGCCTTCGCAGTCTGATGATACCGAGTCCCTGGATATGGCGCCGGTTGCGGTCATGTCGACAGAGGATGCAAAGTACCTTCAGGACGTGGAACACCTGGGTGGCTTCGTTCTTGGTGACCTCGCGTTTCCAAAGATTGCGGCGGCGTTGAAGGACGGAAACTCTGATTCTTTGAAGTCGTTCTTCCACCCTGCGTTCGTCGGGAAGTCGTTTCGCAAGGATGGAGGAACAGCCAGTTCGTATTCCTTCGCAACATTTCGCAACTGGCACGAAGAACGTGACGAGTTGCAGGTCTGCAATCGGGATCAGTTTGTCCAGACACTGCTGGAGTATCGCGAAGAGTTCAGCAGTCTGAATTCTACCGGCGTGAAGGTCATGCAGATGAGCCCCGAAACCTACGGGAAGCTCGACGGGGCATGGGCAGGAACGTTCAAACTGATTCTCACGGGACAAAGAGTCGACGGTGGAATTGGCAGTCGCGTCGTCGAACTTCGTTGCCGTGTCAGTGGCATCACTGATGAGTTGCCGGACCAACACGAATGGATGCTCGGTTGCGAAATGTACGTCGCCAACGACGCAGCCACAGACAAACTATTGATGCGGGACATGACGGCGGAAACTGGAATTGACGTTTCGTCGCTTCATGATAACTGGAATCTTGAAGCAGGCGTTCCAAGGCCGTTCCTCACAGGTGGTCTTTACGCCTGCGATTACGACAAGGACGGGCGAGTCGACATTCTGGTGACCGACAAGCGAGGGGCTTCACTTTACCACGGTGATGACGATGGCAAATTCTCAGACGTCACCGCACAGGTCGGACTTCCGAAGACGAAATCACGGGGAGCAGTCTTTGCGGATTTCGACGGCGATGGCTACGAGGACCTGATTCTTGCAAGGCAGTTGTACCGCAACGACGGTGGGAAGAAATTCGTCCAGCTCGACCTGCTGGAGCACAATCTGGTACTGCATCCGCGATCGAACAATTACTCAGTTGTTGATTTCGACCGGGATGGTCGGATGGACCTCTATGTCGTCGGGTTAGAAGCAGAAGAGCATACGGCCCACCGCTGGATTGGTCGCAGCGACATGAGCTTCAATCAGCTTTGGCGCAACCGCGGTAACTGGCAGTTTGAAAACGTCACGGAGAAATCGGGAACCAGAGGAAATGGTTCTCCGACATTGGGGGCCGCATGGTTCGACGCAAACGGCGACGATAATCCGGATGTCATGACCGCCTGCGAACTCGGACCGAACGACTATTTCCTCAACAATGGTGACGGAACATTTCGCCGAGGAACAGTTCCGGAAGGTTACGGCGGTTTCTCAATGGGAATCGCCATCAGCGACTTCAACAACGACGGATTTGGCGATCCCTATATCGCAAACATGTATTCGAAAGCTGGACAGCGAGTCGTCGGAAATCTGCGGAAAGGAATTTACAACGCCGACGTCGATGCTCAGATGAGAGATTTCGTCAGCGGCAACGAGCTGTATCGGAATCGCGGCGACGGTACCTTTGACCGTATCGGACAGCAGGCAGGCATTCACGATATCGGATGGACCTACGGAGTTGCTTACGTTGACCTGAATGGCGACGGACTTGAAGATCTTTATTCGCCGGCAGGGTTTCAAAGTGTTTCGCCGCACAAGCCCGACGGGTGACGTTGTGTGTGGCTGGCTGTCGTGTCACAGCCATTCGACGCTCGAAGCCAGACTCCCGCCCTGCGTGAGCTGGACCATGATCATGGGGAATTCTGGGTACCAAGTCCCTGGCTGTTTCCAGCCAGCGGCGAAAACCTGAGCGCCTATGAGCGAAATGGAATTCATCTGAATGCTGGCGACGGGGAATTCTTTGACATCTCCGCGTTGACCGGCGCAGACAGCACTGGCGATGGTCGTTCCGTTATTTCGTTTGACATCACGGGTGACGGGATGCCGGAACTGCTGGTCCGTCAGGCCGGTGGCGGCCCGTTGCTTGTCTTTGAAAACCTGTTTCCCGATTCCAACTGGCTACGGGTTTCACTGCGAGGCAGTCGCAGCAACAGTCTTGGGATCGGCAGCAAAATTGAGTGCATCGTGAATGGAAAAACGTTGTACCGAGAACTTTATCCAGGAGTCAGTTTTCTGTCGCAAGGCCCTGCGGCGGTTAACTTCGGACTTGGCGATGCCACGATGATTGACCAACTGATCGTGCGATGGCCTTCTGGTGAGAAGCAGGTCTTCAGCGACGTTCCGGTCAATTCACACATACAGCTCACGGAGTCCGATCCGAAAGTTCGTACGGTCATTCCTGGGAAAGGCGTTCAGGAGTGACGTGGGGAATCATTCTGTTCGCTTCTGACCGTAGATTGTCGAGGGCCACATGAAGCTGGCGGGCTTCGTCGAGGTGCCCGGCCGCCGCCGCCGCTCGGGCGAGTGAACCCAGGTATCGGTAAGTTTCTTTGTGCTCGTCGTGAAGCTCTTTCAGTCGTCGATACGCTTCGTCCGGTTTCCGATGGTACAGCAGCAGGTCGGCTTCCAGGATGCGGCAGTCGACGTCTCGTGGCGCCAGCGCCAACGCTTTTTCGATCTGTGTCGCGGCTTCTTCAAATTGCCCTTCGTTCCTCGCCACTGATGCGAGAATTCTGTAAGCAAAGACTTCTTTCGGGTTTCGTTTCAGACACCAGCGAGCTTCGTGCGCCGCTTCGTCTAACTGCCCGGCTGCATGATAAGCGTAGGCCAGATTCAGATGAGCCTCGTACAGGTCCGGAGCCAGCTCGATTGCTTTTTGCAGCGGGGCGATCATTTCCGGCTTCTGCCGTAACCCATCACGAATTTCCGCAACCAGCAGCCATGTCTCCGCGCGGTCGGGCTGCAAAGTTGCTGCGTGGACAGCGCGAGGCAACGCGCTCTTGTAGTTTTCCTGATGGAAGTACAACTCGGCGAGTGACAACTGAACGGCAAAGTCGTTGGCATCACAAACTTCCAGACGAAGCAGTGCTTCTTCCGCTGCCTGGTGTTGATCGGCCTGCAGACAGATGACAGCAATCTGGCGCAGGGCGTCGTCGTAGCTGGAGTCCCCCTCTGGTATTAGTCGCAAATGTTCAACGGCTTCGGCGGGACCCGTACTCGCCATCAGCCCCGCCAGTTTCAGGCGAATGTCAGTAGCTTCCGGAAAGCGAACGAGGTGCAATCGAAATGCTCGGATGGCCGCTTCGTTGTCTCCGGCAGCCAGTGACTTTTCTGCCGTTTCAATAAGCGTGGGTGAATTCCATGCGGCGATCGAATAGACGATTCCGGCCAGCAGAACGACGCTGGCTGTATAAAGAATAGTTTTGCTCATTCGGAATTCCTGAACAGATCGTGCCGTTCACCGCGACGATGACGCTGTAAACGGGGCCAGAGACTCAGTCGTCGCTGCTGCCCGTTCCTTCAATCAGACGCTGGACGCTGGCAGTCGGAACAGAACGCCACGACTCCCTGCGGCCACCTGGCCACCGTACTTCAATCGAATCGGCGATTTCATATTCACCGATGCCAATCACCAACCGGATGTCGCTGCTGGACAGGTAGCTGGAGCTTCCGACAACAGCTCTCATGATCTGACGACCCCCGACCACGACGCGAACAACAGCGTTGTTGCCATCGCGTGCACTCTTTGTTCCAACTAATTCTAACTGAACAACGTGCCCGGTCGGCGTCGTGTTGTTACGGAGCAACGACGCAGGACCGTTCAGGTGTTGAACGGCAAGATCGAGACGCCCGTCTCGATCGAAATCGGCCACGCACGACGCGCGTCCGACTAAGTGACGTTTGAAGTAATCGCCGCCCTGAGCGGACACGTCACGAAACCGTCGACCGTTCTGGTTGTGAAAGAGCTGAGGCAGTTGCGCGAACGGCTCGTTTCGACCCGGATCCTGATGGTCAGTATTTACGTGTCCGTTGGCCACGAAAAGATCCAGCCAGCCGTCGTTGTCGATGTCAAACAGAGACGCGCCAAATGCCAGCCGCATTTGGCTCGGCGCGGCAAGGCCGTATTCAGAAGTGACGTCAGTAAACGCAAAGCCCTCGTTGCGGTACAGCGTGTTCGATTCGTTGAAGTAGTTCGTGACGAACAGATCCGACAGCCCGTCACCATCCACATCGCCAGTGGCCACGCCCATGCCTGCTTCAGCGATTCCAATTCGATTGACTGCGACGCCGGTCAGCAATGCTTCGTCAGTAAATTTGCCATGGCCATCGTTGATCCATAGCTGGTTATGGACGGTGTCATTCGCCACGTAAAAATCAACGTCGCCGTCGTTATCGAGGTCTGTGGCAACAACTCCCAGCCCACAGCGAGCGGGCTCGGACAGCAGACCAGCATCTTTCGAGATATCCGCGAACGTTCCATCACCCTTGTTTCGGAAGAGGATGTCGTATTCGTGTTTCTGGTATCTCGGATGGCAACCGGAGTAGTACGTGTGGCCAGATTCCGAGCGCCTGCAAAGCGGGTAATCGTTTTTGTCGAGCTTCAGATAGTTGGTCACGAAGAGACCCAGGTTGCCATCGCCGTCGATGTCTGCCCAGGTACAGCTTGCGCCAAATCGATCGTCATCAAGACGCCGACTCGTAGCAATTTCCGAGAACGACCCGTCTCCATTGTTGTGATAGAGTCGGTTCAGTCCGTAGCTGCTGACGTAGATGTCTGCGAATCCATCGTTGTCAAAGTCGCCAACCGCCACACCCATTGAATAGTCGACATTGACCAAATTCGCATTCACCGTCACGTCGCGAAAAGTTCCGTCACCGGTGTTTGACAGGAAGCGGTTGCTGGGCGGCGACTTCTGACCGTCGTCGTTCCACGCCTGCCCCTGCCCGAAGTACAGGTCAGGCCAGCCGTCGCGATCATAATCCAGCCAGGCGGCTCCCGATCCCATAAACAAGTGCAGGTGACGCTCGGGAGTGAGCGGGGAATAATGCTGAAAGTTGATTCCCGCCTGCTTCGAAACATCTTCAAACTGCAATGAGACTTCACCAGACTCGGAGCCGTTGCACAGGAGCGACAACAGAATACTCAGCCCGAGGATGCTTGTGCTCGACAGAAATTTCAGCGAGGAATAGTGGTGCGGTGAGGCCATCGCAGAGCAATCGTTAAGAGAAGACGAGCCTTTCCGGAAACAACATCGCCAACAAGACTCTCAGTTGGGAAATGTAACCGAACTATAACGTGCTGGACGGCACCGCAACCGCCAGAAGCAGACACAGCGTCTGGCCGCCACGTCGACATCCTTCCGTCGTCTCTCGGTTGCTGAATGGTGTCTGAAAAGTGCCTATCGGTACTGAATCCGTTATAACGGCAGACTGTGCTGACGATGCCCGGCAACGTCGGTTCTTCCAGACGATCTCCGGTCGCAGCTGCGTTGTCAGCTCTGACGCTTTCTGCCTGATTGAAACATGCCGCGTTCGAGAATCAGTCATGAAAGCAGGGCGGAAGTCGCCAACGAGCGGCGATGCTGTATCGCCCTGCTGGCGATCGCAACGCTGATCGCTTTGCACCCGATCAGCACACACGATTTCTGGTGGCAACTGAGTCGTGGTCGAGTTGTTGTGGACGGAACCCTGGCTCCAGCACAGGTACTGCTGGCTGGCGAAACAACCGCAAGTGCCGACTGGCTGGGAGGGATGCCGATCTATGCACTTTTCTCGCTGGGCGGAATCGCGGCGTTGATGGGGCTGAAACTTCTGGCGGCGTCAGTGGTGGGGCTTGACCTGCTTTTCAGGCAAGCACCACGCCGAAATGCGGTCAGTCTTGCCGTCGTGTTGCTGGCGCTGCTTGCGGCTCGTCAGGCGTGGGAGCCAACTCCGCTTCTGTTTGACACGCTGGGCGTCACACTCGTCTGGTCGCTGGTTGATCAGTTACAGAATCGCCCGTCACGACGCTGTCTCGTGCTGTTACTGATCGCGATGTCCGTCTGGGCGAATATCGCGCCGTTGTGCGTGCTGGGAATTTTCGTGGCCGTGAGCGCGATGCTTGTCCGATCACAGTCGTCGCCGTCACTCTTCACGCCGCGAAGGGGGGGCAGGATCGTCATGCTGATGGTCGTCGCGTGTTGCGTGACACCTCGCGGAGTGGCAACGCTTTGGGACTCGATCAGACTCTTGGTGCCCCTGTTGACCACCAGCGCGTCAGTGCTGCAGTCAACACCGTGGAGCCCGCTTGCGTTGACGATTCACAATCCCGAGTGTCTGGCGTTTGTCGCTCTTTCACTCGCGCTGTTTTTTGTCTTGCTGCAATCACGCCTGTCGGTAAGTACGGTGTTGACCTGCTGTGTGATTCAGCTGCTGGCGTGGTCATCTCAATCAAATCTCGCGCCAGGCTCAATCTGGATGACACTGCTTCTGCTTCGACAATTGCAGGCCGACCAGGTTCCCGCACTTCAAGTATTCAAGAACAGACTCCTGGCAGAATTCGCCGGGAAAATACTGCCTGCGGGAGCGGTTTTGCTGGTCGCTGCTGCGGCAGTCGGAAGTTGGCCCGAAAGCATCAGCCGCGCGGGGTGGGGGATTGATCCGTCGATCAGCGGAGTTGAATTTGTGGAGTCCGTACAGGATGTTCGAACAACTGGCAGTGCTCATTGTGTCGGAATTCGCGAAGCGGGACTGTTGTGCTGGTTCAAACCGGAGGGAGCAAAACCATTCGATACGCCACGACATGCCTTACTGAATGGTCGACTCCGTCAGAATGTTCTCTTGAATCAGGAACTCTCAACCGGCTGGCAGATTCCCCATCGACGTGAAGACGACAGCTGGGGGGGCTGGTGGTTGACGCTCAAAGAACGCACGACGACGCTGCTGATCGTTCCCTCCGACGACACCGACTTAATCAGAGCGTTGGAGCCAACCATCTGGAAGCCTTTGTCATTGAGTGGAGCCAGTCTCGTTTTCGGAGTTGCTGGCGACCCGGCTTGCTCACCTCAGATCGCCAGAATTCTGCAACTGCGAGAGCATTTTGACCAGAGCGTGTGGAGTTACGATCCCGTCTCCGCAACTGGCGACGAAGCCCATTGTGACCTCGTCGGATTGCTCACGGGAAATCCCACATTCGAGGCTGACCTGCGTTTGGCAGAAACGTTTCGTGCAATGCATCTGAACGTCGCCGCTTTGCGCGTACTGAGTCCCGTGCTTCGAAATGGAAACCGCCAGGTCGCTCGCGATGAGTTCGCACGATCTCAGCTGGAACTTGGTTACAGCGAGCGGCTGGCGTTGGGACAAAGCAGCCTGTTGCGCGCGATTGCTTTTCAGGAAACCAGCACCAATTCCGATGCTGGGCATCTGGTTGCGGAAGCGTTGAATCCACCATTGATGCCGGATCGAACAGTGACGGGAAAAATCCAAACGGCTGTCAGAGCGTTCGCCGCTGGCGAGACCGATCGCGCGATCGAACTGCTGACGGACGAACAGCCGGAACTGGTTTATGCCCGAGCCCAGTTGTTGTTCGAGGCGGGACGACCAGGCGAGAGCATCAGTGCTTATCAGACGCTGATCACGAAATTTCCTGAAAGCCGATTATCGATTGTTGGTCGAAATGTCCTCACTTCACTCTAACGTTCATACTTTTCGCTTCGTCAGCCTGGTGACGCTGGTCGTCCTGACCTGCGTTGTCGCATTTGGCGTAACGAAAAGATTTCCGACAGCGCCTCTTCCCTCGCGGAAAGTCTTCAGTGCGGTGCTGCCGCCAACCATGAACCAGTGTGCCGAGTGCCATCCCGATGTCTGCGAAACCTTCGCCACAGCTCCGCATCGACTGACTCTGACACGAGCCAGTTCGCCAGAAGTTCGTGAGCATTTTGCCGGTAAGGAGTTTTCGTTTGCCGAAGGCGGTCCCACCGTTCGATACGAAAGTCGTGACGACGCTCTCTGGCTGGAATCAGCGGCGTTACCAGGTCCACTTCGAGTTGGCTGGATCTTCGGGTCGGGACAACACGCACAGACGCCGGTCAGTGTGTTAACGAATCCAGACGGACGATCTGAAAGCCTGCAGCATCGCGTTTCGTGGTACCCGACTGATGAGCTGGCCGCGACGCCCGGTCTTGAAGTTGCCTCACTTGAAACGCAGGGCCTCTATGAGGTCTTTCAACATGAAGATCATGTCGTCACGATGGACTGCTTCGAGTGTCACGTGACCCATCTTCCCAACCATAACGGGCGGATTGATGAATCTCAGATCATCCTTGGCGTGGGTTGCGATCGATGTCATCCTGGCGGCAGAGTCCACATGGCGAGTGTTGAAGACGGGCCGCTTTCCATCGAACGATGGTCAGAGCTGTCGCCACTCGAATCCGTTAATCGTTGCGGCGAGTGTCACCGACGAGCCGACCAGCTAACAGAAGCTGAACTGGATCCTCAACGGCCCGTGCTGGCTCGATTCGCCTCTGTAGGACTGGTGATGAGTGCCTGCTTCAAGCAACAGGCTGTGGTGAACGGCGAACCTTCGTTTGACAGCCGTCTGGATTGCCTCACGTGTCACGATCCTCACCGTCCCGCCAGCCGGGATCCTCAGTTCTATCGGGAGAAGTGTCTTGGATGTCACGGTTCCGATGACGGACAGGCGGCGGAGTGTACTTCCCGACCAATGTCGAGTAATTGCCTGCCGTGTCACATGCCGAAACAGCAGTCAACGGAGAATTTAGGGTTTACCGATCATTGGATTCGTGTTCCCCGTTAGCCGTACTATTCAACATTCTTCGTCCGCAGCAAAGCTGTCGTAACGGGTGAGTTCTGAATCTGATGAGATCATGATGAGTGACCACGAGAGCAATTCTTCCACAGCGTCTTCCGCATCGCTTAAGCGACGCGTGGGGTACGTTGTCGCTGGATTTTTGCTGGCCGTCGCCGTCGCGGTGATTCTGGTCGGGCCCCTGGCTGAGCCTGTTGAGGACGCGATTTCTGTCGACATCAGCAAAGCCGAGCTGGCAAAGGAGAAGCAGAAGCAGATTTGGGCGGTCGAGCATTTCGCCTTTGAGCTGGAAACGTTCTTCGGCAAACCACTGGCCAGGGCGATCGGAAACGGCCAGTGGAAGGCTCTGGAAAGTCGGCTGATGGATTCGTTTTCCGGCTCGGTCTTCAAGGACGACTCCGTGGCGACGCTCGTTGAGACAACCGGCATCCAGCAGTCGTCTCGAACAGCGGACCGATCCGAAATTGTCTCCGTTGACGTTGCTGGCTTCGTTGATGCTCATAAACGACTGGCCGGGAGGCTGGCTGAAACGACGAAGACAAACTTTCGCGTCCTCAAGCTCTACCGAACGTCGGATTCCGACAACCTGTGGTCAGCACACTTTCTCATGACGCTCAACGGGACGGCAAAGAATTCGAGCCTGACCACCATTGAAGTACACAGTTCCGCCGTCCTGGCATTCTCAGACGATGCCGGAATTCGCTCGGACGCTCTTGTTCACGAGTGGCACTTTGACTCTGAAAATGTCCGGTCATCGCCGCGGAAGCTGATGGAAGAAGTCAGCGTCACCAGCAATCTTGACGCGTTGCCGTTGATCGATAACTGGACCGTCAGCCCGGCGGACGCGCGCCAGTACTGGCGTCAGATGGCGGCTGATGATTTCGACCGCGACGGGTTTCTCGACATTGCCGTGGCTTCGTTCGTTGGCAGGCCGCTGCTGCTGCACCACGAGGCGGATGAGACTTATCGAGACGTCGCACCCGAAGTTGGCGTTAAAAGCTGGGCGGTCGACGACTCACATCTCGTCAACATGGCCTTGTGGATTGATTACGACGCGGATGGTTTTCCGGATTTGCTGATGGGCGACCAGCTTTACCACAACGAAGCAGGGCAGCAGTTCACCAACGTTACCGCTCAGTCGCAGCTGGAAATCGGACATCATCCCATGGGCGGCGTGGTGGCCGACTATGACGGCGATGGCGACCTCGATCTCTACATCCTTTATCAGCACGCGACCGCAGCTTCGAGCAGTTCCAAACCGGAACCGTGGGTCGGCGACTCAATGTCCGGTGCTGAAAACGCTCTGTGGCAGAATCAGGGCGATGGTCGCTTCGTCAACGTTACGGCCACGTCGGGTTGTGGCGGAGGTGCGAGAAACTCGTTCGCCGCCGTCTGGCATTTTCATGACGACGATCACTGGCCGGACCTCTACGTTGCGAACGACTTCGGAAAGAATGTGCATTTCAGAAATCGGGGCGACGGAACTTTCGAAGACATTTCTGAGACGACTGGAACCGCCGATTTTTCGACAAGTATGGGAGTCGCCGCGGGGGACATCGACAACGATGGACACACCGAAATTTATGTCGCCAATATGTATTCCAAGATGGGCCGACGGATAATCGCGCACGTTGCTGCTGGCGATTATCCGGACGGCGTTTTCCAGCAGATCCAGGGTTCCTGTGCGGGCAACCGTCTTTACAGCAGAAACGACGCTTCCAGTTCCTATCAGGAGCTGAGTGAAAAGCTGGGGATCAACGCGGTCGGCTGGGCGTACGCGCCCACCTTTGTCGACCTCGACAACGATGGCTGGCTCGATATCTACGCGTCGACCGGCTTCATGAGTTTCGATCGTCGTAAGCCCGACGGCTGAACGTGCTACTGGCGGGCTGTCGTGTCACAGCCTTTGGACCGTTCTCAATCGCATGAAGTGCTGGGCAGGCTTGATGTCGATGCGGGAGAGTTGTGGGTTGAGAACCCCTTTCACTTACCGGCTCTTGGAGAAAATCTCAGCGCTTACGAAGAGAACCGTGTCTTCATCAATGCGCGCGGCAAAGAATTCATCGATGCGTCGTTTGCATCTGGAGCAAATCTGGATTCCGACTCGCGTTCCGTAATCGCTGGTGATTTCAATAATGACGGTGCGCAGGATTTGCTGGTTGGTTCTGTGGGCGGAGGGCCAATTCGGCTCTTTCTGAACCGAATTCCGCAGGGAAACAGCATCGAACTCACTCTGCAGCATCGCGGTGGTCAAGCGGCGGCGATCGGTGCGCGCGTGATCGCTACGGTTGGCTCGAAAACAATTGTCCGCGATCTGTTTTCAGCAAACGGCTGTCTTGGACAGCAGCCAGCCCGGATGGTGATTGGACTCGGAAACGCTGAACAGGTCGACTCGCTGACGATTCGCTGGCCGGACGGAAAACTGCAGGAGCTCGGCCAGTTGTCGACCGGAAGCCGCGTCACCATTTCCCAGGGAAGCGAGCCCGTTTCACAACCGTTGTAATCGCGCCAGGTCATTTATCCTGGCGGGTTGTGAATTACTTGTGATCTCCCAGGCCGGAATCGCCGTTGACGGGCTTCGCGGCGCGGATTGCACCGCATATTTGCAACGCTCGACAAAATCGACGGATTGTCACGTTGCATCGGAGGCAGCCTGAATTCACGTTTGACGTGATTCTTTCAAGTCCGAACTGGGAACGGCTCGTTATCGAACATTTCGTGACGCGTTGTTTTCTGGTTTTCGTTGTCGTGACATCGGGATGGAAATCAGGCAGGAGAAACGTCCGTGATTCAGTTTATCGAAGGCTGTTTTGCGTGGCCGTCTTTTCCGGCCACGATCCTGTTGATTCTGGTTTGCGCGTACTGGTGCCTGGTCATGCTGGGCGCCCTCGACATGGATGTGCTCGACTTTGACCTGGACATCGATCTCGACGCTGACTTCGATTCTTCAATTCTTCAGGTGGGCTTCATCCCGCTGAAGTGGCTGAACATTGGCAGTGTGCCGACGATGCTGTGGGTGAGCATTTTCGCTTTGACCGGCTGGATGGCGTCCCGGTTGATTAACAGTCCGACGCCTCATGCGAATCTGGAACTGGCGGCAGACGGACTGGCGATTCTGCGGGACTCGGGAATCGCGGTCTTTCTCACGAAATGTTTGACTCAACCGTTGCGAGGTCGCTTTGAACCGAAGGAAGTGAACCTGGCCAAAGACCTGATCGGTGGGATCTGCAAGGTGACCACCAGCGAAGTGACTGAAGCATTCGGCGAAGCGGAATTTTCGACGGACGGAGCCCCTCTCAAGTTGCGAGTTCGAGCCGAGGAATCAGGCCTGACTCGTGGCGACGAAGCGGTGATCGTTGGCTTCCATCGCGAGCAGAATGTTTACCTCATCAAGCGGGCTGATAGTGGAGCGTAACAATGCTGGCATTTGAAATGTTCGGAATGGATGAGCAGCAGCTCATGGTCTTCTTCTTTGGAGGGCTCGTACTGCTGGTGCTGTTCGCCGGTTTCCTGACCGCGTTTTCGAGGTTCTATCGCAAGCCGGGACCGGAAGAAGCCATTGTCCGGACCGGTGTCGGCGGACTGACCACAATCACCGGTCGCGGCATGATTGTCATCCCGCTGATTCAGGAAGCACACATGATGGACCTGTCCGTCAAACGGGTGTTGATCGCCCGCGATGGCGAAGACGGCCTGATCTGTCAGGACAACATGCGGGCGGACATCAAAGTCACGTTTTTTATCCGCGTGAACAATCAGCCGGAAGACATCAAGACCGTCGCCGAAACGATCGGACCGCGACGTGCATCCGAGCAGAACAAGCTCGAAGAACTCTTCGAAGCCAAGTTCTCTGAAGCGTTGAAGACTGTCGGCAAGAACTTCGAATTCGTAAAGCTCTACACCGAGCGGGACCAGTTCAAAGAACAGATTCTGCGAGTCATCGGCACGGACCTGAACGGGTACGTCCTTGATGACTGCGCGATCGACTATCTGGAACAGACTCCGCTGGAACACCTGAACCCGAACAACATCCTGGATGCCGAAGGTATCAAGAAGATCACACAGTTGACTGCCCTGGAAAAGGTCCAGGAAAACCAGTTCACTCGCGAAAAGGAAAAGACGCTTAAGAAGCAGGATGTCGAAGCTCAGGAAGCAATCCTGGAACTGGAAAAGCAGCGGGTCGAAGCCGTCGAAAAGCAGAAACGCGAGATTGCTTCGATTACCGCCAGAGAGAATGCGGAAGCCGCTCGAATTCAGGAAGAAGAGCGACTCAAGTCGGAAACTGCACGCATTCGTGCTTCAGAAGACATCGCTGTTCAGGAGCAGAATAAAGAGCGCCAGGTCCTGGTCGCGCAGCGCAGTAAAGAACGGACCGACGGCGTCGAGCTGGAACGTGTCACACGTGATCGCGAACTTGAAGTGACCGAACGCGAGCGGATCGTTGGTCTGGCCTCCATCGAAAAAGAAAAAGCGATCGAGATCGAAAAGAAGAATATTCAGGAAGTCATCCGCGAACGTGTCGCGGTCGAACGAGCCGTCGTGGAAGAACAGGAACGTATCAAGAATACCGAAGCGTTCATGGGCGCGGATCGAGCAAAGACAGTCGCCATCACACACGCGGAAAAGAACGCTCAGGAGTTACTCGTGAAGCAGGTCAAAGCTGCTGAAGCCTCGAAGGCGGCGGCAGACCTGACAGCCGAGCAGGTCGTGGTCGAAGCCGAAGCCCGACGTGCCTCGGCTGAGAAGGATACTCAGGCCACGAAAATGCTGGCCGAAGCCAAAGCGGCGGACCACGCTGCCATCGGTCTTGCCGATGCCGAAGTCATGGTCGCCAAAGCCGACGCGATCGAGCGTACCGGCACCGCCGAAGCAAACGTGCTGCAGAAGAAAGCCGTAGCCGAAGCGAAAGGGCAGGAAGCCCGAGCGATTGGTATCGAGAAGGAAGGCGCGGCAGAAGCGGCGGTCATGCAGCTGAAGTTTACGTCAGAAGCCAACGGCATTCAGGAGAAGGCCGAAGCCATGAAGCTGTTTGACGGCGTCGGCAGAGAGCACGAGGAATTCAAACTTCGACTGAACAAGGACAAGGAAATCGAGATCGCCGCGATTCACACACAGAAGGATATTGCGGAAGCTCAAGCCGGCATCGTCGGCGAAGCGTTGAAGACGGCTCGCATCGACATTGTCGGCGGGGAGTCAACGTTCTTCGATCAGATCGTCGGTTCCATCAAAGCCGGCAAGGCCGTCGATCGGTTTGTCCATAACAGCGAAACCGTGACCGACATCAAACAGACCTTCTTCAACGGCGATCCCGACTACTTCCGGAACAAGCTGACGGGCTTTGTCGGCCAGTTCAACATGAGTTTCGAAGACGTGAAAGACCTGTCGGTGACTGCTCTGATTGCGAAACTGCTGACCGTTGCCGACACGGACGAGACGCAATCAGAGCTGACTCGGATGCTCGACTCTGTGGCGGGATCATCGTTGGCGACTCGAAAAATCGCATCGCTGGCAGGTGGTTCGTCAGGCGTGACCGACGCATAACGTGGCGTCAGGAATCTAATTAGCAGCGCGACAACGACGTTGCGTTGTTCCTGCGTTTCGACGAGGAGTTGCCACGATCCGCATGCGATGACGGGATACTTCCACGATGGCTCAAGAACAACCTGACAGCTCCGCCCGGAGCGATGGACCGTCGGTTGGTCTCGAAAGCAGCACGTACGAGATCATACGGAACCGGCTGACAAACAGCGGCAAAGAACTGCAATCGCGACTCGAACAATTGAACGAGGCTCGCAAAGCGGTCTTTGGCTCGATCGACACCGCGCTGCTGAGTACCGAACGAATCACGACCGAGCACAACTGCATCGCTCGGGATCTGCTGGCGATCGGCAATCGAATCCTGCTGGGCTACAACGTTCACTTTGGACTGAAGTCTGAAACGGAGCTGCACGATGTCTTTGCGATTTACCGTTATGACGAGCAGGCATTTCATGCCGAGTCGCTCGATCTGATCAGCGATCCGCAGTTTGAAAAAAACGTCAAAGATCTCTTTCGATATTACAAAAACGCTGTCTTTGCGAAGTTTGCCGTTCGCGGTCCGCACCTTTACATGGTGTTCCGCGTGGGCAAAAAAGTCAGCGAGATCAAGACCTTCAAATGGGTGATCGAGGAGCAGACTTCGTTGCGGTACGCCGGAAACCGCAGCGACCACGAATTCAGTTTTCCTCAGCAGCACGGCTTCGAGTGGCAACGCACGCATCGCGACCTCCACCAGTCCGGCGAGCATCCGCATATTTCGATTGAGAATCGCGTTTTTGTCGAAACTGTCGGCGGCGATCTCACCATCAAGATCGAAGATAACACGTCGACTGGCGAAGGGATTTACGCGGAAGATGTCGACAACAAAGATCAGACGCTCGACGACGCGGAAATTTACTACGCCATCATCGGCAACATCATTCTGCTGAAGATTCGACCGTACCAGGAATCGGATTTCCGGTACATCATCTTCAACGAAAAGCTGCAACAGGCACGACGCCTGGATTCGATCAAAGATGCCTGCGTGCTGCTGCCCGATGATCACGGGCTGATCTTTTCGAACGGCTACTATCTGCAGACCGGCGAGCACAAGACGTTCGACAACAATTTGCAGGACACGCTTTTCGAACGAGTCGTCACGGCACCGAACGGCGAAGACTATCTCTACGTTTTCTACAACCGCGAATCCGGAACGTACGTGCTGCTTCCGTACAACCTGATCAGACAGCAGGTCGATACACCGATCATCTGTAGCGGCCTTGCTCTGTTCGAAGCGGGCGAGTTGCTCTGCTTCAAGTCGCAGGACGATCCGCAGAAACACCATGCAATCCAAATCTGGCAGACGCCCTACGTGGCAACGCCGTGACGGATTTCAGGCAGCAGTTCCGAGGTGCTTTGGATCATTGAGTTTTTTCTCTTCGGCAGGTGTGAGTTGCCGGATGTTGGGATCCCCCAACGGTTTCTTGTCCGGGTTCGGAG